>JBKPHO010000098.1:0-4047 GCA_046729915.1 Actinomycetota bacterium | reverse complement strand
CAACGGACGACGGCCTACGCCCTCACCCGCGTCACCGACAACCTCGGCTTCGGAATCGGCGGCCTGGTGGGCGGCCTGATCGCGACCACGCAGGTGCCCGAGAGCTACGACCTGCTCTTCGCGGTCGATGCGGGCACGTTCGTGGCGTTCATGGGCCTGCTCCTGTTCGTTTCGCAGCCTCCGCGCGCTGCGGCCGCCGAGCGCCCGGCCGGAGGCTACAGGCAGGTCGCGCGCGACCGGGTCTTCGTCTGGCTGCTCGTGCTGACGGCGGTGCTCGTCGCGGCGGCCTACGCGCAGATCGCGACGATGCTGCCGCCCTACGTGAAGGAGCACGCCGGGGTGAGCGAGGCCGGGATCGGCGCGATCTTCTTCACGAACACGCTTGTGCTCGTGGTTGCGCAGCTCCCCCTCGCCAAGGCGCTCGGCGGTCGCAACCGCCTCCGGGCGCTCGCAACCGCGGGGGCGATCTTCTGCGCGACGAGTATCGGCGTCCTCGCCGCCGGCAGCTGGCTCGACGGTACGACGGCGGTGATCGCTCTCTGCAGCGTGATCGTGGTCTTCAGCATCGCCGAGTGCCTTCACGGAGCCGTGAACAACCCGCTGGTTGCGGATCTCGCGCCGCCGCACCTGCTTGGGCGCTACATGGCGCTCCGCACGTCCGCGTGGCAGGTCGGCTTCCTCGCAGGCCCGGCACTGGGAAGCCTGCTGCTAGTGCGCTCGCCCACCGCCCTCTGGTCCGGAGCCGCCGCCGCGTGCGCCCTGGCCGGCGCCGGATTCCTGCTCCTGGACCGCAAAATGCCACCGGAGCTCGCCGTCTCGCCGGGGCCGGAACCGGTTCGCCGCAAGGCTTTCCGGGTACTATGGCGAACCCCTGACATGAGCGTCGACGACCCCCTCAGTCCCGGTGCCGAGCCTTCCCCGCATCAAGCGCCCGAGACCTCGCACGCAGGCGAGGGACGCCGACACACGGGCTGAGCCCCGCGTCGCAGAGCTCGATGCCCACGGCCTGACCTGGGTGCACCTCGACGCCCCGACGCTCGAGGAGGCATCGCTGCTCGCCGAGCGCTTCGGCTGGCACCCGCTCGACCTCGAGGACGTCCTCTCACGCCGCCAGCGCCCGAAGGTCGACGAGTACCCCGAGTACCTGTTCGGTGTCCTCCACTTCCCGGTCTACGACAAGGCGATCCAGCGGCTGAACGCCGCCGAGCTCGACGTCTTCGTCGGCAACGGCTGGCTCGTCACACTGCCGAACGTCGAGCTGCTGCCGGTGACGCGGCTGTTCGGACGCTGCCAGGAGGACGAGGAACTCCGCGACCAGCTCTTCTCGAAGGGATCGGGCTACCTGCTCTACCACATCCTCGACGACCTCTTCGACTACTGCTTCCCGATCCTCGACAAGATCGGCCACAAGCTCGACTCGGTCGAGGACGACATGTTCGAGGAGCGGGCCGAAGACGTCGTGCGGGACCTTTCGAACGTCAAGCAGGAGATCATCTCCTACCGCAAGATCATCAAGCCGGAGCGCTCGACCCTCCGGCTGCTCGAGCGCCAGGTCGAGCGCTTCCTGCCCGAGGACCTGGAGCTCTACTTCGACGACATCGTCGACGCGAGCGAGCGGATCTGGGACCTGCTCGACAACTACAAGGAAGTCGTCGAGGCGCTCGAGGACACGAACGAGTCGGTCATCTCGCACCGCCAGAACGACGTCCTGCGCGTGCTCACCGTGGTGACGGTGATCCTGCTGCCGCTGACCCTGATCACCGGGATCTTCGGCATGAACGTGCATTTCCCGGGCTTCGAGACGGCCACCGCGTTCTGGGCGATCGCCGGGTTCATGCTCGGGCTGGGCCTCGGCCTGACCGCGTTCTTCAGCTACAAGCGCTGGCTCTGATCAGAACGGCTTAGACAAGCGGCTGAGCCGCCGTTTGCACCGCGACTTTGCACCGCAGGCGCCGGGAGAGGGTCTTTGCGTCAGACAAAGTCGGGTCAAAAATCTCCCGAGTTTTGCCCTTGCAATGGCCTGGTCCGAAGTGCAAGGGTGGAAACGCGGTGTCGGGGCACCGCCCCTTTCCCAGAAACAGCGCCCCGACGCGAAGGAGGCTAGACCATGACCGTTTCCCCTGAGGAACGAGTCAACGTCACCCTGCCGACCACGGAGGAGCTCGAGCAGGCCGTCAGTGCGATGCGGGCTGCTACCGAGGCGCTCGGCGACATTCGCTGGCGCATGTGGCGCTGCGGCGTGGACGAACGCCAGGACGGCGACGAGATCCCGACCCTCGAGACGATCGGCCGCCTGTTCAGCGTCGCCGACGAGGCGAAATGGCGAGTCGGCGAGATGCAGGACTTGCGCGAGGGAATCAGCGAGGCGCTGTCGCCGCTCGATGATGCTCGAGTGACGACCGCCCTAGACTGACACAAGGAGGGCTAGTCCATGGGGGAAGCCTCACTGGATCTGGGGCTTCCTCCAACATCGGGGCGAGAAGAGCTAGCCGCCGTTCGCTTCCTTCGCGATCTGCTGAATCCCCTGCACGGCCCTTTCGCGCGACTCTCATCGCTCAAGCTGAAGCGTGTCGGGCATGAGGCCACCTAGCGCGAAGCCGATTTTGTTTCTACGCCTAACTGTACGAAGCGGGTGGCGTTACCCCGAGCTGCTCGAGGGGAACGACGAGCTCTTGCCCGCGCGGGACCAATCCCTCGCCGGCCTCGTTGTATACGAGCACCCGGAGACAGAGGACGGCGTCCTCTCCGAGCTCAATCTCCTTAAGTACGGTTCCGGCAGGTTCGACGGCGGTGATGCGCATGGCGGAGCCCTCCTAGGTTCGCTGACTCGCCGATTCTCACGCCTTCTGCGCTGCTCACTGGCGCACAACTGGCGCGCACTCAGCTCGGGAGTCCGAAATCGCGCCGAGCTCGCCGAAGGTCTGCCGCGAGCTGTTCGAGATCGTCTTGCAGGAGCAGATCCTCTTCGCCGCTAGGTGATGGAAGAGGGACGACGTACTCCCGGATCAGCATGAGCATGCCAAGCGTGTGCTCGATCCGGTTCGGAGGCAACTCGACCCCTTGGCGGAGCGCGTCCAGCGTGGCGAAGACGTCCATCACCGCATCCACGGCTGTCTCGCGAGACACGAGGTCTCGGTCCGGCCCCCACGGCGTGTCACCCTGCGCGTATGCGGTAGCCAGCGCCTCCATTCTCTTGAGCGCGCGCTCGTACAGGCTCATTCGATCAGCGACTCGGCAGAAAGGGGCGCGATTCTCGCCTCTATCTCCCAGTGTGTGTGGCTAGGACTTCTTGTCGAGCCTGAGCCACTTGCGGATCTTCGCCATGAGGCCGGCCATGGGGCAACTCTACGCCCCTTGTGCCAAGAAGGGGAAGGCGGCTCCGCGCAGCACCCGCGCGTTTGTACCCGCTCTGGGCCGTACGTGGCTCTCGGCGAATGACTGTAAACCCGGCCCTGCGTTGACCGCGACCTCCTGGGGCGGCGAGGATGGTCGGCATGGGTATCGGCGCCAGAGGAACCTGGTTCTTTCTGGTGGTCGGCGCGGTGATCGGGCTAGCACTCGGCATCCTGTAAGCGTGACCACCGACGTTCCCTTCGCCCCCGAGGCCGGGTTGGTGCTCGGTGCGCTCGTCGGGTGGCTTTGGCGCCGCGTCAGCACTTAGGCGCACTCACCTGCGATACGCTCGTTCGGCCGTCCGGCCCCAGGCGGAGAGGAGGGCTGGATGGCAGGGTTTCTGTTCAGGCTGGAGACGGCGGAAGGCGTACCTGCGGACCCGTCGACGCTCGAGGCCGCTGTCCCAAACTGGAATCCAGGTGACCAGATCTATTTCGGCTGGAAGACGCTGCGTGTCGTTGAAAGGAGGGACGACGACGCCGATCAGCCCCCGGTGCTGATCGTGGAGGAGGCGTCCTAGACTCCCCTACATGGACGCTCAGCAGGTCGCGCTGATTCCTACCTGCACCGAGTGCGAGGCCCGCTGGCTGCCGGCAGATGAGGAACGCTGGCGGGCCTACCTCAAGAGCCGGGAGCGGGAGGAGAAGTGTCACC
>JBKPHO010000097.1:0-1781 GCA_046729915.1 Actinomycetota bacterium | reverse complement strand
CTGACCCCGTCCATCACGACGCCGGCCTTCGTCCGCTACACCCGCGAGAACGTCGCCAGCGACATCGACATCGGCTGCACGATCGTGGCCTCGATCCATGAGAGGGACCGCGACGCCGGCCGCGACGGCGCCCGCGAGATCGCCGGCATGTACCTCGCGAACAAGGTCCAGAACATCCAGGGAGCGGCCGACACGCTGCTCGACCTCGCCGGGATCGGACAGGGGGAGATCCGGCCGGTCGCGGAGGCGATGGAGCGAGGGGGGCGGCTCGCGGCGAAGGCCGAGGTCACCGACCCGCTGCTCGACAAGTGCAAGCCGATCGCGGGCACTCCCGACGACTGCATCGCCGCGATCGAGGAGTACCGCGACGCGGGCTGCACGCACGTCATGCTCGAGCTCTGGGGCGACCGCCGGCATGAACAGATCCGGCTGTTCGGCGAGCGGGTCCTGCCGCACGTGCGCGGATGAGCGCCGTCGACGAACGTCGCCTAGTCGGCTGGGCGTGCGATGCCGTGTCGATCCCGAGCTTCACCGGCGAGGAGCAGGAGCTGGCGGAGTGGATCGCAGGAGAGCTGCGCGCGCTCGGCCTCTCGGTGCAGCTCCAGCAGGTCGAGGAGGGCCGGGCGAACGTCCTCGCCACGCGGGGCGGCACGGGTGGCGGCAAGACCCTGATGTTCAACGGCCACCTCGACACGTCGTACTCGGGTCGCGAGCCGTGGTCGCAGCGCGTCGAGGGATTCCAGCCGACGGGCGTCGAGCGCGACGGCCGGATTTGGGGGCTCGGCATCTCGAACATGAAGGGCGCGCTCGCCTGCTACCTCGCGGCGCTTGACGCGCTCCGGGACGAGGAGCTCGCCGGCGACGTGCTCGTCGCCGCCGTCTGCGGCGAGATCGAGAAGACACAGTACGGAGACGCACAGGGACCGAGCTACCGCGGCTACGCGGCCGGGACGCGCCATCTCGTCACGCACGGCGGCGTGGCGGACATGTGCCTGCTCGGCGAGCCGACGGAGGGCAAGGTGGTGCTTGGGCACTTCGGCTCGCTCTGGGCGCGGCTCGGCGTCGGCGGCGACTTCGTCCACACCGCGTTCAGCGAGGGCCGCGCCAACTCGGTCCTGCGGATGGGCGAGCTACTCGAGCCGATCCGTGCGTGGTGCGAGCGCTGGTCGGCCGACGAGCGAAACGCGTATCGCGACGTTCCCGCGATCGCCTCCGTCGGCGCCATCCGCGGCGGGCTCGAGTGGCGCCTCTCGCGGACACCGCAGCGGACGAGCGTCTTCCTCGACGTGCGCGTCCCGCCCACCCGGCCGATGGCGGACGCGCGCCGCGCAATCCTCGATCTCGCCCGCGAGCTCCGAGCTGCGCACCCCGACTGGGAGATCGACGTGGAGATCTACGTCACCGCGCCAGGTGCTGAGATCGACGAGGCGCACGAGCTCGTCGGGGCGATCGACGAGGCGCACGAGGCGGTCTTCGGCGAGGCGCCGGGCCGCGACGTGCCGCGCTGGTTCTCGGACGCGTCCGCACTCAGCGCGTACGGGATTCCCACGGTCAACTACGGCACCTCGACCGGCCTGATGGAGCCCGGGGAGGGCGAGAGCCTGGAGATCGACGGCCTCGTGAAGACGGCCGAGGTCTACGCACGCGTTGCGAGGACGGTCTGCGGATGAAGCTCGTCACCTACCGCGACGGACGGGTGGGGCGAATCGACGGCGACGAGGTGGTGCGTCTCGACGTCGCGACGATGCGCGAGTACTTCGAGCGCGGAGGGGCGGACGAGA
>JBKPHO010000096.1:0-15983 GCA_046729915.1 Actinomycetota bacterium | reverse complement strand
AGGTGGATGGCGATCCCGTCGTCCGACCAGATCGCCTGCGTCTCGAGGTTCAGCGAGTCGCGCAGCCGAGCGCCCAGCGCCAGCGCCCACGGCGCATGGACGCGGCCGCCGAACGGCGTGAGGATGCAGAGCCGCCAGTCGCCGATCTCGTCGCGGAAGCGCTCCACCACGATCGTGCGATCGGAGGGGACGGCGCCGGTCGCGCCCTCCTGCTCGCGCAGGAAGGCCAGGAGGTTGGTGGCCGCCCGCTGGTCGAGCATGAACTCACCGCGCAGTCGCTCCGCAGCCTTCCCGTCGGAAAGCGCGGCCAGCTCGCGGGAGGCGGCGCCAATCGCCTCGCCCAGCTCGTAGGGCCGGCCGACGCCCTCGCCCTTCCAGAAGGGCACCGCGCCCGGGACCCCCGGCGCGGGCGAGACCAGCACGCGGTCGCGGGTGATCTCCTCGATCCGCCAGGTGGAGGCTCCGAGCAGGAAGGTCTGGCCAGCCCGGGCCTCGTAGACCATCTCCTCGTCGAGCTCGCCGACGCGGCCGCCGCCGTCGACGAGGTGCACGCCGAAGAGGCCGCGGTCCGGGATCGTGCCCGCATTGGTCACGGCCAGCCGCCGCGCGCCCTGCCTGCCCCTGACGACACCGGCGGTCCGGTCCCAGACGACCCTCGCCCGCAGCTCGGCGAACTCGTCCGACGGGTAGCGGCCGTCGAGCATGTCGAGCACGTTCTCGAGCTGAACGCGCGAGAGGTCGGCGAACGGATAGGCGCCGCGCACGAGCTCGTGCAGCTCGTCCACCGCGATCTCCTCGTCGGCGCAGATCCCGACGATCTGCTGCGCGAGCACGTCGAGGGGGTTGCGGGGGATCGTCGTCTCCTCGATCGCGCCGTCGAGCATGCGCCGCGCCACAACCGCCGACTCGAGCAGGTCGCCGCGGAACTTCGGGAAGATCCGGCCCTTCGAGACGGCGCCGAGCTCGTGGCCGGCTCGGCCGACCCGCTGCAGGCCCCGCGCGACCGACTTCGGCGACTCGACCTGGATCACCAGGTCCACGGCGCCCATGTCGATCCCGAGCTCGAGCGAGGAGGTGGCGACGAGGCACGGGATCTCGCCCTTCTTCAGCAGCTCCTCGACCTCGATCCGCTGCTCGCGGGCGAGGCTCCCGTGGTGGGCACGGGCGATCTCCTCCTCGGCCAGGCCATTGAGCCGGAGGGCCAGCCGCTCGGCGAGGCGGCGGTTGTTGACGAAGACGATCGTCGATCGGTGCGCACGCACGAGCTCGAGGACCTCCGGGTAGATCGAGGGCCAGATCGACTGCTGCTCCTCGGGCTCCCGCATGTCCTCGAGCGGAACGACGACCCGCAGGTCGAGCTCCTTGGCGCGGCCGGCGTCGACGAGCTCGATCTCGCGACCGCCGGAGACGAAGCGGCCGATCTCTTCCAAGGGGCGCTGCGTCGCGGATAGCCCGATCCGCTGGATCGGTTTCTCCGCCAGTCGGTCCAGTCGCTCCAGGCTCAGCGCAAGGTGAGCTCCCCGCTTAGTGCCGGCGACGGCGTGGACCTCGTCGACGACAACGGTCTCGACCGAGCGCAGTGTCTCGCGCGCGCGTGAAGTCAAGAGCAGGAAGAGCGACTCGGGAGTCGTGATCAGGATGTCCGGCGGCTCTCGCAGCATCGCGGCCCGCTCCTTCTGCGGCGTGTCGCCCGTGCGCACGGCAACGCGAAGCTCCGAGCCGAGCCCGGCGAGCGGCCCGCGCAGGTTGCGCTCGATGTCGTAGTTGAGCGCCTTGAGCGGGGACACGTAGAGGAGGCGGAGCCCTTCACGCGGTTTCGGGTTGAGCCGGTCGATCCCGTAGAGGAAGGCCGCGAGCGTCTTCCCCGAGCCGGTGGGCGCCTGGATCAGCGTGTGCCCGCCCCGCGCGATCGCGGGCCAGCCGAGCTCCTGCGCCGGGGTCGGGGCGTCGAACGCCTGCTCGAACCATTCGCGGGTGGCGGGCGAGAAGACGTCGACGATGCTCACGCGCGCAACGCCTCCACGTCCGCCCGGAACTCGGCCTCGTCGAGCGGCGGTGCCTCCTCGGGGTAGGGGAACGGCCAGCCCGGCCGCGGGTCGAGCGCGTAGCGCGGCATCACATGCGTGTGCAGGTGCGGCATCGAGTTGCCGAGCATCTCGTAATTCAGCTTCACGGGCTCGAGGCGCCGCTCGATCTTGCGGCCGACCTCGAGCACCTCGAGCCAGTACTGCGACGCCTCCTCGCCGGACAGCTCGGTCGGCTCGGCGACGTGGCGTCCGCGCCAGACGACGACGGTGTACCCGCGCTGGACGTTCCTGCGCTGCAGGTAGGCGTCCGAGACCTCGCCGGCAAAGATCCTCGTGCCGTACTCGGTTTCGTCGGGACGGCCCTGCCCGCACACCGGGCAGCCCTCACCGCGCTTCAGCTCGTAGAACGACTGCGGCCACTCCACGCGGCCGACGTTAGCATCGACCGCAGCCTTGCCCGAGACGCCCGAAGAGCTCTACGCGCGCGCCAAGGACGCGCTGCGGATGCCACCGGTCGACGAGTGGGAGACCTTCCCGTTCGACGGCGAGATGCGGCCTCGAGCGCTGCGGCCGCCCGAGGAGCGGGAGCGGCCCCGCTTCGGCGAGGGCGGCGTTGACTGCAGGCGCTGCGGCGCACCCGACGAGGACTACCTCTGGACGAACGAGAACTGGCGACTGTGGTCGTTCGACAAGCCGACCGGGCTGCCGCTCGTCGTCCTGCTCGAGTCGCGCGAGCACTACGCGGAGCCGGGCGACCTCTCCGACGAGCTCGCGGCGGAGCTCGGCGTGCTGCTCTCGAGGATCGAGCGCGCCATCCGCGGCCTCGGCGAGATCGGCCGCGTGCACGTCTGCCGCTGGGGCGACGGCGGCGAGCACCTGCACTGGTGGTTCATCGCGCGGCCGGCGCGGCTGCCGCAGCTGATCGGCAGTTTCGCGGCGATCTGGGACGACATCCTGCCGCCGGTGCCGGAGGAGCGCTGGCGCGAGGACCTACGGAAGCTCGCGGCCGCCCTCGGGTGAGACGTCTGGGCCTCCCCTAGTGGCTGACCGCTACGACGTGCTCGTGCTCGGCGGCGGCGCGGCGGGCTGCGTCCTCGCGGGCCGGCTGAGCGAGGATCCCGGCCGCTCGGTCTGCCTCGTCGAAGCCGGGCCCGACTACGGCCATCTCGCAGAGGGGCGGTGGCCGGCGGACATCCTCGACCCGCGGTGGCTCGCGCTCGAGTCACACCTTTGGGAGCGCGACGACGAGGAGGACCGGTCGCAGTCGCGGGCGCGGATCATCGGCGGCTGCTCCGCGCACAACGCCTGCGTGCTGCTGGAGGGCGCGCCCTCGGACTACGACTGGGGCCGGGGCTGGTCGTACGACGAGCTCGCTCCTTACCTGCGGCGCGCGGCGGAGACGCTGCAGGCGCGCGTGCTCTCCGAGGAGGAGCTGACGCCGTGGCACCGCGCCTTCCGCGATGCGGGCGGGGCAGACTCGATCGTCCATCCGGTCAACATCGTCGACGGGGTGCGGTGGCACACAGCCTTCGCGTACCTGGATCCTGCGCGCGGGCGGGAAAACCTGACGATCCTCGCGGGCATGCTGGCCGACCGCGTGCTGCTCGAGGACGAGCGGGCGGTCGGCGCGCTCGCAGGCGGGCGGGAGCTACGCGCCGAGGTCGTCGTTCTCTCGGCGAGCGCGTACGGCTCGCCGGCGATCCTGCTGCGAAGCGGCATCGGGCCTGCGGACGAGCTCTCGCGCCACGGGATCCGTGTGCTGGCGGAGCTGCCGGTCGGCCAGGGGCTCGCCGACCACGTCGGCACCGGCGCAGCGTGGGCGCCGACCGAGCGGCTGCTCCGGGAGACGGCGGCGCACGAGGCCGTGCACGGGCTCTACATGGGCCAGGTGACGATCGCGGAGAGCAGCAGATCGTGCCCGCCGGGCATCCGGGACCTGTTCGTGTTCCCGGCGCTCGACATCGGCCCTGAGATCAGCGGGGCGGTTTTCGCGATGAAGCCCTTCTCGCGGGGGTCGGTGCGGTTGCACGGGCTCGAGCCGGAGCGTCCGCTCGCGATCGATCACGGGTTCTTGCGCGACGAGCGAGACGTCGAGGTGCTCGTCGAGGGGTTCGGGCGGCTGCGGGAGCTCGTCGACGACGTGCGGGTGCGGCCGTACAGGGGCGCGGAGTTGCGGCCGGGCGCCGACGTGGGGCCGGAGGAGCACGTGCGGGCGTCGGCGCGCGGGTTCTTCCACCCGGTGGGGACGTGTGCGATCGGGCGTGTGCTGGACGAGCGGTGCCGCGTGCGGGGATTCGAGAACCTCTACGTCGTCGACGCGTCGGCGATCCCGGAGATCCCGAGCGCGAACACGAACCTGACAACGGTCGCGCTGGCGGAGCGCGCGTCTCACTGGCTGTAGGATCGTTCCGATGGCTGCGACGAAGCCCGACCGGCTCCACTACACAGGCGTCGACGAGGCGGACGAGCTGCTCGCGCGAGACCCGTTCGCGCTGCTGGTCGGGTTCGCGCTCGACCAGCAGGTGCCTGTGCAGACGG
Organism: Actinomycetota bacterium; assembly: GCA_046729915.1. GTDB lineage: Bacteria > Actinomycetota > Thermoleophilia > Gaiellales > Gaiellaceae > AC-32. The sequence goes on along the minus strand of JBKPHO010000096.1, from coordinate 11,418 downwards.
CGTTCTCGGGGCCGTTGAAGCTGAAGCAGCGCCTGGGGACGCTGGAGCCCGGCGCGATCGCGGCGACCGATCCGGCACGGCTCGAGGAGGTGTTCCGCGAGAAGCCTGCGATCCACCGCTTCCCCGGCACGATGGCCGGGCGCGTGCAGGAGCTTGCGGCTGTGGTCGCCGAGAAGTACGGCGGCGATGCAGAGCGTGTCTGGGCCGACGCCGCTGACGGCACCGAGCTGAGGAAGCGGCTCTCGGCACTGCCTGGGTTCGGCGAGATGAAGGTGAGGGCGCTCGGAGCGGTCCTGTCGAAGCGCTTCGGCGTTCGGGCGGCGGCGGAGCTCGATCCTGGGCACCCGACCCTCGGCGACGTCGACTCGCCCGAGGCGCTCGAGGCGTACCAGGCCAAGAAGCGCGCGTACAAGGCCTCGCTGCGGGCCGGACGCTAAGGGCGCCTCCGTCAGGCTTTCGGCGCGTAGACGGCGCCGGCACACTATGCGCCCGCCGCGGCAACCGGCGCCGAAGTCACACTTCCGTGACGCTCCTGTGACCATGCGCGCGGATTCCACCGATAGGCTCGCCGCGGGGAGGAGGTCTTCGGGTACCTGCCTCGGGGGTTCGAACTGAAGCTGGTCGCGCCGATGGGAGCGGCATGAGAGAACGCCTCGGGCAGAGTCGCCTCAGGACTCGGACCGGCGCCACAACCGCTGCCGCAGCGGCTGCCGTCTCTGTCGCCGTCGCCGCGCTTGCCTGCGCGGGCGGCTCGGCGTTCGCCCTCCGAGTCCCCGCGGCGCCGCGCTGTCCGGTCTTCCCGAAAACGAACCCGTGGAACCAGCGGGTCGACCGGCTCCCGGTGGCGCGGAGCTCGGCAGCGATCATCGCCTCGATCGGCACCGGCACCGGCCTGCATGCCGACTTCGGCTCGGGCTTGTGGGAGGGCTCGCCGATCGGCATCCCGTTCGACGTCGTCACCCGCAGGACGCCGCGCTCGCGGGTGAGCTTCGAGTATGCGGACGAGAGCGACCGCGTCGGCTACCCGATCCCGAAGCGCGTGCACATCGAGGGCGGGAGTGACCACCACGCCCTGCTCCTCGACCGCAACGCTTGCCGGCTCTACGAGCTCGGCGGGCTCGAGCGGCGGGGCGGGCGCTGGCACGCCTGGGCCGGCGCGACCTGGAGCCTGCGCTCGAACCGCCTCCGCCCGGCCGGCTGGACGTCAGCCGACGCGGCGGGCCTGCCGATCTTCCCCGGCCTCGCCCGCTACGACGAGGTGCGCCGGGGCGTGATCGACCACGCCTTGCGATTCACGGTGCAACGGACGCGGCGGGCCTATGTGTACCCCGCTCGGCACTATGCGAGCGACCTCACCGACCCGAACCTGCCTCCGATGGGCCTGCGCGTGCGGCTGAAGCGGAGCTTCGACGTACGGCCGTTCCCGCGCCAGGCTCGGATCGTCCTGGTCGCGCTGAAGCGGTACGGGATGATGGTCGCGGACAACGGGGCGGACTGGTATGTCACGGGTGCGCCGGGCCGCGGTTGGTCGAACGACCAGCTGCATACGCTCGGGCGCGTCGAGGGCTCCGATTTCGAGGTTGTCGACACAACGAAGCTTCGGCCCTGAGGCCTAGCGCGGCGCGGCGCGGTCTAGGTTCCAGTGGCGTCCGACGGCCGCCAGCCACTGCCCGCCCTCTCGCGGCACCATCGTGTAGCGGCTGACCATCCGTTGACCGCCCTCGGCGTCGCCGTACAGAACGTCGACCGTCCAGTCTCCGTGTTCCGCGATCGCGGCCCTCGCTTCGGCGAACCCGGGCGCCGACGGGTCACGGAACGCTCCCTGCCAGAAGCCGACGTCCCCCATCGCGATGTAGAGGTCGCGGGTCAGGCGCGTGAATTCCTCGGGCTCAGGGTGGCCTGCCGCGGTGACGCGCTCGGGGTAGAAGTGGAAGCCGTGCAGGACAGCGATTCCCTCCCCCACGTTTCGCAGCGCTGCGGCGAGGTAGACCGCCTCGTCGCTGTAGTCCGCAACGGCACCACCGCCGGGAGCGACCAGCTCCTTCCCGTCGACGAAATTGACCTTCTGCGGGGTGTCCTCCAGCCGGGACGGCATCAGCAGCGGGCGAAGCCCCGCGAGAAGCGACCGCTCGGCCACGCGCGCCGCGCGGTTGGCCGACCGCACCGAAGCGAAGGTCGCCAGCGCGAGCACGAGCGTTCCGGCCGCCGTGGCAAGCGCCGAGATCGTCACCCAGTCGGCCGCGATCGTCACGCGCGGGACTCTATGGCCGACAGCGCTGCACGCGCGGCCCAGTAGCCAGACATCCCGTGGACGCCTCCTCCGGGCGGAGTCGCGGCCGAGCACAGGTAGACCCCGGGCAAGGGCGTCCGCCACGGCACACGCCGCAGAGCCGGGCGCGCGAACAGCTGCCCGAGGTCCATCGCTCCGGCGTTGAGATCGCCCCCGACGAGGTTGCGGTTCCACGCCTCGAGCTGCGCTGGCCCCGACGAGCTGCGGGCGAGAACAAGCTCGCGGAAGCCGGGCGCGAAGCGCTCGACCTGCGCCTCGATCCGGTCCGTCATGTCGACCGCCGACCCGTTCGGCACGTGGCTGTACGCCCAAGCGGTGTGCTTACCGTCGGGCGCCCGCGACTCGTCGAAGACCGTCTGCTGGACGAGGAGCACGAACGGCCTCTCCGCCGGCCGCCCCGTCCACGCCGCCCACTCCGAGTGCGCGATCTCCTCGAGCGTCCCGCCGAGATGCAGCGTCCCCGACCGGCGGCATTCCGCCGCACGCCACGGGATCGGTCCTTCGAGCGCCCAGTCGACTTTGAAGGCGCCTGGGCCGTGCCGGTAGGAGCGAAGCCGCCGCTCGTAGCGCTCCGGAAGCCGCCCGCCGGCGATCCGAACGAGCTCGCGCGGGACGACGTCCGCCAGCACGACCCCCTCCGCCGGCAGCTCGTCCACCGACGAGCCCATGACGATCGAGCCGCCGAGCTCCCGCACGCGGGCGACAAGCGCATCGGCCAGCCGCGACGACCCGCCGCGCACGACGGGCCAACCGACCGCGTGACCCATCACCGCCAGCGCCAGCCCGAAGCCGGCGCTGGGGCGGCGCTCAAGCGGCAGCATCGAGTGTGCGCAGTGGCCCGCGAACCACGCGCGCGCCCGCTCGGTCTCGAAGAGCGACTCCGCGACAGCCCGCGCATCTCCCAGCGCCACCTGCGCCGCGCGCGCGAGCGGCCGGACCCCCGCTGCGTCGAACGCGCGCAGAGCGCGCCGCATCGTCGGCGGCTGCCGGCCGAGCAGTACCGGCGCCAGCTCGTCCCACGCGTCGGCGAGCGGCTCGACCAGGCGCCGGTACGCCGCCCCGTCGCGCCCGAGGCCCTCCGCGGTCTTGTCCACTCCTCGCTCCAGCACGACCGCGGTGCCGTCGTCGAGCGGATGCGCAGCGGGCTCGGCCGGGTGCACCCATTCGACCGGGAGCCCCAGCCCGTGGAAGAACGGCGAGCCGACGGCAAGTGGCAGCACGGTCGCGCACACGTCGTGCACGAACCCCGGCAGCGTGAGCTGCGCCGAGTGCAGCCCGCCGCCCAAGTGGTCGGCGGCCTCCCGCACCTCGACCTCCACTCCCGCCTGCAGGAGCACGATCGCGGCCGCGAGCCCGTTCGGGCCGGAGCCCACTACGAGGGCACGGTTCACGCGCGGAGCTTGCGCAGCGCCGGCCCGAGCGACTGCCCGCCCTTCAGCACCGGCTCGAACAGGTCCCCGTGCCGCTCCACCCGTTCGAGCGCCTCGCGCATCCCGAAGTCACGCGGGCGCACCTTCTCGCCGAGCTCCTCCCACCGGAGCGGCGTCGAGACCGGTGCGCCCGGCTTCGGCCGCACCGAGTACGCGGACGCGATCGTCTTGCCGTGCCCGTTCTGGCGGTGGTCGACGAGCACGCCGCGCCGCTTCTTCTTCAGCCACTCGGTCGTCACGAGGCCCGGGTTCTTCTCCTCGAGCTCGCGAGAGACGCGTTCGGCGAGCTCGTACGTATCCGGGTAGGACGAGCGCCGCGTGATCGGCACCAGCACGTGGATCCCGTCCGCACCGCTCGTCTTCACGTACGAGCGCAGCTCCAGCTTCTCCAGCGCCTCGCGGACGAGGTGCGCGACCCGGATCGCCTGCGTGAAGCCGTTCCGCGACTCGGGCGGGTCGAGGTCGAAGACGACATAGTCCGGCCGCTCCGGCCTGTCGACCCGCGAGTACCAGGCGTTCATGTCGACACAGTTCATCTGCACCATCCAGGCGACCGCCGCCGGCTCGTTCAGGAGCACGAAGTCGACGAGCCGCGAGCCGCCCTCACGCGGCCACGTCCGGAACTGCCGAGTCGGGATCCACGACGGCAGCCCCTGCGGCGCCTGCTTCTGGAAGTACGGCCTTTCACGAATGCCGTGGGGGTAGCGTTTGAGCGTGAACGGCCGGTCGCGCAGGTGCGGCACGAGAACCGGCGCGACGTCGACGTAGTACGAGACGAGGTCCCCCTTCGTCACGCCGTCCCCGGGGAAAAGGACACGGTCCGCGCTCGTGACCCGAACGGTGCGTCGCCCGATGCGGAGCTCCTCGGTCATCGGGAGAGGCGTGTCCAGGTAAGCGCAACGCGAATCGGGAGCACGTATGGCCCATCGAGCAAGGGCCGCAGCTCGTCGACGAGCGCCTCGCGCTCGCCCGCCGGGAGCGAGGCGAGCGTGCTGATCGTCTGGTAGAGCGACAGGAGCGTTTCGGCATCGACGGGCAGCTCCCAGGAGAACTCCTCGTCCCGGAGCGGCTCGAAGTCCGAGTGCGCGAACGCCTCACGCCACGTCGCCACCATGCCGGCGCGACCCGATTTGACGTACGCCCGGTCCAGCAGCTCGAGGGCCGGCTTCGGCAGCGGCGGCTCCGGCTCGAACCAGTCGTTCTCGAACCGCGCGATGCCGCCGCGAGCCCGGAGCACGCGGGCCATCTCCGGCACCGCGCGGTCGGCGTCGAACCAGTGGATCGCCTCGCCGACGAAAACGGCGTCGACGCTCGCGTCGCCGAGCGGAATCGCCTCGGCCGTGCCCGCGAGCACCTCACCGTCCGCGATCAGCCTGCGCATAGCGTCGTTCGGCTCCACCGCGATCACGCGCCCGAACCGCTGCGCCAGCTCGTGCGTGAGCCGGCCGGTCCCGGCGGCCAGGTCGAGAACCTCCGCCGAGCCGTCGAGCTGGAGTGCTTCCTGCGCCCGGTCGAGAGCCTCGGGCAGGTAGCTCGGCCGCACCCGGTCGTACAGCGCCGCCACGTTCCCGAAGCTGAGACCGAGCTCAGCCAAGCCGCGTCCAGTACGCGACCGTTCGGTACCGCCGCCGCATCTCGCCTTCCGGCACGAGCTCCCGGAGACGCGCCGCGAGCGCCGCCCGGTCCTCCTCGGCCTGATGCGCGATCGAGCTCACCGAGAGCATGTTGGCGATCCAGCGCTCGCGGCCGGTGACGACCTCGCGCACGAGCTCGTCCTCGTGCAGCTCGCCGAAGGGTGACTCGGCGAGCGGCTGGCGCCACTGCCCGCTCAGCACGCGCGGCAGGCCGGGCACTCCGCCCCGCGCGAACGCCTCGTCCAGCACGGCCTCGGCCTCGCCGTCGAGCGGCGGGTCGCTCTCGAGGAAGATGTTCCAGAAGATCGCTAGCCCGCCGCCGGGCCGCAGCACGCGCGCCAGCTCGTCGAGCGTCTCCCGCGACGCGAACCAGTGGAACGCCTCGCCCGAGAAGGCCGCGTCGACCTCGTCGTCGCCCAGAGGGATCGCCTCAGCGCTTCCCGCCCGTGATTCCGCCGCGGGGACGATCTCCTCGAGCACTACGCGCATCGCGTCGTCCGGTTCGACCGCGACCACGCGTCCGAACCTGGGCACGAGTAGGCGTGTCAGCTTCCCGGTCCCGGCGCCCAGGTCGAGCACCGCCGCGTCGGGGGCGAGGCCGAGATCGGCGATCACGCGGTCGAGCAGCTCCTCGGGCCAATCCGGCCGCCCGAGCTCGTACTCCCGCGCCGTCCGCCCGAAAGCATCGGGCGGCGCCTCTCTACGCGACACCTGCGAGGAGGAAGGCGCGGTTTTCCTTCAGCATCTCGCGGGCGATCACGAGCCGCTGGATCTGGTTCGTGCCCTCGTAGATCTGCGTGATCTTCGCGTCGCGCATCATCCGCTCGACCGGGTACTCCTGGATGTAGCCGTAGCCGCCGAGGATCTGCACCGCATCGGTCGTCGCCTCCATCGCGACGTCGGTGCAGAAGAGCTTCGCCATCGCGGAGATCTTCGTCAGCTCCGGCCCGTCGGCGCCCTCGTCGATCAGCTGCCCGCACCTGTAGAGCAGCCCGCGCGCCGCTTCGCACTTCGTTTCCATGTCGGCGAGCATCGCCGCGATCAGCTGGTGCTGCGCGATCGGCTTCCCCATGGTCTCGCGCGTGCGGGCGTACTCGAGCGCGTAGTCGGTCGCCCCCTGCGCGAGGCCGAGGCCCTGAGCGCCGATCCCGGGCCGCGAGCGGTCGAGGATGCGCATCGCGATCCGGAACCCCTCGCCTTCCTCTCCGAGCAGGTTGTCGGCCGGCACGCGGCAGGCGTCGAAGAAGATCTCGCCGGTGGTCGAGCCCTTGATCCCCATCTTCGGCTCGATCCGCCCCACCTCGAAGCCGGGTGAGCCTGCCTCGACCACGAACGCCGAGATTCCGTCGTGTCTGGCGTCCGGGTCGGTCTTGGCGAAGACGGTGTAGAGCTCGGCGACGCCCGCGTTGGTGATGAAGCGCTTGCCGCCGTCGAGGACGTACTCGTCGCCCTCCCGGCGCGCCTCGGCCCGCATCGCCGCGGAGTCGGAGCCGGAGCCGGGCTCCGTGAGGGCGTACGCGGCCAGCCACTCCCCGCTCGCGAGGCGCGGAAGGTAGCGCTCCTTCTGCTCGTCGGTGCCCGCGAGCTTGAGCCCGAGCGAGCCCAGCTCCTGCACGGCGAGGATCAGCCCGGTCGTGGCGCAGACCTTCGAGAGCTCCTCGATCGCGACGAGCACCATCAGCGCGCCAGTGCCGGTGCCGCCGTAGCGCTCCTCGAACGGCAGGCCGAGCAGGTCGTGCTCGCGCATCAGCTCGACCATGTCCCAGGGGAACTCCGCGGACTTGTCGATCTCGGCAGCGCGCGGCGCGACCCGTTCCCGCGCAAGCTCGCGCACGAGGTCGCGAATCTCGCGCTGTTCCGCGCTCAGCGGCTCCGCACCGGACACGGCCGTGAGTCTAGAGAAGGATCTTCGCCGCAACGTGCGAGGGACAGCCGCGCTCGAGCAGCTCGACCGCCTCGTGCAGATCGATGCTGGACCGCCGGGCGAGAATCTCGGCCTCGAAGCGCCTGCAGCCGGCCCGCCGGAGCTGCTCCCGGCGCCAGGCGACCACCTGGTCTTCCGTGGCGTGCACCTTGAGCAGCTCGGCGGTGGTCATCGTTCCCGGAGCGTGGCTCGCCACCGGCCCGGGCAGCACCCCAGGAAGGCTAGGTCGGCCGAGCGGATCGTCCGGTTCGCGTCAGCGGACGCGGAGGCGGATCGAGGTCGGGCTGTAGCCGCGCTTCGACGCCGAGATGACGATGTACCCGCGCCGCCGCGGCCGGAGGACGAGCCGGGCGCTACCGAACGAGCTCGCCCGCACCGCGCGCTTGCGAACGCCCGCGCCACGCACCCGCACGAGCGCCCGCGAGACGCCCGCCGCCGTCTCGAAGTTCTTCACCGCGACGGTGAGCGTCCCCTTCACGTGGCGCTTCAGCGCGCCGCGGATGTCGATCTCCATCCGGCGGATTCGCGTGATGAGCTGCGGCTGAATGAAGTCGCCGACGTTATTGCCCTCGTCGATCGCGGCGACGCGCCAGTAAAGCCGTCCGGTGACGACGTCGCTACGACCGCGATACTCCAGGGACGGGGCGTACGCGCTGTTGTCGGTGACGAGGTTCTCGAGCGGCCTCGAGAAGTCGGCCGTCCCGGAGATCTGAACGCGATAGTTGCGTACACCAGCCTTCGGGTTCCAGTGGAGCAGGATCCAGTCCCGGGCGAACTCCGCGTGCGCGCCGCCTGGCTCCCCAATCGTGCGCGTGAAGGTGTACGTGGGCGAGTAGGGCCCCGGCGTCGTTCCGGCGCTCGCACGCGGAAACACCGCTCGCACCCGCCAATGGAAGATGCCGGTGCCGTACATGAGCGTCGGCGTCATCGATCGTCCCCGAAAGCCCCTCAGGTCCCGATGGGTGCCGTCAGGCAGGTCCGCGGAAACATCGTACGAGACGGCTCCCGCGACGACGCCCCAGGACCAGCTCGGGAGGAAATCACCAGCCGTCGGGTTCAGCGGGTCTCCGACGGGAGTCGCCAACCGCTTACGGAACGTGCCCGTCGTCGACCAGGTCAGACCGATGTTGTTCTCGTCGTTCGCGCGGACGCGCCAGTAGAGGACCGTGTCTGCGGGATAGGTGGTGTCGCTCGAATAGGCGGTCGAGTCGGTCGTCACGTCGTCGAGCAGGGCGCCGAAGCTCGGGTCCTGTGCGACCTGGAGCCGATACTTGCGCGCGCCCAGGACGGGAGTCCATTGGAACGTCGGCTTGCCGAGGAAGATCTGGCCGGGGGACGGAGCGAGCTTGGTGGGAGGAACGGATTGCTTCTGGAACGACCCTTTCACGGAATTCGGCAGGTCGAGCGGCAGCGCGTCGCTGCCGTTGGCAGCGGAGGCCGGGAGCACCGCCCAGTAGAAGACCGTCGTCTCGTCGGGGTAGGTTGTCGGTGAGACCGAGTTCCGCGGCGCATAGGCCGGGACCCTCGTGAAGGCCTCGTCGATCACGTTGCTGAAGTTCGAGTCCTTGGCCACCACGACGAAGTAGCTGTTCGCGCCCGCAAGCGCCTTCCAGGTGAACAGCGGCGTGCGGGTGCTCGTCGAGCCCGTCACGGGGTTCAGGTAGTCGCCGGCACACGGGTAGCCGAACACACAGGGCGTGGAGGCCCCCGGGTCGGCCGGGTCCGGATAGTCCGTCCAGGTGAAGGCCGGACCGATTGGGCCAGTCGAGTCGATGCTTCCGTTCTGGAGGTAGGTGTAGTCGCCCCAGACTTCCTGGTTCCCTGTGGCCCGGTCGCTGCGCGCGCGGACACGGAAGCAGTACGTGTCGGGCCCGAGCGGAGGACCGTCCTTCGCCAGGCTTCCCTGCCAGACGATCGGGTTGGAGGTGGTGTTGCCGAGCGGCGCCCACTCCGGTACCGAGGTCTTCTTCAGGTAGTTCGACGTGGCCCAGGAACAGGTGGTCCCCGTCCAGTCCGCAACCTGCACCTCGTAGCTAGCGGCGCCCGGCACCCGATCCCAGCGGACGACCGGCACGCGCGTTTGGTAGCCCGCGGTGCCCGGCTCGATGTCGGTCCCCGGGTCGGCAAGGTTGTCGCGCATCCGTACGTTCTTGATGCTGGTCCCGGTGACCGGACCGGCCGGAGCGACCTTGTCGAAGGTCTTCGTGAAGCTGGGCCCGGTGTTCCAGACCCCCACGTGCCCGTCGAAGTCGATTGCCCGGACACGCCAGTAGTACCTGTTGTCGCGGAAGACGACCGTCGGCGACAGCGACTCGTTGATCGTCGTCCCGGTGCAGCAGACCTTCGACCCCGCGGCGAAGTCCACCGAGGAATTGATCTCGACCTCGTAACGCGCCGCGCCGGCGACGGCAGCCCAGGAGAAGCGCGGATCGAAGAGCTCCGGAGCGGACGCAAGGTCCGTTACCTGGAGGCTCGTGGTCGAAGGCCAAAACCACGTGAAGGAGGCGACGCGCGAGGGAGCTCCACGGTTGCCCTGCGCGTCGAGCGGCGTCACGCCCCAGTAGTAGGTTCCGGGGGCCAGCGTGGCGGCCGGGGTCAACGTGGTCGCCGTCGTCTCCGTAGGACCAGCGGCGCCGCCGAGGCTGACGAGAGAGCCCAGGCTCGGATCGGTCGCGACCGACACCAGGTACTTCCTCGCGCCGTCGACGGGCGACCACCTGAGTCGCAGCGGCGTGCTCGGATAGGCGACGACCGCGCCGCCGAGGGGCGAGAGCAGCTGCGTCGTTCGTGCCCACCTCTTCCGGAACGAGCGCCCATGGGACCAGGCCGAGGGGACGCCCTTCCTGCTGATCGCGCGCACGCGCCACCAGTAGGTCCCATTCGGGACCGTTTGCTCGAGGGTCGCGCGCAGGTTCTTCGTCCGGAAGTTGTCCTTGCCGCCGCCGAGCACGGGCGAGTTGAAGCCTCCGTCGGCGGCGATCTGGAACTCGTACTCCTCGGCGCCGGCGACGGCGTTCCAGGCGAAGGCCGGCAGCCCGTCGATCGTCGTGCCGTCTGCGGGCGAGACCGGCAGCGGAGCCTTCGGGACTCCACGTGCGGCTCCACCCGCGACGAGACTCGCCACCGCGAGCACGACCAGGACGCCGAATCGGCGTCGCAGTGCGATTCGCCCTTTGAGTCGCAGGCTCAGTTCTCTCACCTCGGTGACTATTCCGCGCCGGCCGCGAGGCCGGGATCGCCCGATCGGCTAGGTCCACTCACCGGTTGCGGGGAGATCTGTGAGGCGAGCGTCAACTGGTCTCCGATCTCGATCGCCCGCCGATCCGACTCCCCGGCGGGGAGCTCCAGCACGTGCCGGGCCCCCTTGCGCCCGGCAAGCCGCCATGGCCGGATGTTCGGCGAGACGGCGATCACGCTCAACGTGTTGTCGAGGAATACGACGTCGATCGGAAAGCGCATGAAGGCGGTGTGAACCGACGAGCTCGGGCTGAGGAGCAAACCTTCTCCAGGCTCGAGCTCTCGGCGGCCGAGGAGTCCTCGGAAGCGCGACACGAAGCCGTCTGCGACGGCACACCGCTCCAGGACGACGCGTCCATCCTGCGCCAGCAGCGCCTCGATGCGGGGCACCGTCAGCGCCTCGCCGGTCGACTCGTGGACGTCACCGGCCTAACGCTAGGCAACCTCGGCACGCACGCCACCCCTCCCGCGTCTAGGTCAACCCGGACTCAGGTGGGGCGTCCTGAACGCCGGACCGGGATTCAATTCAGTCGTGAGCCGATCATATGAACGCGCGTACGACCTGTTGTATGCACGGGCTTTACGGGTTTACGACCTGATCGCGCGACGGTCGACCGCGCGCCTGCCGCGGAGGACGCTTGCGCGCACTTCCAACCTGATCCCGCACCGCTCGCCCGCGCGCTTGCCGCGGAAGACGCTTGCGGCCGTCTTGCTCCTGGCAGTGGCGGTGGCTGCCGCCACGACCTGGCTGAAGGTCGCGCGGACGATGCGCGACGCAGATCCGGTCCCGGTTCCGAAGGTGCCGCGGGTCACCGGCGTCGTCTGGTCGAACCGCGTCTTCGTCGATGCTGCGTCGCTCCGGCGCTGGCTCAACGCGCGCGACAAGTCGTACACCGTGTGGGC
>JBKPHO010000095.1:0-1857 GCA_046729915.1 Actinomycetota bacterium | reverse complement strand
AGGAGCTCCTGGATCGTGCGGAGGTCCGCGCCCCCCTCGAGGAGATGCGTTGCGAACGCGTGGCGCAGACGGTGCGGGTGGGGGAGCAGGCGCCTGAGCGTGCTCGTGTCGAGGCGGCGGCCGCGGGCCGACAGGAAGAGCGCGTTCTCGGCGCCGCGCGCGAGCTGCGGGCGCGCGTCGCGCAGGTACGCGGCCAGCTGCAGCGACGCCTCCTCGCCGAGCGGGACGACGCGCTCCTTGCCGCCCTTCCCGCGAACCCGGACGAGCTCCTGCTCGAAGTCGACGTCCGCGAGATCGAGGTCGACAGCCTCCTGAGAGCGCAGGCCGGCCGAATAGACGAGCTCGACCAGCGCGCGGTTCCGGACGGCCAATGGGCCCTTCCCGTCGAGCGCGTCGAGCTCCCCGTCGACCTCGTGCGGCCGTGGCGCATCGGGGAGACGCCGCGGACGTCGTGGCGCGAGCGACGCCTCGGGAACACGCTCCGCGCCGAGGGCATGGCGCAGGAAGGCCCGAACGGCGGCGAGCTTGCGCCCGATGGTCGCTGGCGCGAGTTTGCGCGGCCGTGCGCGCCCGAGCTGGGCGGCGTAGTCGGCAAGGACGCGCACGTCCACGTCGCCGAGGCGCGTCCCGCGCCGCTCGAGCCACGCGCAGAACTCGTCGACGTCGACCCGGTATGCGCGCCGGGTCGAATCGGAGAGCGCGGGGCTCTCCAGAAAGCGTTGAACTTCAGGCTTCACACCGACGGATTCGCCGCCGGCCGCGGGAGTCCGCTAGGCGACGGCGGCGAAGATCTCGTCGCTGAGGCTCGGGAAGCCGCGCAGGAACTCGGCTCGCTCCGCCTTGAACCGCTCGACGAGCGCGCGGTACTCGTCGCCGCGGCCCTGCTCCTCATAGAGCCGCCGCGGCTGCAGGACCTCGCGTTCCTCGATCCCGGGCACGGACGACGCCACGAGATAGCCGAAGTGCGGGTCGCGCTCCCAGTCGATCGTCCCCTCCGCGATCCCCTTCACGATCGCGGAGGAGTGCTTGATTCGCACCTTGCGCGAGCGCTCGTCGTCCTCGGGGCCACCGACCCGGCCCGTGTTCAGCACGTAGACCTCGAGGGGGTGCTCCGCGAGCAGCTCGAGGAAACGGTTGCCCTGGAGGTCGTGCGGCATCGGGAAGAACGGGTTCGTACCGGGGACGCGCAGGAACTTCCCGGCCTCGTCGGCGCCGCCGGCGCTCGTGCCGGTCGTCTCGCCGAGCATGAAGAAGGCCGCCGCCTGTGGCCCCTCGAGCTTCGCCACCGCCGACACGATGTTCTCGTTCTTGTTCAGGATCAGCAGGAAGTGCGCCTGCTCGATCTCGTCGGCGGAGGCGGCCTCGATTACGTCGAACGGGAACGTCGCGCGCCCGTTCGAGGTGTAGTTCGTGTCGTAGAAGTCGGGCTCGTCACCGTGCTGTGAGACGTTCTCGAGGTACGACCGCGGCTGCGTGACGGCGCCGTAGATCGTCGGCTCGTCCTCGGGGTTGAGCCCGAACGTCTTGGCGAAGCAGCCGTTCTCGCTCGCGTAGACGCGGCCGTTGGGCATCCAGGCGACGAAGTCGTCCTGCACGGGCAGCGAGCCGTTCTGGCGCGTGAACGTGGTCGTGGTCTTGCCCGTTCCCGAGAGGCCGACGATCAGGCCGACCCGCTTGCCGCGCTCCGTCGGGATGATCTTGCATCCGGCGTGCAGGGGGATCCCGCCGCGGTCGTAGACGAGCTTGTTCCACATCCGCAGCCCGCCCTTCTTCGACTCGCCGAAGTAGTCGGAGTTGAGGACGCGCGTCACGCCCTGCTCGAGGTCGACGGCGATCAGCCGGTCGTCGGGGTAGCCC
>JBKPHO010000094.1:0-3132 GCA_046729915.1 Actinomycetota bacterium | reverse complement strand
TACCCGTACGAATGGCCCTTCGAGATGCTCCGCGACGCGGCGCTCCTGCAGCTCGGCCTGCTCGACGACGCGCTTGCCGAGGGGTTCGTGCTCAAGGACGGCTCGCCCTACAACATCCAGTGGCGCGGCTCGGAGCCCGTGTTCGTGGACGTCGGCTCGTTCGAGCGGCTGCGCGAAGGTGAGCCCTGGGCCGGCTACCGCCAGTTCTGCGGGCTCTTCCTCTATCCGCTGATGCTGCAGGCGTACCGAGGGATCGCACCGCAGCCGTGGCTGCGCGGGAGCCTGGAGGGGATCGAGCCGAGCCAGGCGCGCGCGCTGCTGCCTCGCTTCCGGCGCGGGGTGCTGACGCACGTCGTCCTGCACGACCGGCTCGAGAAGAAGCACGCCGACCGGCAGCGCGACGTGCGGTCGGAGCTCAAGGCCGCGGGGTTCAAGAAGGAGCTGATCCAGGCGAACGTCCGCCGCCTGCGGAAGCTGGTCGAGCGGCTCTCGCCGAAGCGAGGCCGCTCCGAGTGGGCCGGCTACCGCGAGGCCGCGCCCTACAGCGAAGCCGACGCGGCGCGGAAGGAGCGTTTCGTGCGCGAGACGGGGCCGGCACGCCTGGCGTGGGATCTCGGTGCCAACGACGGCCGCTTCTCGCGCGCGCTCGGGGCCGAGTACACGGTCGCCGTCGACGGGGACGAGCGCGTCGTGGGCGAGCTGTACGCGGCGCTCCGCGCCGAAGGCTCGAAGACGATCCTGCCGCTTGTCGTCGACCTCGCCGACGCCTCGCCCGCGCGCGGCTGGCGCGGCGTGGAGCGGCAGCGGCTCGAGGAGCGCGGCCTGCCCGACCTCGTGCTCTGCCTCGCGCTCGTGCACCACCTGGCTATCGGCCGGAACGTTCCCTTCGCGGAGCTCGTCGCGTGGCTGCGGTCGCTCGGCGCGCGGCTCGTGGTCGAGTTCGCCGACCGCGACGACCCCATGGTCGGCCGGCTGCTCGCGGCAAAGCGCGACGAGACGCACGAGACCTACGGGCGGGACCAGTTCGAGCGCGCGCTGGCGGGCAGCTTCGAGCTCGAGCGGCGCGAGGTGCTCGGCTCGGGAACCCGAACGCTCTACCTCGCCAAGCCGCGGGCATGAGCCAGCTGCAGGCCCCGCCCCTGCGGCAGGCCGGCCTGCATCTGCTCGTGCTGTGGTCGTTCGCGGTCGCGCAGCCGCTCTTCGACCTGCTCGGGCGCAACGGCGAGTTCTTCGCGGCACGCGGGTCGAGCCGCTGGGACGTGATCGCCTTCGCGCTCGTGCTCGTCTTCGTCCCGCCGCTTCTCCTCTTCGCGATCGAGTGGGCCGCCGGGGCTCGTGTGCGCGCCGTTCTCCACGCTTGCTTCGTCGCCGCGCTGGTCGGGCTCTTCGTCCTCCAGCTGATCAGGAGCATCGACGCTCCGGGCTGGCTGCTGGTCGCGCTCGCCGGGGCGTGTGGGCTCGCGGCGGCCGCCGTCTACGGACGGCTCGCCGGGGCACGCCTCGTGCTGACGGTGCTCGCGCCGGCGCCGCTTCTGTTTCTAGGCCTCTTCCTGTTCAGCTCGGACGCCTCGCGGCTGACGCTCTCCGGGACGGACACGGCCTCCGCCGCCGGGGAGCACCCCCGCGCTCCGGTCGTCCTGATCGCCTTCGACGAGCTGCCGCTCAACTCGCTGCTCGACGCGAAGGGCCGCATCGATGCACGGCGCTTCCCGAACTTCGCCCGCCTCTCGCGCGGCTCGACCTGGTTCGCGCGCACGACCACGGTCGCCGAAGGCACGACGCACGCCGTTCCGGCCATCCTCACCGGCCGCTTCCCGCGCGCCGGCGAGTTCCCGGTCTACACCGACCACCGCCAGAACGTGTTCACACTGCTTGGCCGCTCCACCGAGCTGCACGTCCTCGACGAGGAGACGCACCTCTGCCCGCCCAAGCTGTGCCCCGGTCTGGGCAGCTCGCTCGGCGGGCGCGCCGCAACGCTGGCCGAGGACACCGGCGTCGTCTACCTCCACGAGCTGCTCCCGAACGACCTCAGCGGCGGCATACCGTCGATTGCGAACGGCTGGGACAACTTCCTGCGGGACGCGAGCCCTCATCACGACCCCGGGCGCGTCGCCCCCTCCTTCCTGTCCTCGCTCCGGCCGCAGCCTCGCGCCGCTCTCTGGTACCTGCACGTGATGCTGCCGCACAGCCCGTGGACGTACCTCCCCTCCGGGCAGCGGTACGACGTGCCCGGTGCCCCCGGCTGGGGCCCGGACGAGGTGTGGAGCGACAACCAGGCGGCAGTCGACCAGTACTGGCAGCGCCATCTGCTCCAGCTCGGCTATGCCGACCGCGTGCTCGGGCGACTGCTGGCGCAGTTCCACACCACCGGGCTCTACGACCGCGCCGCCCTGGTCGTCACCGCCGACCACGGCGTCAGCTTCCGCGCCGGCCAGAAGCGGCGCCCGCTCTCGGCCGCGAACCTGCAGAACATCGCCTACGTGCCCTTGTTCGTCAAGCTCCCAGGGCAGAAGCGCGGGCGCGTCGTCGACCAGCCGTCGCGGACGATCGACATTCTCCCCACGCTCGCCGACGCGGCCGGCGTTCGCATGCCCTGGCGGGTGGACGGGCACTCGCTCCTGCGCGCGAGACCGCGGGAGCGAAACGTCGTCCTGATCAAGGACCGCGGCAGGCGTTTCATGGTTCCTCAAGCGCGCCTCGAGGCACTCCGCGAGCAGGCCCTTCGCCGACAGCTGCGGCTGTTCGGCTCCGACGAGCCACCTGCGACCCTCTTCGCGGTCGGGCCGGACCGCGGCCTCCTGGGTCACCCGTTCGAGGGAGGCCGCGCGGTGACCGAGCTCGACCCGATCGACCGCTCGAGCTCCCTCGTCCAGGTGAGCGGGCGCGTCTCCGGTCGGGGTCGCTCGGTGGCGGTGGTTTCCGGCGGGCGCGTCGTCGCGGTGGCTCCCGTTGCCGAGGGCCGCTTCTGGGCGCTCGTCCCACGCGCGCGGCTGAACGGTGCGCCGCCAAGGGTGTTCACGGTCGTACCCTGAGAGGCGCCCGGCGCGCCCGGACGGCCGCCACCGGCCGGGCGCGCCGGGCGCCCACCCGCCGTCCTCGAAACGGGCGGGCGCCGCAGCTCTCCGGTGAGAA
>JBKPHO010000093.1:0-2024 GCA_046729915.1 Actinomycetota bacterium | reverse complement strand
CCTCCTCTTCGCCGCCTACCACCTGCACGTGCCATGGGTGATCCCGGCGACGCTGCTCGACACCTTCATCATCGCCTACCCGGCGAAGCGGTACCGGAGCGCCTGGATCGGGATCGTCGTCCACAGCGTGCAGAGCGTCGTGCTCGCGATCATCGTCTTAACGTACGTCGTCTGAGCAGCATCGGCACGGCAGAAGCAGACGCTCGCCGCGTACGAGGACTCAGAGCCCAAGCTTGCCAACGACACGCGGCTCGTCGACGCTGGCCCAGGCGACGCTGCTGTCGCTCTTGATAGGGAAGGCGACAGCGCCCAGCGCCGGATTCGGCTCACCCGGCTCGACTGTCGCCTTCCGAGCAGAAGGCGACGCGAGCGGGTGTCGCCCTCCTGTCAGTTCGCGACAGGTGAGGGCGGCTGCCTGACGGCAGCCGCCCTCATCGATCAGTGGTTGCCCACAGGCTGGAAGTAGTGCTCTGCCATGTACTCGGCGACGTTCCGGCCGAGGGCCTCCGCCTGGACGTCCGCGGTGCGGAAGTGCAGGCCCGCCCAGATGCGGGCCTCGATGATTTCGGCCAGCGGCTCCGAGAAGTGATCGAAGAACCGCGTCTCGCCTCCGAAGCGACTGCTCGTCACGCCGAAGTGGACGTTGTCGCCGAAGAACATCTGTAGCACGCGCAGGTGCGCGCCGTCGGCGCACAGATGCCCGGACGGATGATCCGGATACGGCGCTGTGAGCAGCGCCGTCCACGTCGGGTCGGGGGCGGTCGCGGGATTGCCGTCCGTGTCGGCCTGCTGAATGGCACCCCAGGGCCGCCAGAAGTCCCAGTAGTACTTGTCGTTCCAGCAGTTGATATGCGCGTCCGCAGCAGCCATGTTCATCATCGCGAGCAGGCGGGCAGTGTCGGCCGCCCCCATCGAGCGGCTCTCTGCCAGGTCATCGGCCACGTCGCTCCAGAGCAGCCCCGGCCCACCGGTGCTCTGCCAGTAGAGCGCGATGTGCGTCTGTTCCGGTGTCCGGACGACGCTGTTCACGGAGCCGAGTGCCTTGACCTCGTTGAACTCCGCCGCGTAGGCGGCGCTGGCGAGCGGTAGCGGCCCAGGCGTCCGGAACTGCGACTGGCTCTGCAGCAGGAACGGCCTCACCCCGCCGACCCACGGGGTCGGATCGAGCATCGGCGTCCCGTCCGGGTTCAGGAGCGGCTGCCAGTAGCCGGGGCCAACGAGCGGCACCCATTGCGACGGCCCGAAGCGCCCGTCGCCCTCGCGTGCGGCGATCATCGCGTCGGCGGCTGCGTTCCCGGCGTTGATGCCCATCCTCTTGAAGGGCGAGCCGGGGATCTGCCCGAGCGACGCGGCGTACTCCGCCGCGAGCGTCTGCAACAGGACGTCGCGGTTCGGGAACGGGATGGTCGAGGGAACGCCGGCCACAACGCTGCTGAGCACGCGGTAGGCCGCGGTTGCGACCGCGGCCTCCTCGGAGGCCGTCGCGCCGAAACGTCGCTTCAACAGGTACGGCCGGTGGTGCTTCGGCGTGATGGCGTTAACAGCGTCGTAGACGGCGCCCTGGGTCATGCCCATGTTGATGTGCAGGGCGTTCGGCGCACCTCCCGCCGGTGCTGGGAAGGCGACGAGCGTGCTCATCGCGATCCGGTTCCAGTGCGTGACTTCGTTGGCCTGTGCCGCGGCCGGCGCGGCGAGCGCGACGGCTGCACCAAGGGATGCAATCCAGGCCTTTCGCATAAGCCTTCCTCCTGTGTTGTTCGCTGCGATGAGCGCGGAGCGCTTGCTCCGCGGGCAATCAGGTATGTCGCCTCAGCCGGATCCCATCTCTCATCACCTCCTCACCCCCCTTTTGAGGCGCGAGTGGAACAACACTGTCCCTTCCCCAGTGTCCAACTTTGTGCTGGTTGAGTCAAGCCGTGTTGCTCTGAATCCCGCGCTTCATGGTGACGCTCGAGATAGGCAAGGACGTAGGCTCGCTCGGCGCGACTGTCGCCTTCCTGTCAGCAAGCGACACCAGCGGCCCG
>JBKPHO010000092.1:0-1684 GCA_046729915.1 Actinomycetota bacterium | reverse complement strand
GAAGCCCGACTCCTCGAGCCGCGCGGCGAGCTCCTCGACGAGCTGCTCGCGACCGAAGTAGAGCTCGCTGTCCTCGGGTTGGAACGGGAGCAGCCCCTTGTAGGGGCAGGGGACGTCGGCTGGCGGCAGCGAATAATCCGGAAGGCCCGCCGCCTCGATCGTCTCCTCGTGCACCCGGAGCGGCGGGAAGCTACTCGGGAGGCCCTCGGCGACGAGCTGGAAGAGCCGCTCGGGCTCGGGTAGGTCCTTGAGGTGGTGCCCGCCCAGCTCGCGGAGCGTGGCCGTGCCGTTCTCGACGAGCCCGGTCGTCCGCTCCGACACGACCACCTGGCCCCCGTGCGCCGCGGCCGCGATGCGCGCCGCCCGGTGAACATCGATCCCGACGTAGTGGCCGTCGGCGACGATGGGCTCGCCCGTGTGGAGGCCCATGCGGACGCGCAGGGTCTCGCCGTCCGGCCACGGATGGCTCGACAGGGCGCGCTGGGCCTCCTCGGCGGCCGCGAGTGCGCCGCGCGGGTCGGCGAAGGCCACGAAGAAGCTGTCCCCCTGCGTGTCGACCTCGACGCCATAGTGTCGCTCGAACGCGGCCCGGAGGAGCCGGCGGTGGTCGTTGAGAACCTGCGGGTACCGCTCTCCCAGGGCATGCAGCAGACGCGTCGAGCCCTCGATGTCCGTGAACAGGAAGGTGACGCTTCCCGTGGGGAGCTGCCGCATCACGCCAAGGATCGCGCGTTGCGGGCGTTCTGTGAAGGTCAGCCGAAGCCGTAGACGCCCGCGAAGCGCTCGGCCAGCAGGCGGACCAGCAGCGCCGCCGGGAGCCCGACCACGTTCAGGTAGTCGCCCTCAATCCGTTCGACGAGCGCCGCGCCGCGGCCCTGGACCGCGTAGGCGCCCGCGCGGCCACGCCACTCGCTCAGCGAGACGTAAGCGGCCAGGTCCCGCGCGTCCAGCGGCCGGAACGTCACGCGCGTCACCTCGTGCTCGACCTCCTCCCACCCGGGCGTGACGAGGCAGAGCCCCGAGACGACCTCGTGCGTCCGCCCCGCCAGCGTGTCCAGCATCTCCTCCGCCTCGGCCGCAGTCTCGGCCTTGCCGAAGACCCGGCCGTCCAGCACGACCTCGGTATCGACTCCGAGGACCGGTAGCTCTCCCGCGTCCTCCGCGACCGATCTCGCCTTGCCGCGCGCGTTCGCCCGCACGGTCTCAGCCGGCTCGCCGCCTGCCAACTCCTCCCACCGCGGCGCGACCACCTCGAACGGGAGCCCGAGCTGCTCGAGGATCGCCCGCCGCTGCGGCGAGCGCGAGGCGAGGAGCAACGGCGGCGCGGGCGGTGCGCTCACCCGGGCTTACGCAGGCGCCAGATCTCTTCCGCGGCCCAGCGCTTCGCCCATTCGACCGGCAGGTGGAAGTAGTACTCGTGGTCGACCGCGTCCTCCGGGGCAAAGAGCTCGCGGAAATCGACCAGCTCGAAGCCGTTCGCTCGCAGGATCGCCAACATGTCGCCCGTGCCTGGGTGGAACTCGACGCCGGCCTCGTCGTCCTCCTCCCAGTCCAACCGATAGAGGCCCTTCTGCGGGCGCTCGAGGCGCTCGCCCACCTTTCCCTCATCAGGAGAGCAGAGGATCCGCAACGTCGTCCCTCGCATGAAGACGAGCTCGCCGCCCGGCCGCAAGAGCCGTACCGC
>JBKPHO010000091.1:0-2055 GCA_046729915.1 Actinomycetota bacterium | reverse complement strand
GACCCGCCGCAGCGGCAGAGCGCGGCTCGCTCGCCCTCGAAGAGGACGTTGCCCTCGGCGTCCACGACCCGCACGCCGCCCGAGACGAGGAGCGGCCCGTTCTCCGACGCCTGAACCTGCGGCGGCGTCTGTCGCCCCGCCATCTGCCCCGCGAGGCGCCGACTCCGCAGCGCCCCGGAGGGACAGCGGGCGACCGCCGCCTCCACCTCGCCGGCGCTCGCCGCGTCGACCTTCACCCAAGGCCGCCGAGTCTCGTCGAACACCTGCGGCAGCGACTGAACGCAGTTGCGCGAGTGGTAGCAGAGGCGCGGCTCCCACTCGACCACGATCTCCTCGGTGGCGTACTCCTTCGTCTGCCGGTCTCGAGTAGAGCTCATCGCGTGACGTTAGCTGCGCAGGGTCAAGCGGCGGCGTGATATGCCGAAGGGCCGTGAGGGCCGTCGTCTACTCGGAGCCGGGCGGGCCGGAGGTGCTCCGGCTCGTCGACCGTCCCGTTCCTGAGCCGGGTCCCGGTGAGGTTCGCGTCATGGTCGCGGTGTCCGGAGTGAACCCGACCGACTGGAAGGCGCGCCGTAGCGACCTGCGGTTTCCCGAGGTCGTGCCGAGCCAGGACGGCGCCGGAACGATCGACGCGGTCGGCGAGGGCGTCGACCCCTCCCGCGCCGGCGAGCGCGTGTGGCTGTGGGAGGCGGCGTGGCAGCGGGCCGACGGGACGGCGCAGGAGTACGTCGTCCTGCCCGAGCGGCAGGCCGTGCGGCTCGCCGACGGCGTGTCCTTCGACGTCGGCGCGAGCCTCGGCATCCCGGCGCTGACCGCGCACCGCTGCCTGACCGTCTCGGAGCTCGGGCCGCGAAGCCTCGCCCCGGGCGCACTGGAGGAACGGACGGTGCTCGTCGCAGGCGGCGCCGGCGCGGTCGGCCACGCCGCGATCCAGCTCGCGCGCTGGGCGGGCGCGCGGGTGATCGCCACCGTCAGCGGCGACGAGAAGGCGAGCCTCGCGCGGGCCGCCGGCGCCGACCACGTCGTCGACTACCGGAGCGGTGGAGCCGCCGACGAGATCCGCCGCGTCTCCCCCGACGGCGTGGACGTGGTCGTCGAGGTCGCGGCGGCCGCGAACGCAGAGCTCGATTTCGCCGTCCTGGGCGCCAACGGAACGGTGGCCGCCTATGCAGGCGGCGGCGGGCTCAGGCTCTCGGCCACCGCGCTGATGTCCCGCAACATCCGCTACCAGTTCACACTCGTCTACACCGTTCCGCCGGCAGCCAAGGCCCAGGCGGTCGCCGACGTCAGCTCCGCCGCGGCCAACGGCGCCCTTCCCGTCGGAGAGAGCGCGGGGCTGCCGCTGAACCGCTTTCCTCTCGAGCGAACCGCCGACGCGCACGCCGCGGTCGAAGGCGGCGCCGTCGGCAAGGTGCTCATCGACGTGGACTGAGGGAGCCCAGCGTTGCCCGCGCCCCGGCCACGCGCACGGCTGCCGAGAGCGAGCCGATGTCGTACGCGCCGTAGTGGCGCCGGCCGTTGACGAAGAAGGTCGGCGTGCCAGATACCCCGCTCAGGTCGGCGCTGTCGACGTCCTCGGCAACGCGTGTAGCCCCGGCGTGCTTCCGGAGGTCGTCCGTGAAGCGCTCGACGTCGAGGCCCAACTGCTCGGCGTACGAGACCAGGTCGTCGGCACGAAGGGCGTCCTGGTCGGCGAAGAGGAGGTCGTGCATCTCCCAGAAGGCGCCCTGGGCAGCGGCCGCTTCTGCCGCCTCCGCCGCGAGCTGGGCGTTGGGATGGACGTCGCTCAGCGGCAGGTGCCGCCAGACGTAGCGGACGTCGCCGAACTCCTGCAGGAGCTCTCGAACCACCGGCTCGGCGCGGCCGCAGTAGGGGCACTCGAAGTCGCCGTACTCGACGACGGTGACCGGGGCCTCGACCGGCCCGCGGTAGTGGTCGCGCTCCGGGTCGACGTCGATGTAGAGGTCGACGATCGGCTCCGAGGTTCCGACCAGGCCGCGGATCCTCAGCCTCCGGGGCAGGAGCGCCGTGGCGCGAAACAGCAGCCACGTGATG
>JBKPHO010000090.1:0-8672 GCA_046729915.1 Actinomycetota bacterium | reverse complement strand
CATCAAGGGGACGAGGAAGTTCCCGAAGCCGGCCCAGATCGGGACGACGACCAGGAAGACCATCGTCGTCCCGTGCATGGTGAAGAGCTCGTTGTAGCTGTCCTTCGTGACGAAGTGCTCGTTCGGCGTGGCGAGCTGCGCCCGCATCAGGAGGGCGAGGATCCCGCCGAGGAGCAAGAAGAGCAGGCTCGTGCCGATGTAGAGGAGCCCGATCCGCTTGTGGTCGACGGTCGTCAGCCAGCCCGAGATCCGGCCCCGCGAGACGACGATCGAGACGGGCGGTCGCTCAGCCCTGGCCGCCACCGCCGCTCCTCTGCACAAAGCGCTGCCGGAGGTACGCGATCGTCGCGGCGAGCTGCTGCTTGGGCCAGTCCTTGCCCACCGCCGGCATCTTGATCCCGCCGTTGCGAATCAGCCTCGAGATCCCGGCGCGGTCGCCGAGCAGCGGGTTCTGGGCGATGTTCGGGCCGACGCCGCCCTGTCCGGCAAGCCCGTGGCATTCCGCGCACACGCCTTGATAGGTCTCCTTGCCGAGCGCGAGCTGATCGCTGGCGCGCTTACGGACCCACGCGTCGTACTCTGCGGCGGGCAGGACCTCGACCTGCGTCGCCATCTCTGCGTGCAGGAGCCCGCAGAACTCCGCGCACTGCCCGCGGAACGTTCCGAGCTTCGTCGGCCGGAAGGAGAGGTAGTTCGTCTTGCCGGGGATGGCGTCGAGCTTGCCGGCGAGCGCCGGCACCCACCAGCTATGTGCGACGTCGTCGCCCTCGATCTTCAGCCGAACGGCTCGCTGGTACGGAAGGCGGAGGCGGCCGACCGAGATGGCCCCGTTCGGGTAGACGTACTCCCAGTAGTACTGGACGCCCTCGACGCGTATCTGCTCGCGTGCGGGTGGCCCCGTATTGGCCGAGCTGCCGGGCGCGCCGCCGATGTCGGAGACCTGCCAGAAGACGAAGCCGGCGATGATCGCCAGCACCACCACGGGACCGGCCGTCCACGCGAGCTCGAGGTTTGTGTGGCCCCGGACCTGCGGCCCTTCGATCTCGCGCGGGCGACCGCGGCTGCGGTAGCGGACGATGAAGACGATCAGCGTGGTCGCGACGAGCAGGAAGATCCCGCCGGTGATCCCGAGTATCAGCCAGTAGACGTCGCGGATATGCCCGGCAGTCGGCGAGGCCGGTTCCGGAGGCGCGACGCCGCCGTTGCCCGCGAAGGCCGCGCCCGCGAAAAGGAGCGCAACCGTGAATGTTGCGAAGGCGACGAGTGCGGACCGGCGCACGGGCGGTGGCATTCTAAGGCGCCGACTCGGCGGCGCCGACCGTAAAGGTCGCGTCGGCTTTGCCGGCGCGGCCGTCCAACGGCGCCGACTCGGCGGCGCCAACCGTAAAGGTCGCGTCGGCGTTGCCGGCGCGGCCGTCCAACGCACCGTGTTGGAGAGATGAGCTCGGCACCCTCCAGGCGGGTTAGCCTCTAACCGTGCCGGAGCGGACGCGCGTGCAACTCCCGGCGGGGCTCGGCGACCAGTTCGAAGTCTTCGTGAACGGCGTCCCCCAGCAACCCGGGCGTGACTTCCGCCGGGAAGGCGACGAGCTCGTCTTCGACCGCCGCCTCGCTCACGAAGGCCGGCTGGGCTTCTGGCGCTGGCTGTCGCTCTTCCTCGGTGTCGCGGGCACCTACCGCCAGAACGACAGCGTGGACGTGGTGTACGAGTCCGGAGGACGCCGCGTCGTAGCGAACGCTCTTCCGCTACGGCACGAGGACTAGTCGGCGTCCGGGAGCTCGACCGGCTCGCCGTCGACGAGCACGCGCCGCCGCTTCACGTCGCAGGTCGCAGCCCAGCGCGCCACGGCGAGCAGCACCGCGTCGAGCTCCTCCTCGGTGCTCTCCTCGACCCTGACCTCCCAGCGCTCGCCCTCGAGCTCGACCAGGTCGGTGCGCGCGAACGGGACGAGATCGTGGACGAGTTGTCTGGCGGCGCCGGTCGACGGCGCCTCGATGCGAATGCTTCGAATGTCGGGCTCCTAGGCGGCGGAGCCGACAGGGTATCTCAGTCCGTCATGGCGAGGACCTCGTCGAGGACGCCGAGGCCTTCGTCGAGCTCCTCGCGGGTGATCGTCAGCGGCGGCGCGACCATGATCACGTTCCAGTGGGTCATGAGATAGAGGCCGCGCTCCATCGCAGCCTTCATCAGCTTCGCCACCGGCGCGAAGTCCTCGCCTGAAGCGTTGAAGGCCACGAGCGGCTCGCGCGTCTCGCGGTCGCGCACGAGCTCGATGCCCCAGAAGAGGCCCTTCCCCCGCACCTCGCCGATGGACGGATGGCGCTCCATCAGCTTCGGCAGCTCTACGGCCAGCACCTCGCCCATCGCGGCCGAGTTCTCGACGATCCCTTCCTCCTGGAAGGCCTCGATCGAGGCGATTGCGGACGCGCAGGCAAGGACGTGACCGGAGTACGTGAGCCCGCCCGCGAAGTACTTGTCCTGCACCCAGTCGGCGAGCTTCCGGTTGATCACCATCGCGCCGAGCGGCACGTAGCCCGAGTTGATGCCCTTGGCGACGGTGAGGATGTCCGGCACGACGTCCCAGTGCTCGCAGGCGAACCACCTGCCGCTGCGGCCGAATCCGGCCATCACCTCGTCGCAGATCAGCAGGATCCCGTGCCGGTCGCAGACCTCGCGGATCGACTGCAGGTAGCCGTCGGGCGGGACGATGATCCCGTTCGTCCCGACGATCGTCTCCAGGATCACGGCGGCGACGTTCTGGGGTCCTTCGTACTGGAGAATCTCCTCGAGGTGCGGCCCGCCCGAGCAGACGGGACACGGGTCGGGGTGGCCGGCGGGGCAGCGGTACGTATACGGGTCGAGCATTCGCATGACGCCCGGAATTCCCGGCTCGGCGGGCCAGCGGCGCGGGTCGCCGGTAAGCGTGATCGCGCCGCCGGTGGCGCCGTGGTACGAGCGGTAGCGAGCGACGATCTTGTGCCGCCTGGTGTACCAGCGCGCGAGCTTGATCGCGTTCTCGTTCGCCTCTGCGCCGCCGTTGGTGAAGAACGACATCGTCAGGTCGCCCGGGGTGACCTCAGCGATCAGGCGGGCGAGCTCCGACCGCGCCTCGTGCGCCATCGGGGGCCCGATGGTGGTGAGCTTCTGGGCCTGCTCCACGATCGCTGCGACGACCTTCGGGTGCTGGTGGCCGATCGACACGTTGACGAGCTGCGAGGCGAAGTCGAGGTAGCGGTTCCCGTCGTGGTCCCAGAAGTAGCGCCCCTCACCGCCGGCGACCGGGAGCGGCGCGATCTGGTCCTGCACCGACCAGGAGTGGAGGACGTACTGCTTGTCGAGCTCCTGGATCCGCTTTGCGTCGAGCCCTGCTTCGACGGCCACGAGGCGATCCTAGCTCGCCCGGCCCGAAGATAGGTGGCCTGCCGCCCAAACATGGGCAACTCGACCGATGCCGGCTTGCGGCTCCGCTCGTACCTTCAAGAGCGTGAGCCTTCAGGCGTACATGCTCCAGCAGGAGCTGGACCGGCGAGCGGAGCTTGTCCGTCGAGCGGACGCAGGGCGGTTGGAGACAAGTGTGGTCCGGCGCCGGCGCTCGTCGGCGGCGCGCCTTGGTGCTCTGTTCATGCGCCGCCCGCGCGTCCGCTTCAAGGACACGCTCGAGCCGGAGACCTAGTCCACGCCCGACGCGGACTTGCAGCGTCCGCGGGCGAGGCGCAGGATTGCTTCGTGAGCGCTGTTACAACGACCGCGCTTCTCGAGCGCGGCGAGTTTCTCGAGAGTCTGCGCGAGACCCTACGGGAGGTCGGCGACGGGCACGGGCGGCTCGTCCTCGTCGCGGCCGAGGCGGGCGGCGGAAAGACCGCGCTCGTGCAGGCCTTTCTCGACGATCTGCCACGCCAGGCCCGGGTGCTTCGAGGTGCCTGCGACGCGCTCTTGACTCCTCGGCCGTTCGCGCCTCTTGCCGATGTCGCCGTGGAGACAGGCGGCGCGCTGGCCGAGCTGATCGGGCGTGACGCACGGCCCTACGAGGTGCTCGATGCCCTGATCGACGAGCTACGTCGAGAGCCGGCCGTGCTCGTGCTGGAGGACCTGCACTGGGCCGACGAGGCGACGCTCGACGTCCTTCGCCTGCTCGGCCGCCGCATCGAGGGGACCAGCGCTCTCGTGCTCGCGACGTTTCGCGACGACGAGCTGCAGGCGGCACACCCCTTGCGGATCGTGATCGGCGGACTCGCGGCGGCCTCTGGAGTCGAGCGGCTTCATCTGCCGCCGCTGACGTTGGACGCTGTCGGCGAGCTCGCTGCCACGCACGACGTCGATACCGAGCAGCTGTTCGAACGAACCGGAGGCAACCCGTTCTTCGTCACCGAGGTCCTCGCCGCCGGCGGGCCGGACGTTCCCGCGACCGTGCGCGACGCGGTGCTCGCTCGTGCCTCCATGCTCGGCCCCGAGGCGCGCCGGGTGCTCGACGCCATCTCGGTGGTGCCGCCGCGGGCGGAGCTCGACCTGCTGGAGGCGCTGGCCGGAGCGGACATCGAGCATGTGGACGACTGCCTCGCCTCCGGGATCCTGGTGGCCGAGGGCCGTGGAGTGGCCTTCCGGCACGAGCTGGCGCGGATCGCGATCGAGGACTCGATCAGCCCGCTCGAGCGCGTCTCGCTCCATCGGGCCGCGCTCAGTGCGCTGCGGGCCGCCGGCGCGGACACGGCGCGACTCGCCCATCATGCCGAGGCGGCGGGTGATGTCGATGCCGTGCTCGAGTTCGCTCCGGCCGCCGCGGCGCGGGCGGCCGCGACAGGTGCGCACCGAGAGGCCATCGGCCAGTACGCGAGGACCCTTCGGTTCGGCGAAAGGCTCTCCCCGGAGTATCGCGCCGAGCTGCTCGTGCGCGGAGGCCACGAGTGCTACCTCGTCGACCGCTTCGACGATGGCGTGAAGTGGCTCGAGTCGGCGATCGAGATTCACCGCGCTTCAGGCGACCGCTTGCGGGAAGGCGACGCGCTCCGCCAGCTCTCGTCGGTCCAGCGCTGCGGCGCGCTCGCCCAGGAGGCCGAGAAGACCGGGCGCCGCTCCGTCGAGCTGCTCGAGCTCTGCCCGCCCGGCCGCGAGCTCGCGGCTGCCTACGGGAACCTGGCGATGCTCGCCCTCAACGCAAACGAGCTCGGGGCGGCCGCGTCTGCAGGGGCGCGCGGGCTCGAGCTCGCCGAGCAGGTCGGCCACACGGAGGTCGTCGTCCACACCCTGAACACGATCGGGACGGCGGAGCTGTACGAGGGAAGAGCCGAAGGACGCGAGAAGCTCGAGCGCAGCCTCCGGCTGGCCCAGGAAGCTGGGCTCGAGGAGCACATCGGACGGGCGTACATCCATCTCGCCGACGTAGCCCAGCGAAACCGCGACTACGAGCTCGCAGACACCTACATCGGCCCCGGAACCGAGTACTGCAGCGAGCGCGGCCTCGATCTCTGGCTCCGCTACATGCACGTTTACCGCGCCCGAACGGAGCTGGATCGCTGCCGCTGGACCGAGGCGGTCGACGGCATCCCGCCGAGCGTCGCGAACCCCGGGACGCCGCTCCCGCGCATCGTGGCACTGGTCGTGCTCGGGCTCGTCCGGGCACGTCGGGGAGATCCCGATCAGTGGTCGGCTTTGGACGAGGCGGCGGAGCTTGCGGCGGCGTCGCGAGAGCTTCAGTGGCTCGCGCCCGTCGCGGCCGCGCGGGCAGAAGCATGGTGGCTGGTCGGGAGGCCCGACGCCGTTGCCTGCGAGACCGACGAAGTGCTCGATCGCGCTGTCGAGGGACGCGCGCTCTGGTGGGCTGGGGAGCTCGCGTGCTGGCGCCGGCGCTGCGGCCTCGAGGAGGATCCGCCGCCGCTCTCGGCGGAGCCCTGGGCGCTTCAGCTCGCGGGGGACTGGAAGCGTGCTGCCGAGCGCTGGTCGGCGATCGGCTGCCCCTACGAAGCTGCGCTGGCGCTTGCCGATTCCGACGAGGAAGAGGCGTTTCGCCTCGCACTGGACGACCTGCGCCGCCTCGGCGCGAAGCCGGCAGCCGCCTTTGTCACGCGCCGCCTGCGGGAGCTCGGCGCTCGTGCGCTCCCGCGGGGACCGCGGTCCGCGACGCGTGCGAATCCCGCCGGCCTGACCGCTCGTGAGCTCGAGGTGCTCCGTCTGGTTTCGGAAGGCCTCCGCAACTCTGACATCGCAGAACGTCTCTTCCTCTCGGTCAGGACGGTCGACCACCACGTCGCGTCGATCCTGCGCAAGCTCGGCGTGCGCACCCGCGGAGAGGCGGCGAGCGCTACGCGCCGGCTCGGCTTCCTCGAAGTTCGCTAGCGGGCGACCGGCGCGGCCGGAGCCAGGGGCGGCGACTATCGCCTCGCACGCTTGCAACACCCTCCTGGGTGTCGCACGATGCACCGATGAGCACGGTTGCGGCCGCCGGGCTGCTCGAGCGCGACGACTTTCTCGACACCCTCCGAGCAACGCTGGCAAAGGTGAAGGAGGGACGCGGGCGGCTCATCGTGCTCGCCGGTGAGGCCGGGGTCGGCAAGACCGCCCTCGTGCGGCGCTTTTGTGCGGACCTGGGCGGAGACATACGTGTGCTCGCCGGCGCGTGTGACGCACTTTTCACCCCGCGGCCGCTCGGTCCGCTCGCGGATGTCGCGGAGGAGACCGGGGAGCCGCTCGCGAGCCTCGTCGCCGGGGGCGCCCGCCCGCACGAGGTAGTAGCCGCCCTGCTCGACGAGCTCCGCACGCAGCCGACCGTGCTCGTACTCGAAGACCTGCACTGGGCCGACGAGGCGACCCTCGACGTGCTCCGCCTGCTCGGCCGCCGGATCGAGGTGACCCCTGCGCTCGTGCTCGTGACCTACCGTGACGACGAGCTCGAGGCGACGCACCCGCTCAGGATCGTGCTCGGCGGGCTGGGCACGGGAGCGGGCGTCGACCGCCTCCGCCTTCAGCCGCTCTCACGCGAGGCCGTGCGTCTCCTCTCCGAGCCGCACGGGGTGGACGGCGACGAGCTCCACCGCCGAACCGGCGGAAACCCCTTCTTCGTGACGGAGGTGTTGCGGGCGGGCGGGGATGACATTCCTCCCACCGTGCGCGACGCTGTCCTCGCCCGCGTCGCGGGCCTCACGCCCGAGGCTCGACGACTCCTGGAAACGGTCGCCGTCATGCCGGAGCACGCCGAGCTGAGGCTCCTGGAGGCGGCCGCGGCCGACGAGCTCGAGCGGCTCGACGAGTGTCTCGCGTCCGGGATGTTGGAAGAGGTCGGTGCCGCGGTCGGCTTCCGTCACGAGCTGGCCCGTCTCGCGATCGAGGAGTCGATCGCGCCCAACCGGCGCCGGGCCTTGCACGCGGAGATCCTCGGGGTGCTTGCCCTGCTTCCCGCTCCTGACTACGCCAGGCTCGCTCACCACGCCGAGGGAGCCGGTGACGTCGAAGCCGTGCTCCGCTTCGCGCCGGCGGCAGCCGACCGCGCGGCTGAGCTTGGCGCGCACCGGGAGGCCGCCGCGCAGTACGCCCGGGCCCTTCGCTTCGGCGACGGGCTTTCGTCAGAGGAACGGGCCGAGCTTCTCGAGCGGCGGTCTCGCGAGTGCTATCTCACCGATCAGAGCCTCGAGGCGATCGAGGCGGCTCAGGACGCGCTGGAGCGGTACCGCGAAGTCGGTGACCGTCGAAAGGAAGGCGATGCGCTGCGCTGGCTCTCCCAGATCCTCTGGTGCCCCGGCCGGGTGGCGGAATCCGAGCAGGCCGGCCGGCGAGCCGTGGCGCTGCTCGAACGGCTGCCACCGGGACGGGAGCTCGCCGTGGCGTACTGCAACCTCTCCGAGCTCTGCGGTAACGGGGCGCGGCTGGACGAGGCCCGTGCCTGGGGAGAGCGCGGGCTCGAGCTGGCTCGGCATCTCGACGAGCCCGAGATCGTCCTCCGTGCCCAGGCCGACATCGGCGCCGTCGCAAGTGGCCCCAAAGACAGACAGATGCTCGAGCGGGTCATCGAGCTCGCCGACGAGGCCGGGCTTGCCGAGCGGGCCGGCTACGCCTTTCTGCACCTTGCCGGAGAGGCCTTCGCCACTCGCTCGCACGCCCGGGCCGAGCGCTACCTGAACGCGGGGCTCGACTACTGCAGCGACCACGGCCTGGAGCTCTACCGGCTCTACCTGCTGGCGTTCCGGTCCCGCTCGCTGCTCGACCAGGGGCGCTGGACGGCGGCCGCCGATTCTGCCTCCCTCGTTCACCAGGTTCCCCGCACCTCGATCACCCCTCGGATCTACGCGCTCGTCGTGCTCGGACTTGTTCGGGCCCGGCGCGGAGACCCAGGCCATTGGGCGGCACTCGATGAGGCACTCACGCTGGCGGAGCCGAGCGGAGAGCTGTACCGCATCGCACCCGTGGCCGCAGCGAGGGCCGAGGCCGCCTGGCTTAGCGGGAGAAACCAGGCCGTCGCCGAGGAGACGGACGCCGCGCTCGGCCTAGCCCTGACACGCCGATCGCCGTGGCCGCTCGGCGAGCTCCTCTGCTGGCGGCGGCGGGCGGGTTTACGCGACGAGGTTTCGCTTTCTGTTGCGGACCCCTACGTGCCGGAGCTCGCCGGCGAGTACGAGCGCGCAGCAGCGCTCTGGTCCGAGCTCGGCTGCCCGTACGAGTCGGCACTTGCGCTCGCCGACGCGGA
>JBKPHO010000089.1:0-6186 GCA_046729915.1 Actinomycetota bacterium | reverse complement strand
CACGATCCTGCGCTCGGATCCCGACGTCCTGCTCGTCGGCGAGATCCGCGACGAGGAGACGGCCCGCATAGCGATGCAGGCGGGCATGACCGGTCACCTCGTGCTCACGACCGTCCACGCCCACAACGCGGCGAGCGCGGTCGAGCGGCTGAAGGACATGGGCGTCGAGCCGGGGCTGCTGGCGAGCTCGGTCAACTGCATCGTCGCCCAGCGGCTCGCCCGCCGCCTCTGCACCGACTGCCGCGAGGCGTACTGGCCCAGCGACGAGGAGCTCGCGGCGATGGGCCTGCTCGAGCAGAAGGGCAAGGTTTACCTCCACCGCTCGAGCGGCTGCGGCCGCTGCGCCGGCAGCGGCTTCAGCGGCCGCGTGGCGCTCTACGAGGTGATGCCGGTCACCGGCGAGCTCCGGAGCCTCGTCGGCGCATCGACGGACGAGATCTTCGAGGCCGCCGTCCGCACCGGCATGACGACGCTCCGCCAGGACGGGCTGCGTCTCTGCCTCGAGGGCGTCTCGTCGCTAGGCGAGATCCGCCGCGTCACCGGCGACCGAACCTAGGCGAGCTCACGACCGCGCGCCTCTGAGGACGCGGCGATCGCGACGGGTGCCGCGCCACGGCCCGGGCACGAAGTCGAGGACGAAGTTCACGACCCAGACGATGATCGTCGCCCAGATGTACGTCCCCAGCCCGTGGATCGAGAAGCCGTCGATGAACACGGAGGTGAGCAGCAGCATCAGCAGGGCGACACCGAACCACGCGAGCCCGAGGGTCAGCACCGCGAAGGGCAGCGACAGCGCTTTCAGGAGCGGCTTGACGATGGTGTTCAGGATCCCGAACAGCGCCGCGGCCTTGATCAGAGCGCCGGCCGAGTCGGCTTTGACGCCGCTCAACACCCCGGTGACGATCGCGAGCACGATCGCGTTGGCGATCCACGAGAGCAGGAGCTGCCTTCCGGCGGTGATCACGGCCTAAGCACGGATCCTGACGGTCAACCGAGATCTCTGATGCGTGACTCGTAGGCGGCCTCGCCCGGCCTGAGGGAGCTCGCCAGCTTGTAGTGCCCGTTCGCCTCCTGCTCGCGGCCCTGCTTCTCGAGGCAGCGGCCGAGTGCGTAGTGCGCGTAATCGTCGACCGGCGCGAGCTCGAGCATCTTGCGGAACTCCGACTCCGCCTCCTCGTAGCGGTGGATCCGGAAGTAGGCGATCCCGAGCGCCTCGCGAATCGACGCCTTCTCCGGCTCGCGCCGCTTTGCCTTCTCGAGCGCGACGGTCGCCTGGGCTGCGCGGCCCCTCTTCAGGTGGCGGCGGCCCTGCTGGAAAAGCTCGAAGGTCTCGCTCATCTCAGGTACGGGAAGTTCTCCTGCACTAAGTCAAGCGGATCGGTCAAATCTCGCGTCTCCCCGACCCCGATCTCGGCAACCGCGAGGCCCTCGACGACATCGAGGAGCTCGTACGGCGGCCCCTTCAGCTTCCACAGCCGGCTGGTCACGACGTCCGTCAGGCCCCAAAGCGGCGCGGGGTCGCCGGGTGCCGCGTACGCGAGGGCGACGGGCGGTCCGGAGGCCGCGAAGGCGTCGGCGAAGCGCCGAATGTCGCCCGGAGTGAAGACCGTGTCGGCGGCCGTGACGAGCAACGGCGGCTCGGCACCGGCTTCGACCGCCCGGCGGACGGCGTCGGCAGAGCCGTCGGGACGCGGCTGGCGGACGTATCGGACGTCGACGCCGAAGGCGCTGCCGTCGCCGACGAGCTCTTCGACCTGGGCTGCCAGGTGGCCGGTCACGACGGTCACGTCCGTAAGTCCCCCTGCCGCGAGCTCGTGCAGCAGCGAAGCGATCACCGGCCGGCCGTCGATCGGCAGCACCGGCTTCGGCCACCGGTCCGTGAGCGGGCGCATTCGCCGGCCCTCTCCGGCCGCCATCACGACGACCCGCACTACCGCGCGAGACCAAGCGAGCGGAGCGAGAGCAGCCCGCGGGCGCGCTCGAAGCGGGTCAGCTCGCGGCGCAGGCCGCGGCGGACGACGCGGAGGTCACGGCGCATCGCCCGCGCAGCTTCCCGCGCGCCGGCGCGAGGGCCGAAGCGGGCGGCCGTGGCGTGCAGCCCGAAAGCCCGCGCCTCGACGCGGAACTCCGACTCGACGAGTGCCGCCAGCTCCCGCAGGGTCGCGCTCCGCGGGACGTCGAGCCCCTGGTCGAGCAGGACGTCGCGCAGCTCCTTCCGGCAGGCGGCGGCGAGGCGCCGCGGGTCGCGCGTCGCGAACCGCGACCGCCTGACGAGCACCTTCGCCGCGGTGACGAGGAGCACCGCCCCCGCGATCGCGAACACGAGCAACCGCAGCAGGCCCCAGTCGTGGCCGCGGCCCGGGGCGTTGGTGGCCGGCGGCAGCGCGCCGAGCTGCGGCACGTCGGGGGAGGTCCGCGGCTGGCCCCCGAACCCGAGCTCCTCTGCAAGGCCCTGGCCGAACCTCCTCAGCCCGTGGGGGCTCGCCAGCACAGCCGCGGTCGCGCCCACGTCGAAGTTCGGCGACGAGGCCGAGTACGGGCCGGCGAGGCCGCTCTGGCCGGGCGTCGGGTCGAAGGGCAGCCAGCCCCAGCCCCGGAACCAGACCTCGACCCACATGTGCGCGTCGCGGTCGGACACGACCCACTCGCCCCTCTTGCGGTCGTAGTTCCCGCTCCCGAAGCCGACGGCCACGCGCGACGGAATGCCCAGGTAGCGCAGCATCAACGCCATCGCGCCGGCGAAGTGCTGGCAGTAGCCGCTGCGGCCCTTCGTCACGAACCACTCGAGCGGCTCAACTCCGGGGGGCGGCGGCTGCGGGTGCTGGTCGTAGACGAAGCCGCCGGCGAAGCGGAACCAGCGCTCGAGCGCGACCGCGGCCGCGTACGGGCTCTGGGCGCCTCCTGCCACCTGCTCGGCGAGCGCGTAGAGCCCCGCGTACGGCCGCAGCTCGTCCGCGCGCGCGTAACGACTCAGGAGGTAGCGCACGTACTGCGAGCGGCCCGGCGTGCCGAAGAGCTTGGGGTAGACGCGCGGCTGGATCTCCCGGTACTTGCCGCTGGCGACGATCGGCCCGCCGTAGGCCGGCTTCGACTGTGCCAGCTCGGCCGGCGTCGGCGAGGGTGAGTAGCTCCAGACCTGGTACGTGTCGCCTCGGTGGAGCGGCTCGGCGGCGTACGCGACGCCAGTGGGGTCGTACTGCACCTGCCCCACGCTCGCGTCCGGCTCGAACCGGACCGGGACGCTCCCGCCCGGGAGCCGGTGGTCGCGCAGCGCCTCGACCGTCACCTCCTCGCGCTCCCAGCCGCCCGCGCGCTTCTCGCGGGCAGGGACGAGGCCAGGCTCGCCGAGTGGCGGCTGTCCGCCGAGCTGTGGCGTGATCTCCTCGAACCACCTGCCGCCTTCGACCGTGTTGAGCACGGAGACCCGCCAGTAGTGCTGCTGGGGACCGGCCTTCACGCGCAGCACGGTCGTCGGCTTGCCGCGGAACGTGAGCCCGCGGTAGCTCGAGTTCCACACGTAGGAGACATCCACCGGCTTGGCGGGCTTCGTGTAGAGGTCCCAGTGCTGCCAGTCGAGGAAGGCGCGCTTGGCGAACGCCGGCGAGCTCGCTGCGATCAGGGCCGCGATCACCACCACCGCTCCGGCGGCAACGGCCGCTCCGAGTCCGCGGACGGGCCCGCGCCGGAGAACCGTGGTAGCGACGAGCACCGTGACGAGCAAGAGGCCGCCGCGGAGGAAGTCGTGCCCGGGCAGCAGCGTCCCCGGCCAGCCGACGCCGACCACGAGCGCGATCGCCACGAGCCCCGGCCTGCGGGCGGCGGCAGCGATGGCGACGACCAGCGTGAAGGCGAAGAACGCGACGAGCAGGACGCCGTGCATGCGCGGGTGCGCGCCGGGGTCGAACGGAATCTGCACGTCGTAGAACTCGAGGAACCCGTCCCCGAAGCTCCCGAGCACCCGGCCGGGGAGGTTCCACGTCGGCCCGACGTCGAACGCGATCGCGCCCGTCAGGAGCAGCGTTAGGAGCGCGGCTCCCAGGCGCGCCCGGCGCCCCGCCACCAGCGCCGGCACAAGCGCCAGCACCGTCACGAGGGCCGCGTCGCCGGCACTGCCGCCGCTTTCGAGGCTCAGCCAGCTCCAGGCGAGCAGCGGCGTCGCGAGCGCGACGACGAGGAGCCACCTACGCACGGGCAGCCTCCGCGACCCGAGCTGCCCCGAGCCGCTCCGCGAGGTCGTCTCCCCGGCGCAGCACCGCGACCGGGACGCCGGCCGCCTGCAGCCGCAGCAGCTCGGGCCACACCTTCGGCGGAGCTCCGGCGAACGTGGCAGTGTCGACGAGCACGAGCGAGACGCTGCCGCTCCCGAGGGCGCGGGCGACCAGCCGCTCGACGAGCCGCGGTGGAAGCGAGGCGGTGACAAGAGCCAGCTCCAGCGCGCGGCCGGCCGCGCCGTTCTCCTCCGTTAGCAGCGCCGCCACCGGAGGCCCCGGCTCCGGCTCCACCGCCGCGAGCAGGTCGAGCGCTTCGCGCCAGTCGCCCTCGGGCGAGCGCACGCCTTGGTGCTCTCTTCGAGCGCCGTTGACGACGAGCAGCGCGCGGCGACCGCGGCGAACGTGGGCAAGCAGGAGCGATCCCGCGGCCCGCACCTGGACGTCGAAGCTCTCGCCCACGACCGCGGCGGGGTCGGCGTCCAGGACGACCGCCACCTCGTCCCGCGGCGCGTCCTCGAGCTCCTTCACCATCAGCTGTGCGCGGCGAGCGGTCGAGCGCCAGTGCACCTTGCGCAGCGAGTCGCCGTGCTCGTACTCGCGGACGCTGTGCAGATCGAAGCCGGACGGGCGCCGCAGCAGCAGCCGCCGGCCGTCGTGCAGGCGCAGCCCGGACTCCGAGAACAGCCGGTCGAGCTCGACGAGGCGCGGGTAGACAAGCAGCGCGCCGGGCGCGTCAAGCGGCTGCTCGACCCGCTCCAGCCCGAGCGGGTCCTCGATCACCGCGACCGAGTCCTCGAAGGCGTACCGCCCGCGCGGCAGGCGCTCGAGCACGTAGCGTGCGCGGCCGTCCGTCGTGAGCGTGGTCGCGCGCTCACCGAGCTTGCCGATGCGCTCCCGCAGCGTCCAGCGCGCCGGCACCAGGCGCTGCTCCGACGCGAGCGCGACCCGGATCTCGACGTCGTCGCCCTCGAGCCGCTCCCCGGCCGGCAGCGTGCGGCGGAGCTGCAGCGGCCGGTTGGCCAGCGCCGTCCACAGCCACGCGAGCAGCACGGCCACCGGCAGGCCGAGCGCGACCGGGTAGAGGATCTTCGAGCCGAACGCCCAGGCACCGAGGTAGGTCGCGCCGCCCACCACCAGCGCGAGCCGACCCCGTCGTGTCATACGGGAACCGGTGTGTGCTCGAGCGCCTCGCGGACGAGGTCGCCGCCCGACAGTCCCGCCGCGCGCGCCTCCGGAGCGACGATCAGCCGGTGCGCGAGGACGGGCTCGGCCGCCGCTTTCACGTCGTCGGGCGAGACGAAGCCGCGCCCGTCCGCGAGCGCCCGCGCCTTCGCCACGCGCAGGAGCGCGATTCCGGCGCGCGGGCTCGCGCCGAGGTAGACGCGCACGTCCCCGCGCGTCTGGCGCAGTAGCGCGACGACATAGCGGTTGACGCTCTCCTCGACGAAGATCTCCGCCGCGGCCGCCGCCAGCAAGCGCGCGTCGGCGGCTGTCGCGACCGGCCGCAGCGACTCGAGCGGCGGGTCGCTCGTCTGCTCGGTCAGCATGCGCGCCTCCTCGGGCAGCGGCGGGTAGCCGATCGCGAGCCGCAGCGTGAAGCGGTCGAGCTGCGCCTCCGGCAGCGGGTAGGTGCCCTCGTACTCGATCGGGGTCTGCGTCGCGATCACCATGAACGGCGCCGCGAGCTCGTAGCTGACGCCGTCGACCGTGACCTGGTTCTCCTGCATCGCCTCGAGCAGCGCTGCCTGCGTCTTCGGCGACGCGCGGTTGATCTCGTCGACGAGCAGCAGGTTCGCGAACACCGGGCCGGGCCGGAACTCGAACTCGTTGGTCTTCTGGTTGAAGACGTTCACGCCCGTCACGTCCGAAGGCAGCAGGTCCGGCGTGAACTGCATGCGCGAGAACGAGCAGTCGATCGAGCGGGCGAGCGCCTTCGCGAGCATCGTCTTCCCCACCCCCGGAAAGTCCTCGATGA
>JBKPHO010000088.1:0-7211 GCA_046729915.1 Actinomycetota bacterium | reverse complement strand
GCGTGCGCCGAGAGCTGCGGCGCGCAGTGGGCGGAGACGTCGAGCCCGTTGCCCGCTGCCAGGCCTGCTGCGTGCAGCAGGCCGGTGATCCCGCCGCAGCGGGTGACGTCGGCCTGCAGACAGTCGACCGCGCCGACGAGGTTGCGGAAATCGGCGAGGACGTAGGCGTACTCCCCGGCGGCGATGTCGAGCCCGCCCGGCCCACTGTCGCGCACGAGCCGCAGGCCCTCGAGGTCGGCCGACGAAACCGGCTCCTCGAACCACGGGACGCCCCACTCCCGCCGCAGCCGCTCCGCCCAGCCGAGCGCCTGCTTGGGGCGCAGCGCGCCGTTCGAGTCGACGAACAGCTCCGCCTCACCGATCGCCTGCCGCGCCGCATCGAGGCGCTCAGGGTCGCGCTCAGGCTCGCGTGAGATCTTCATTTTCACGCGGGGGATGCCCGCCTCGACCCAGCCGCGCAGCTGCTCGCGGAGGCGCTCGAGCGGGTACGAGCAGAAGCCGCCGCTGCCGTAGACCGGCACCTCGGCGTGCACCCGCGGCAGGACGTCCACGAGCGGCAGGCCGAGCAGGCGTGCCTTCAGGTCCCACAGCGCGGTGTCGACCGCGGCGAGCGCGCAGAAGCCGATTCCGGGCCGGCCCGCGTTGCGCAGCGAGCGGGCCATCGTCTCCCATGCCGCCGCAGGCGCCAGCGCGTCCGCGCCTTCGACCAAACGCACGAGCTTCTCCTCTACGAGCAAGCCTGCGGCCGCCGGCGCGTAGGTGTAGCCGAGGCCAGTCTCGCCGTCAGCGTAAGCGTGGACGACGACGATCGTCGTCGAGTCCCACTCGAGCGTCCCGTCGGACTCGTGCCCGTCGGTCGGGACTTCGTACGCGGCAACCGAGAGCCGCTCGACGGAGACGCCGCTTCGCGTCGCGACGGCCACGCTCACCCTAGCCGTCGCTTGCGATGCCCAGCCTCAGGATGCTCGGCTCTGCCGCACGTCCGTCTGAACCGACCGGTCGACACCATGGTCGATAGCCGTCCACGCTCTAGGAGCGGCCCGGGAGCGACTCCTTGAACTCCGCCAGCTTGCCCACGAGCGACTTCTGCATCACGCCGGCCCGCTCGGGGTCCCCCTTGACCATCGCCTTGGCCATCTTCCGCGCCTGCTCGACGCGGATGTGCGGCGGGAGCGGCGGGATCTCGGGGTCGACCTTGACCTCGAGCACACACGGGCGCTCGGCCCGTAGCGCCTGCTCCCACGCGCCGCCGACCTGGTCGCCGGCGTCGCAGTAGATCCCGTCGAAGCCCAGCAGCTCGGCATAGCGCGCGTACGGGAAGTCGGGAATCCACTGCGTGCCCGGGAACTTCGGGTCGCCGGTGAGCACGCGCTGCTCCCACGTGACCTGGTTGAGGTCCTGGTTGTTGAACACGCAGAAGACGAGCCCGCCGCGCAGGCGATCCTCGTAGCGCTTGACCGTGATCAGCTCGTTCATCCCGTTCATCTGGAAGGCGCCGTCGCCGACGAAGGCGATCACCGGCCGGTGCGGGTAGGCGAACTTGGCCGCAATCGCGTACGGGACGCCGGGCCCCATCGTGGCAAGCGTGCCCGAGAGCGACGCGAGGTTGGCCTTCTTCAGGCGCAGCTGCCGGGCCCACCAGTTCGTCGAGGAGCCGGAATCGGCCGTGAGGATCGCGTCCTCGGGCAGCCGCTGCGAGAGCTCGTGCACGACCCGCTGCGGGTTCATCGGGTCGCCGTCCTGCATGGCCCGCGACTCGACCACGCGCCACCACTCGTCAACCTGTCCCTCGACCTCCTCGCGCCACGAGCGGTCCTGCTTGCGCTCGAGCTTCGGGATCAGCGCGCGCAGAGTCTCGCGCGCGTCGCCGACGAGCGGCACCTCGACGGGGTAGCGGATCCCGACCCGGCTCGCGTCGATGTCGATCTCCACCGCGCGGGCCTGGTCCTCCTGCGGCAGCCATTCCGAGTAGGGGAAGCTCGTGCCGACCATCAGCAGCGTGTCGCAGCCCTCCATCAGCTCGTAGCTCGCCGTCGTGCCGAGCAGCCCGATCGAGCCCGTCACGAAGGGGAGGTCGTCGGGGAGAACGGCCCTGCCGAGCAGCGCCTTGGCGACACCCGCACCCAGGAGCTCGGCCGTCTCGACGACCTCGTCGGCGGCACCCGCGGCGCCCTGGCCGACGAGCATCGCGACCCTGCGCCCCGCATTCAGGACCTCGGCCGCGCGGTCGAGCTCGCCCTCCTGCGGCAAGATCCGGGGCCGCGAGTAGCCGACGCTCGAGTACACGGCGCCGTGCTCGCGCGGCGGCGACTCGACCGCCTTCTCCTCCTGCACGTCGTTGGGGACGATCA
This sequence comes from Actinomycetota bacterium, assembly GCA_046729915.1. Lineage (GTDB taxonomy): Bacteria > Actinomycetota > Thermoleophilia > Gaiellales > Gaiellaceae > AC-32. The sequence goes on along the minus strand of JBKPHO010000088.1, from coordinate 4,860 downwards.
CGGCGCAGACCACCCGCCTGTCAAGCGCGATGCGCACCGCCCGGTCTACGAGGTGCCGCGCCTGGGCGGGCTCCATGCAGACCTGCACGAACTCGGAGACGTCGGTGAAGAGAACCTGCAGGTCGACCTCCTGCTGGTACTCGGCGCCGAGCGACATCCGCTTCTGCTGGCCGACGATCGCGACGACCGGAGCGTGGTCGAGCTTCGCGTCGTAGAGCCCGTTCAGGAGGTGGATCGCGCCCGGGCCCGACGTGGCGATGCACGCGCCGACCTCACCCGTGAACTTCGCGTGCCCGCAGGCCATGAAGGCCGCCATCTCCTCGTGGCGCGCCTGGATGAACTCCGGGTCGCCGTCCGCGCGGTCGAGCGCTCCCAGGAACCCGTTGATCCCGTCTCCCGGATAGCCGTAGATGCGGTGGACGCCCCATTCGCGGAGGCGCTTGAGGATGAAGTCGGCAACCAGCTCGGCCATCTCGCTCCTTCGCTCGCTTCCGCAGGACGTGTTCCCGCCGCGGGCGCTCCAAACACCTCAGGGCTCGTAGGTAACCTCGCCCGCCTGGATCGACTGCCGCTCGCCGCCGAGGTCGACCTCGAGCCCGCCGGAGCGAGAGATCCCGAGGGCGGTCCCGGCGGCTCCGTCGACGAACACGCGCCGCCCGCGCAGGAAGTCGCGGGAGCTAAGGCCGTCGAAAATCGCATCGAGACCGTGTTCGAGCCAGAGGCCGTAGTGGTGCTCGAGCCGCTCGAGCAGCCGCGCAAGGATCGGTGCTCGCTCGTAGGCGGTACCGCCGACCGTCCGCAAAGACGCCGCCGGCACTTGCCCGGCTGGGAGCTCCGGGCGCTGCTGGTTGACGTTGATCCCGATGCCCATCACGACCACGCCGTCGAGGGCCTCGGCGAGCACGCCTGCGACCTTGCGCCTGTGCACCAGCACGTCGTTCGGCCACTTGATCTCTGCGCCCAGCCCGAGCGCCTGCTCGACCGCCTCGGCCGCCGCGAGCCCGCCCAACAGCGAGAGCTGCGGGAGCGCCGGCCCGGGCGGCGGGCGCAGCAGGACCGAGCACAGGATGGAGGTGCCGGGCGGCGCCTCCCAGGAGCGCCCCTGCCGCCCGCGGCCCGCGGTTTGCTCCTCGGCGACGGCCACCGCGCCCTCGGGCTCCGAGCGGTCGAAGAGCGCCTGCGTCGACTCGACGCTCTCTCGGTAGAGGTATGGCCGCCCGAAGCGACCCTTCAGCAGCGGCTCGACCGTCTCCGGATCGAGGCGGCCTACGTGCGTACCTCCAAGCGCAGCACGTCGGGGCGGTGGTAGTGCCCGACGGGGTCGAAGCGCTGCCGTTCCTCGTCGAGCCGCGCGGGGTCGAGCTCCGCGTAGAGGATCCCCTCGCCGTCCCAGAGAGGGCCCGCGAGGTAGGAGCCGTCCGGCCCGAGGATCGCCGAGCCGCCGCGGCCGATCACGTCCTGGCTTTCGAGCAGCCGCCGGAGCGGGAAGTCGTCCGGGTAGCTCGAGGCGCGCTGGAAGTGCGAGGGCGCGATCACGAACGAACGGGACTCGCGCGCGATGTGCACGAGCGTCGACTGCCAGGTCTCGCCGTCGTCGGCGGTCGAGGCGACGTAGAGCTCGACGCCCGCCTCGTAGAGCGCGAACCGGGCCAACGGCATGTAGTTCTCCCAGCAAATCAAGCCGCCGAGCCGGCCGTAGGGCGTCTGCACCGTCTCGAGCCCGCTGCCGTCGCCGGGCCCCCAGACGAGCCGTTCGTGGTTGGTCGGAACGAGCTTGCGGTGCTTGAGCGCGAGCTCGCCGTTCGGCCCGTGGAACAGGAGCGTGTTGTAGAGCGTCCCCGGCCGCCCCGGGTCACGCTCGCTGACGCCCGTGACGAGCCAGAGCTCGTGCTCGCGGGCGATCTCGCCGAGCCGCCGCTCGGCCGGGCCCGGGATCTCGACCGCTTCCCGGGCCAGCAGCGCGAAGGCCTCCTTGGCGCCCTCCTCGGCCCAGCCTGCGAGCGCCTTGGCCCAGGCCGACGAGGGGTAGGCCGGGACGACCGCCTCGGGAAACACCACGAGCCGCGCGCCCTTCTCCGCTGCCTCGGCCGTGGAGCGAGCGAGCTTCTCGATCGTCGCCTCGCGGTCGAAGATCACGGGCTCGACCTGGGCGCACGCGGCGGTGACGGCCTCGCGCATAGCGCGATTGTCGCCTAGGGCAGCTCGCGTCGCAGAACCGACGCGACGGCGGTCAGCGCGAGGCGGGTCTCGTCGTCCGCGGGCTCGCGCGTCGTGAGGCGCTGCAGTGCGAGGCCCGGCACGAGGAAGGCGCGAGCCAGCCGGGAGCGCGAGGCCTGGACGACCTGCCAGAGCTCCATCGTCAGCGCCAGCGAGAGCAGCGTGATCGCGAAGGGCGTGTAGAGGGCCCCGGGGAGCGGCCAGAGCCGGTCGAAGGCGAGCGAGACAGGCACCACGAGCGCCGCGAAGTTCGTCCCGCAGCGCGGCGCGAAGCGGGAAGGCCGGGCCTCGGCGAGCCACGTCGCGACGAGGCGCCGCTCCTCGGCGGCCGCGATCGCGCGGTGCTCGGCGCCGTGCAGGAAAAGCGTCCGCCCGCGGAGCATCCAGCCGAGCAGGACCACCGCGGTCGTGATCCCGAGCGGGAGCGAGGCCCATTGGGGCAGGAAGATCAGCGAGAGCGGCGCCAGCAGGGCGGCGACGAGCACCAGCCGCTCCGAGCGCCCGGCGACCCCGGCGCCGCGAAAGAGCGGGGTCAGCGCCGACGCCAGCCGCGCGAGCCCGCGCAGCAGCGGCACGTGACGCACGAGCTTCGGCGCCGAGGGCATCGCGCCCTCGCGGAGGCCGCCGTCACGCGTGGCGAACGCCCAGAAGCGCTCGCTCGCGATCACGACGCCGTCGGCCCGCGCCATCCCGCCCAGGCGCGGCAGGGCAGCCGACCCGTCGGCAGCTGCGAGCACCTTGGACACGGCCCCCCGGTCCACCTCCGCAGCATCGCAGCGGGCGAGGCCGCCCGGCAAGTGCCGGGCGGCCTAATCGTGGCTCAGGCGGGGCCTACCAGCGGCCGCGCGAGAAGAATCCGAGCAGCAGGAGCACCAGCACGATGATCAGGATGATCCAGAGAATCGACACGGAGGAGCCCCTTTCGTTGTTGGTAGTCGCAGGGGAAACGGCGACCGCCCCCGGACGGTTACGCCCGACCCGCTTAACGCGGGCTTAACGCGCCGTAACGGGGCTTGAACACGCCCCGGATATAACGCGGATCGTGGCTGGTCGCTTCAGCTTGCCCTACGCCGCCGGGCTCGTCGCTTCCGCCGTGCTGGGCAGCGCTCTCGCCCTCGGCGGGGCCGCGCTGCTCGGCGGCTTCGACAGCAACACGACCACGGTCGCGGTACCCGGGCCGGCCGCCACGGTCAGCGCCCAGGTGCCGGTGACCGAAACCACGGGCAAGGCGGGCGGCAAGGCGCTCACGGTGAACGAGATCTACCGCCGCGCGGCCCCGGGTGTCGTGCAGGTGACCGCAACGCAGGTCGTGTCGACGCCGAACGTCGATCCGTTCTTCGGCTTCCCCTTCCCGAGCCAGCAGCAGGCCGAGGCGCTCGGCTCCGGCTTCGTGATCGACAAGGCCGGCCACATCGTCACGAACTACCACGTCGTCGAGGGCGCGCGCTCGGTCGACGTGAGCTTCTCCAACAACGAGAGCATGAAGGCGAAGATCGTCGGCAGCGACCCGTCGACCGACATCGCGGTGCTCCAGGTCGACGCGCACTCACGCGCGCTCACGCCGCTCTCGCTCGGGAACTCGGACACCGTTCGCGTCGGAGACTCGGTCGTGGCAATCGGGAACCCGTTCGGCTACGACCGTACGGTCACCGCCGGAATCGTGAGCGCGCTGCAGCGCGTGATCCAGGCGCCGAACAGCTACTCGATCGACCACGTGATCCAGACCGACGCGGCGCTGAACAAGGGCAACTCCGGCGGCCCGCTGTTGAACGCGCTCGGCGACGTGATCGGGGTCAACTCGCAGATCTCGACCGGCGGCTCCGGCTCCACCGGGAACGTCGGCATCGGGTTCGCGGTGCCGATCAACACGGTGAGGACCGTCGTCGCGCAGATCGAGAAGACCGGGCACGCCGAGCACCCGTTCCTCGGGATCTCCGCGCAGGCGGTGTCCAAGAGCGCGGCGAAGCTCTTCCGCCTTCCGGTCTCGCACGGGCTGCTCGTCGCGCGCGTGCAGCCGGGCAGCGGCGCGGCGAAGGCGGGCCTCCGCGCCGGCACGCAGAGCGCGACGCTAGCGGGAGAGACCTACCCGCTGGGCGGCGACCTGATCGCCAGCGTCGACGGCACGCAGCTCTACTCGGTGGAGCAGCTGCGCGACGTGATCGGCGGGAAGAAGCCGGGCGACAAGGTGAAGCTCAGCGTCTACCGCGGTGACCAGCAGCGCACGGTGACAGTCGAATTGGGACGGCAGCCATCGACGAGTAGCTGACCGTTCGAGTAGGCCCCACCCCCTGGGGCCCGGTTCCCGGCAGCGCCGTTCGCCAGCACGGTGCGCCGGGATCGACAGAAGGAGGCCCGAAGCCTGCCCGGGCCTCCTTCTTTGGTCCGGGGGAAAGTGCTGCGCTTTCCCCGGGGATGGATTTCGACCTCGCTTCGCTCGTAGTCGGCGAGGAAGAGTCAGTCCACGGGCAGCGGCGTACCGATCGCCTGCTCGGCTGCGGCCTTGACGCCCTCCCCGAAGGTCGGGAAGACGTGGTGCATCGCGGCCAGGTCCTCCACGGTCGCGCCGAGGCGCAGGCCCAGGGACAGTCCCTGCACGATGTCGCCGGCGTTGCGCGAGACGACGTGCAGGCCGAGCACCTTCCG
>JBKPHO010000087.1:0-1475 GCA_046729915.1 Actinomycetota bacterium | reverse complement strand
AGAGCTGGCGGCGCTGCGCGAGGAGGCCGAGACGCGGATGCGCGAGCTGCAGGCCGACACGGAGGAGGTCTGGAAGGAGCGCCGCCAGCTGCTCGCGGACATCCGCGGAAGGGCGAGCGGGCTCCTCGATCTGGCCGACGCCGCCGCTGCCCGGAAGCCTGCCGAGTCGGAGGACGAGCTGGAGCCAGAGGCGGTCGATGAGATCGAACGAGCAGGGGTCGAACCGACTGAGACGACTCCGGACGATGCCAGCGGTCGTGCTCCGCGAAAGCGAGGGCGAACAGGCTCATAGCGCCCAGCCCGAACAGCCGGGTCGGACACTTCGTTTTCCGAGGAACTCCCCGTCCCGGTGGCCCGCGCCGCCGCCGGCATCGACAACAAATCCTTCGGACACGCGGAGCCGTGCGAGCGAAGCGGCGGATCGTGCCAACGGCCGGTCCCTGCCCCGACTGCCGAGGGCTGGCAGCCATCGCACACCCGTCCGCCTCGATTGCCCATTTGCTCACTCGAGGAGCAGGAGCGCGAAAACTGGTCTCCGCAGGTTGCCGCGCGAAGAACCTGAGCGAGCCGCTCCTGCTCGCTTGTTCCTTATCGGCCTCCTTCCTCGCCGCGGCTTGGACGGGCTAGGCAGCGGACGGCTCGAGCGGCGGCGGCGCCGTGCTCGCGCCTCCCTCCCTCACCCTAGGCGTCTGGGCGTGGGTTGTCTCCGGCTGCAGGACCAGCACCGCTACCCGCTACCCAGTCGCGAGCGTGCGGATTCCGTTGGCTGTCACAAGGACGTTTGCGAGCGCCGGCGGGAGCGAGAGCCGGCGCCGGGCACGGCTCGCCACGAGGTTCCAAGGGGCGCCGATGCGGATCCAGAGCTGCTGGTCCGCAAAGGCTCGCGACTCGCCCTGCTCGAGCGTCCCCTCGAAGAGGAGACTGCCCTGCTCGCTCCGCTGACGAACCGAGACCCAGCAGGGACCTCGAGTGGCACGGAGAACGAAGGCAACGCCTGCCTGCTTGTCCACCCGGTCGGCGGAGCGTGTAGCCGGGAGCGGTGTTGCGGGGGCAGGAGCTCGGGCTGCAGCGGCCGAGGCCTCGTGCGAGCGCGCCGACCGCGGTGAGGAGCCGCTCAGCCGCCAGGCAAGCAGGGCGCCGCCGAGCGCCAGGAGGAGAACGATGGCCGCCACCCCATACAACCGAGGCGACCGAGGTCGCAGCTTGAGCTGGGGAGGTGGAGGCGGAGTCTCCTCGGCTGAGAAGCGAGCGTTGTACTCATCGAGGAAGACCTGGCTGTCGAGGCCAAGACAGTCGGCGTAGGCGCGGAGGAAGCCCTTGGCGTAGACCGAGCCGGGGAGGAGCTCGAAGTGCTCCTCCTCGAGGGCCCGCAGGTAGCGGGTCCGGATGCGCGTTGCCGCGGCTACCTGGGCAAGCTCGAGTCCGCGACGGACTCGCGCCTCGCGAAGGCTGCTGCCGAGCTCGAACATGATCCT
>JBKPHO010000086.1:0-3786 GCA_046729915.1 Actinomycetota bacterium | reverse complement strand
CCGGCCCGGCGGCTTCACGCTCTGGTTCACCGGGCTCTCGGGCGCCGGCAAGACCACGATTGCGCACCTCGTCGGGCCCGAGCTCGACCGGCGCGGCCTCGTCGTCGAGTACCTCGACGGCGACAACGTGCGGATGCACCTCTCGAAAGGCCTCGGCGTCACGAAGGAGGACCGCGACACGCACATCGAGCGGGTCGGCTGGGTGGCGTCGCGGCTGACGCGCCAGGGCGGCGCGGTGATCACGGCCGCGATCTCGCCCTACGCGGCGACGCGCCAGCTGGCGCGGGACTGGGTCGAGCCGGTCGGCACGTTCGTCGAGGTCTACGTGAAGGCGTCGGTGGAAGCGTGCGCGCAGCGTGATGTGAAGGGGCTCTACGAGAAGGCGTTCAAGGGCGAGATCACGGAGTTCACCGGCGTCTCGGATCCCTACGAGGAGCCCGTGAATCCGGAGCTCGTCGTCGACACCGAGGAGCTCGAGCCCGAGGAGTCGGCCGCGCTTGTTGTCGCGAAGCTCGAGGAGCTCGGTCTGGTCTCCACTAAGGTCGCTGCGTGACCGTCACGCAGACGGCACATCTGATCGCGCCGCACGGGGGGAAGCTGGTCGACCGCAGCGGCCCGCGCCCCGACGGCGTCGACAGGCTCGAGCAGATCCCGCTCACCTCGCGCGAGCTCTCCGACCTCGACATGCTCGCGAGCGGCGCGCTGTCGCCGCTCGAGGGCTTCATGGCCCGGCACGACTACGAGCGTGTGGTCGACGAGATGCGCCTCGGCAACGGCCTGCCCTGGGCGCTGCCGGTCTGCCTCGCCGTCGACCGCGAGCCCGCCGGAGACCGCGCGGCACTCACGGACGCCGCGGGAACCCCGCTCGCGGTGCTGGACGTCGAGCAGGTCTACGAGTACGACAAGGAGCGCGAGGCCGAGCGCTGTTTCCGCACCACGGACGACGCGCATCCCGGGGTGAAGCGGCTCTACGAGCAGAAGCCGTTCTACCTCGCCGGCCGCGTGACGGTGTTCGAACGGCTCGAGCCGTCCTTCCCGGGGCTCCCGCTCGACCCGGCGCAGACGCGCGCGATCTTCGCGGAGCGCGGCTGGCGGCGCGTCGTCGGCTTCCAGACGCGCAACCCGATTCATCGCGCGCACGAGTACCTGACGAAGGGTGCGCTCGAGACCGTCGACGGCCTCCTGATCCACCCGCTCGTGGGCGAGACGAAGTCGGACGACGTCCCCGCTGCGACCCGGGTCGAGTGCTACCGCGTGCTCGTCGAGAACTACTACCCGGACGGTCGCGTGCTCGTCTCCGCGTTCCCGGCCGCGATGCGCTACGCGGGGCCGCGCGAGGCGATCTGGCATGCGATCTGTCGCAAGAACTACGGCTGCTCGCACTTCATCGTCGGTCGCGACCACGCGGGGGTCGGTGACTACTACGGCACCTACGACGCGCAGCTGATCTTCGACGAGTTCGAGGCGCACGAGCTCGACATCGAGCCGATGTTCTTCGAGCACGCGTTCTTCTGCCGCGCCTGCGGCCAGATGGCGACGCCGAAGACGTGCCCACACGGAGGCGACGACCACGTCTTCCTGTCGGGCACGAAGGTGCGGGAGCTGCTCGCCGCGGGCGAGCTGCCGCCGAAGGAGTTCTCGCGGCCCGAGGTCGCGGAGGTCCTGATCGCGGCCTACCGCTCGATGTGACCTGGCAGTTCACGCTCAGCGGTCTGCTGATCGGGCTGCTCGTGGGGATGACCGGGATGGGCGGCGGCTCGCTGCTGACGCCGATCCTGGTCATCTTCTTCGGCTTCAAGCCGACCCTGGCCGTCGGCACCGACGTCCTGCACGGTGCGATCTTCAAGAGCTTCGGCGCCGTGCGGCACCGGCGGCTCGGCACCGTCCACGCGCGGCTGACCTTCTGGATGTTCCTCGGCTCCGGGCCGATGTCGCTGCTCGGCGTGGCCCTCGCGAGCTGGCTGAAGCACCACTCGAGCGGCGCGGAGGACATCGAGGCCTACGCCGTCGGCGCGGCCCTCGTCGTGGGCGGGATCGGCCTGGTCGCGAAGACCTTCGTGCAGCGCGGCGTCCAGCCGAGCGACCAGCCGTTCCTGCTGACCCGCCGCGACCGGCTGATCGCGTTCGCCCTCGGGGCGACCTGCGGCTTCGTCGTCGGCCTGACCTCGGTCGGCAGCGGCACGTTCTTTGGCCTCGTGATGGTGCTCGTCTTCCCGCTGACGCTGCCGAAGATCGTCGGCACCGACATCTTCCACGCCGCCGCGCTGCTGTGGGTCGCCGGCTTCGGGCACCTCGCTGCGGGCAACGTCGACCTGCGCACCATGGGCTGGCTCCTGACCGGCTCGATCCCGGGCGTGCTGATCTCGAGCCAGTTCACGCGCAAGGTGCCGGACCGCCTGCTGCGGCTCGGGCTCGCGAGCGTCCTGATGCTGAGCGGCGTGAAGCTGATCGACTTCGCCGGCGCCGACTACGCGATCGCGGCCGGTGCGATCGCGGCCGCGCTCGGCCTCGCGATCTGGGGCTTCGTCTCTCGTTTGGGACGGCGCCCGTCAAGCGCCGAGACCTCGTTTAGTTCGGACTAGACTCGGCCCTCGTGGCGCGCATCCTGCCGACGGCGCTCGTGCTGGCTCTGCTGGGCTGCACGGCCGCGGCCTTCGCGGTCACCGAGGGGCTGAAGCTCGAGCGGAGCCCGATCTCCCACACCCTCGTGGACAGGTGGATCGCTCCGGACTCGCTCGCGCACGCGCGCGCCTCGATCGGCTTCGTCCTGCGCAAGCCCGACGACTTGACGGTCGAGATCGTGGACGGGAACGGCGACGTCGTTCGGACGCTCGTGCGGTCGCGCCCGGCGCGCCGCGGGGCGCAGCAATTCACCTGGAACGGGCGCGACGACGCGAACCACGTGGTCCCGAACGGCATCTACCGGCCGCGCGTCCACCTCGCGCACGAGCACCGGACGATCCAGCTGCCGAACCGGATCCGGATGGACGCGACGCCGCCCCGGGTCCAGCTCGTCAGGGTCGTGCCGCAGATCTTCTCGCCGGACGGCGACTCCCGGAACGACCTGCTCCGGATCCGCTACCGGACGAGCGAGGCCGCGCGGGCGATCCTGTACGTGGACGGGGAACGGCGGACGATCAAGCGCCAGTTCCTGCGGGCGGGGAAGCTCTTCTGGGGTGGCCGCTCCGCGCGCGCGCTGAAGCCCGGGCGCCATCGCGTGCGCCTGCGGGCCTTCGACCTCGCCACGAACCTCGGGCCGCCGAGCCGCGCGGTGACGGTCGTCGTCCGCTACGTCGAGCTCCGGCCGCACGCGGTGCGCGTGAAGACCGGCAAGCGCTTCGGCTTCCGCGTCCTGACCGACGCGAAGCGCTACTCGGTGCACCTCGGCCGGCTGCACGCGCTTCGGAGCGGGCCGCTCCTGATCCTACGCGCGCCGGCGGCGCCCGGACGCTACGTCCTGCGCGTAGCCGCGAACGGTCACCAGGCGCGGGCGGTCGTGGTGGTCGGACCGTGACGGCCGAGCTCGCCCGGGCAGGCGGGGTCGTCGGCACCGCGGGCCTCGCGCTGCTGCTCCTGGGCCGGCCGGGCTGGCAACGGTTCACCGGGCTCGCGGCGTGGGCGCTCGGGATCGTGCTGCTGGGCGTCTACCTCCTGCCGCACGGGCACCGCCCGCTGTTCGCCGCCTCCGCGGTGCTCGGGCTCGGCCTCGCCGCCGGAGGGGCGTTCGTCTTCCATCGCTGGCCGTTCGTGCTCCCGCTCGTGGCGCTCGCGTGCGTCCCCGCGCGG
>JBKPHO010000085.1:0-2399 GCA_046729915.1 Actinomycetota bacterium | reverse complement strand
CGACCGCGCCGTTCAGCTCGACCACGCAAAAGCCTCCCGGCCCGGTGGGAAGCAGGTCGACGCCGACGAGATCGAGCCCGGACGCCGCGGCCGCGGCCAGCGCGAGCCGCGAGGCAACAGGCGGCGGTGTCGCGGGGACCGCGGTCGCGCCGAGCGCCACGTTCGTCCGCCATTCGCCCGGAGGCGCGATGCGCTTGGCCGCGCCGACGATGCAGCCGCCGGCCACGACGAGCCGCAGATCGTGGCCCAGCGGCGGGATCAGCTCCTGCGCGACCCCGCCGGTGGCGCGGAACCAGCCGCGGAACGCGAGCGTCTCGAGCGCCTGCTCGAGCTCGCGCCGGTCGTGGCAGAGCACGACGTCGCGCCCCCAGCTGCCGAAGCGCGGCTTCAGCACGACCGGGAAATCGATGTCCGGCGGCGGGGAGTGGCGCTCGACCAGCGTGGTGCGCGGATGGGGCAGCCCTGCGCGGCGCAGCACGCGGGCGGTCAGCAGCTTGTCGTGGGCGTGGAGCAGCGCGGCCGGCTGGTTGAGCACGGTCACGCCGGCGTCCTCGAGCCGCTCCAGCGCCCACAGGCCTTCCTCGATCCCGTCGAGCTGATTGCGCACGTCGAGCCGCGCGAGCGCCACGTCGCCGCGGCTCAGCGTCAGCAGCGCCTCTCGCGGGGAGAGCAGCTCGCCCGGAAGGCCGTTCCAGCCATGCGCAGCGAGCGCCAGGTTCGTCAGGCTCGGACCGTGGGCGACGATCGCGAAGCGCATCCAGCTGACTCTGCGCCTCGTAGTGCCATTCATGGGCAGCAATCCGGTTACGGACCCGTGACGAAGTTGCGCTCGTCCCAGCTTGTGTGCAAAGTGACGTCGTCCCGATGAGATTCGTTGCCCGACGACGGCTGCTGCTTGCGGCGATCGGAGCCGCAGCGCTCGGCGGGCTGGCTCTGGGCCTCGTCCTCAGCCGAGGCTCGGGCAGCGCGCTTGCGCAAGGCCGGCCCGGAGTAGTCGCAAGCGGGAAGTTCTTCTCCGTCGCCTGGGCGACGAACGGCAAGGCCACGATCGTGCGGCAGCCTTCGGGCCGTCTCGAGCTGCGTTTGAGCAAGACCTTCACGACGCGCCAGGCTCCCGAGCTCTTCGTCTACCTGGCACGCCACGAGGGCGGCCGCCGAACCGAGTGGAGAGAGCTCGCCACGCTCCGCCGGGCCTGGGGTACGCAGCGCTACTCGCTCCCGGCCGAGGCGGCCGATACGCGCGGCCTCTCGGTGGCGATCGTCTGCGCGAAGTGCAACAAGACCTGGGGCGCCGCGAGGTTCGCCACCGCGGGGCGCGCCGCCGCGTAGCCGCCAGTAGATCTTCATCCCATTGAGAGGATGCGCCGCGGCGCTTTCGGTGGGATCCTGCTCCCCGAGCGGGGCCCATGACCAAGCGCTTCAGCGGCACCATCAACGTCGACGACCGGGATTCGGTTCCGGACTGGGAGCCGTACCTGCAGCCGGTGGCACCGGAGGGCGCTCCCAGCCTCCTCTACATCGTGCTCGACGACGTCGGCTTCTCGGCGATGGAGCCCTGGGGCGGCCTGGTCGAGACGCCGAACATCAACAAGCTCGCGTCGAACGGCCTGACGTACACGAACTGGCACACCACCGCGCTCTGCTCCCCGACGCGCTCGTCGCTCCTGACAGGCCGGAACCACACGACGAACGGCATGGCCTGCATCGCGGAGGCGACCACCGGCTTCCCGAACTCGAACGGACACATCCCGTTCGAGTGCGCGACGATCGCGGAGGTGCTCGGCGAGCGCGGCTGGAACACGTACATGCTCGGCAAGTGGCACTTGTGCCCCTCGGACGAGATGAACATGGCCTCGACGAAGCGCAACTGGCCGGTCGGCCGCGGCTTCGAGCGTTACTACGGGTTCCTGGGCGGCGAGACGAACCAGTGGTATCCGGACCTCATCTACGACAACCATCCGGTCGAGCAGCCCGCGATGCCCGAGGACGGCTACCACCTCACGACCGACCTGGCCGACAAGGCGATCGAGTTCGTCAAGGACGCGAAGATGATCGCGCCCGACAAGCCGTTCTTCATGTACTTCTGCCCAGGCGCCACCCACGCGCCGCATCACGCGCCGAAGGAGTGGATCGAGAGGTACCAGGGCAAGTTCGACATGGGCTACGAGGCCTACCGCGAGCGCGTCTTCGAACGGCAAAAGCAGCTCGGGATCTTTCCCGAGCACGCCGAGCTCACGCCGCTCAACCCGTACACCGAGGAGAAGAGCGTCGACGGGAAGCCGTGGCCGCCGCTCGACGTCGTGCGGCCCTGGGACTCGCTCAGCGACGAGGAGAAGCGGCTGTTCTGCCGGATGGCCGAGGTCTACGCGGGCTTCCTCTCGCACACCGACCACGAGATC
>JBKPHO010000084.1:0-4109 GCA_046729915.1 Actinomycetota bacterium | reverse complement strand
GAACACGAGCAGGAGCGCCGCGACCGCTGTGTCGAAGCGCTCGAGCGGCAGCTGCAGCAGCCGGGCGAGCGGCCCCGAGACAAGCCCGATCAGGCCGAGCAGCACGACTCCCGTCGCCGGGCCGAGCGTCGCGGCCGCGCCCCCGAGGAGGACGGCTACGAGCAGCGTGAAGGAGAGGAACGGGTCGTAGCTCGCCGGGTCGGCGACGGCCTGGAGGTGGACGGAGAGGCCGCCGGCGAGCCCGGCCACGGCCGCGCTCGCGGCGAACGCGCCGAGCCGGCGCTGCCCGAGCCGCACCCCGAGCGAGGTGGCGAGGCCGGGCGCCTGTCGCAGCGCGGAGAGCTCCAGCCCCGGAGCCCCGCGCCGCAGCGCGGCCACTCCGAGCGCAGTCAGCGCAGTCAGGGCGAGCGCGACCTCGAAGTGCACCGTGGGGGTCGCGTCGAGCCCGAGCAGCGTCTTCGGCGGCAGGATCAATCCCTGCGAGCCGCCGGAGACGGAGGGGAAGGCGAGCAGAAAGAGCCAGACGAGCCACGCCAGCAGCCAGGTGCTCACGGCGACGAAAGCGCGGCGCAGCCGGACGACTCCGCCCGACAGGAGCCCGGCGAAGAGCGCCGCGGCCGTCCCGGCGAGCGCCGCCGGCTCGATCGGCCAGCCGGAGCGCGCCACGAGCAGCGCCGAGGTGAAGGCGCCGATCGCCATGAACGCGCCCGTCCCGAGCGAAGGCAGGCCTGCCGGCCCGACGATCAACCCCAGAGCCGTTGCCGCGAGGGCGAGGTACGCCGTGTTCGCAAGCGCGTCAACCCGCACCCCGGGGAGCGAGAGGAGCGGCAGGGCGGCCGCCACGACCAGCGCGGCGAGCGCCAGCCAGGCAGCAAGGCTCCAGCCGGCCCGAGCCTCGCCGGCCGCGCGCCGGAGCTCGACCGCGGTTTGTTCGAACACGCTCACGACCTGTACCTGTGCTTTGTGCGGGCTCGATCAGGTCGGCTGAGCACTGAGCTCAAGGGTTCTTGCCGAACGCGTAGCGTGTTCACTCCCGTTCCTCCAACGCTTCCGGCGACGGCCGCAGCGAGATCAGCAGCAAGACGAAGAGGAGCGGCAGCACCTCCCGGTACGAGGGCCCGAGCTGCCAGCCCCCGATGTGGACGTTGGCGATCGCGGCCTCGACGACGCCGAGCACGAGGCCGGACGCGAAGGCGAGTAGCGGCGGCCCGAAGCGCACGGCCAGCGCCGCGACGAGCCCCTTCAGCCCCAGCAGGGTCCCGGTGTTCGCGTTGACGGCCTGGCCCGGCGCGGCTGCCAGCGCTGCGACCATCGCGAGCGCCCCCACCAGCGCAAAGGCGAGCGTGATCAGCAGCTCGACGGGCACGCCGACAACACGCGCGCCGTCCTGGTCGTCGGCAACCGCGCGGAGCGCGCGTCCGTAGCGCGTGCGCTCGAGGAACCACGCCGACCCGAGCGCTAGCGCGATGGCAAGGCCGATCACGAAGAACGCGCGGGTTTGGACCTGGGCGCCCGCGAGGTGCACGAACCCGGCGTCTCCGACACGGTGGAACGGCAGCGGGTCCGGGAAGACGTAGCTCGAGCGCTGGAAGACGGCGCCGATCAGGGCGCGGATCGCGAACGCCACAGCCGCGGTCCCCGCGACCCACCCGATCGTCGAGCCACGGCTCAGGTACGGCTGGACGAGCCCGACGTACGTCCCCGCGCCGGCGAGGATGCAGACGGCGAGCCCGACCGCAAGCGCGAGCACGAACCTGGGCTCGTGTGCACCGGACTCCGACACCGGCGTCGTCCCCGCGAGCACTAGGAGCGTCGCGAACACGCCGAGCCCGACGAGGTCGCCGAAGGCGAAATGCACGATCCCCGTCAGCCGGTAGATGAGCGAGTACCCGGCCGCGAAGAGCCCGTAGACGCCACCGGCCGCGAGCCCGGAGACGAGAACCTGCAGCGCGATCGTCACGAGATGTAGAGCCTCACATATCGCCGCCGCAGCCGACGTGAGCGGCTACGGCGGGCAACAGCTCAGTAGCCGTCGAGGCTTCCAAGCCGAAGGCCGAGCACCCGGCCCGCCGCTCGCAGGAGCTTTGCGCCCTGCGTCCGCGAGTGCACGGTTTGCATCGCGTCCCTCGTCGCGCCCGAGAGGTTCCCGCTGTCGTTCCGCATGAACGCGAGCTCGCTCTCGATTCCTCGAAGCGTGGACGTGAGGCCGCGTAACGCGAGACCTCGCGCTCTTCGTCCGTCGGCAGTCGCGGACAGGGCCGAGCGAAGGCGGCCGCGAGCGCGCGTGAGCCTGGCGTGCAGCTCGTCCAGGTCGTGTGTGTGGCGGATTTGCGAGACGCCCTGGAGAAGGGCCGTCCTGACCGCAGCATCCGAGTCTGCGCCGGACGAATCCGAAGAGCGACATCCAGCGACCACCGCGACGGTTATCAGCCCGAGAGCTGCGACGGCGACCTGCCGCCTGGTCATTCGGGTCGCTCGGTGGGATCGCCTAGATGTCGAATCTCGGGTCGCACCTTCGTCCTCCGTATGTGAAGTCGAAAGAGGAGGCGAAGATGATCTACCACGACACCGAATCGCGACTGCTCCTCGCCCGCGAACGAGCGAACATGCTGGCGGCCGACATGCAACCGGCACGGCGCGCCGACGCACAGTTCCAGTTCGCCGCCGCAGCCGACAAGCGCGGCTGCGGCTCCACGAGGCAACTCCGAACAAGGCGGGCCGTCGAAATTAGTAATTCCCGCGAAGCGGGCGGACTTTCGACGGGAGTGCGCCCGGCATGATTCGAACATGCGACCTCTGCCTCCGCAGGGCAGCGCTCTATCCCCTGAGCTACGGGCGCGCGGGGGTCAAGTGTAGCCGCGGGGCGACGGAGACGATTCGCCGCCGCAGCCGACATGCGCGGCTGCGGCTCGACGCGGCTGTCGGAGAAGCAAATTCGGAAGAAGTCGTCATGGCCGCGAAGCGGCCGGACTTCTTCCGACAAAGGAGCGCTCTATCCCCTGAGCTAGGGGCGCGGGAAGGTCAGTGTAGCCGCGCGTCCTGTCCGTCGATGCTGAGCACTGCGCTTTCCGGGACCTCCCGCCTGACGTAGCCGAGCGCGCGGCCCGGAACCGCGCTCGTCACTCGGCCGACGACCTTGTCGCCGAGCAGGATCTCGTCGCCCGGCTTCGCGTCCGCGACCTCCAGCACGCGCAAGCCTCGGTTCGGATGGCCGCGGTAGTGGAGCCGCGCGATCGGCTCCTGGCCCGGATAGCAGCCCTTCGTGAACGAGACGTGGGTCTCATCGAGCCCGGCCTCGGCCGGAAGGACGTTCTCGTCGAGCTCCTTGCCCCACGTGGGTGTGCCTGCCTCGACGCGCAGCGCCTCGAGCTCGGTGGAGTCCGCCGCCTCGCGTTCCTCCGGGCTCCAGAGCTCCCAGGCCTCGACGCCGTAGTCGCGGTTGGGGACGCCCTCGCCCGGGTCTGCTCCAAGGTGGAGGTAGCCGCGGTAGGGCTTCAGCTCGATCTCGCACTTCGCAGCAAAGCGGGCGCGCGCCAGGGTCGAGCCGACGGTCTCCGCGAGCTCGGCCTCGGTGATCAACAGGAACGCGTCGGGCGCCTCGCGCACCACCCGCAGCGGCGCCACGATTCGGCTCTTGGGCGTCAGCAGCAGCGCCGGCCGGGCCTCGCGCCCAGGCTCGAGCGAGACGACCTCGTTCGAGAGCATCCGCTCGAGGAACTCGGCCGCCTCGGGCCCCGAGACGCGAACGTAACCGCGCGCCAGTTGGACGAGTCGGAGCGAGGTGGTCGCCATCGGGCCCAGTGTAGGCTGCCGCACCGGAGCGCCGGTTTACGGCCGCGGGAGGATCCTCTTAGCCGTCGTGAACCGGCAACACGAAGGGGGAAGGGGTACATGAGGACAGTGCTGTTCCTCGCCGCCGTCGCGGCCCTGACCGCAGCCTTCACAGGTGCGATCTCGGCCTCGACACCGGGCGGCGACGTGAAGCTCTCGCGCGACGCGAGCGACCCGGGTTACGTCAGCGCCTACACACTCGGAACCGGCGCGGCATACACCGACGCGACCTTGCAGGAGTGCTCGCACTCCCGAGGGAGGCAGAACGAGCCGGCCGT
>JBKPHO010000083.1:0-7124 GCA_046729915.1 Actinomycetota bacterium | reverse complement strand
TACCTCTACCACGTCGCCGACAACGAACGGACGATGCGCGAGTACGGCTCGCAGGCGGTTGTGCTGCAGACGGCGCTGAACCCGGTCGCCGCGCTCGAGCTGCTGGCGGCCGGGACGTGGAGCGGCGCCGGCGTGCTCGGGCCCGAGGCGTTCGACGCGATGCCGTTCCTCGAGCTGCTCGCGGCCTACGGCGAGCCCCACCGCGAGCTCGAGCTGCAGTGACCGAGGCAGTGCGCGCACGGCAGGCGCACCCGCTGTGGCCGCTCTTTGTGCTGGCCGTCGGAGCCGGCGTGCTGGTGCTCGTGCTCGCCCACCCGGCGGTGGACGAAGCGTGGGAGAACCACCCCGCGCACTTCTGGCTCGTCCTCGTGGCAGCCTCGATCAACGTTGCCCTGGGCTACGCAGTCGGGGCCGCGGCGCGGCGCCGCCGCGATGCGCGCCTGCTGCTCGTCTCGCTCGCCTTCGTTTCCGCGGCCGGTTTCCTGGGTCTCCACGCGCTCGCGACGCCGGGCGTGCTGATCGGCAAGAACGCCGGCTTCGAGCTCGCGACGCCGGTCGGGCTCGCGTTCGCCGGCCTGTTCGCGGCCGCGTCCGGGCTGGTGCTGCGGCCGCGCACCGCAGAGCGCGTGCTGAGCTGGGCGGTGCCGCTCATCGCGGCGCTCTCGACCGTGCTGGCCGCCTGGGCGGCGGTCTCGCTCGCCGAGGTCGGGCCGCTCGAAGGGCCGCTCGGCGCCGAGGAGCTGGACGGCTGGCAGATCTCGCTCGCGGTCGTCGGCGTCGTGTTCTACGCCGCCGCGGCGGTCGGCTACTACCGGCTCTACCGGCGCCGCGGGGCGCAGTTCCTGCTCGGGATCGCCCTGGCCTTCGCGCTGCTCGCGGAGGCCATGTTCGTGATCGCCTGGGCCCGCAGCTGGCGCGTCTCCTGGTGGGAGTGGCACGTGCTGATGCTGGTCGCGTTCGTCGCGATCGCCGCCAGCGCGCGCACCGAGTGGCACGAGGAGCGCTTCAGCCCGCTCTACCTCGACGAGACGCTCGCGGCCACGCGCGAGGTCAGCGTCCTGCTCGCGGACCTGCAGGGGTTCACGTCGTTCTCGGAACGGACGACCCCGGCGCGGGTGGCGGCGATGCTGAACGGCTACTTCCGGCGGCTCGTGCCCTTGCTGGAGACGGAAGGCGGGATCGTCCACCAGATCGTCGGCGATGCCGTGATGGTGATCTTCAACCAGGCCGGCGACCAGCCCGACCACGCTGCGCGCGCGGCCCGCACGGCGTTGGCCTTCCAGGCGGTTGCGTCGGAGATCGCGTCGGGCCACCCTGAGTGGCCGCACTTCAGAGCCGCGGTGAACAGCGGCGAGGTGCTTGCCGGGCTCGTCGGCGGTCCGACCGGCCACCGCAAGCACGGCATCGTCGGAGACACGGTGAACCTCGCCGCGCGCCTCGAGGCCGCGGCTCCGGTCGGGAAAGTCGTGGTAGGCGCGGAGACCGCCGCCGCGCTGCCGCCGGGCGCCGTGATCGAGCGGCTACCGCCGCTTCAGGTCAAGGGCAAGGAGGAGCCGGTCGAGGCTTACGTGCTGCGCTCGCTCTGAGCCTCGCGCAGCCGCTTCACCACTTCGTCATTCGTCTCGGCGGTCGTGCCCCGGCGCGGCAAAGTGGCCGCACAAGGGCGTATCCTCACGGTTCGCTTGACGGTTGTGGGTCTCCTCCGTTTCGCCCTCGCTGCTGTGCTGCTGGTCGCCGCGGCCGCGAAGGCGCTCGCGGGCCACTCCGGCCGCGAGGCACTGCGCTCGTACGGGCTCGACGACGCGCGGCTGCGCGCCGTGGCCTGGGCCGGAGCGATCGTGGCGGAGGCGGCCTTGGCGGTCGCGCTCGCCGTCGACGTCGACGCCGCGCTCGCGGCCGCTGGGCTCATGGTGGCATTCGCGCTCGCGCAGGTCGCCGCGATCGCACGCGGCCGGGCCGGCGCTCCCTGCGGCTGCTTCGGCGGAAGGGCGCGAATCGGTTGGCCGAGCGTCACTCGAACGGCGCTCCTCGCCCTGGCCCTCGCCGCGCTCCCCTTCCTGCCGGATGCCGAGCCGTCGACCGACGCCTGGCTCGGGATCGGCCTCGGCGTCGCACTGCTCGCCGTCGCCGCACTCGCGGTCGCCCTGCTCGCACTGGCCCGGGAGCTCGGAGAGCTTCGCCTGGCCGTCGCGCCGCAGGCCGCGCTCTCGCTCGACCACGAGGGCCCGGAGCTCGGAGGCCGGGTCGCACTGATCGAGCGCTTCGAGCGGCGCGCGCCGCTATCGGTCGCGGTCTTCACTTCGCCCGGCTGCTCGTTGTGCGCGGCGCTGGGTCCCTCGCTCGACCTGCTCGGGAACGACCCAGAGCTGGAGCTCCGGCTCTTCGACGAGGAGGCCGACGCGGACGCCTGGAAGGCGCTCGCCGTTCCCGGCAGCCCGTACGGCGTCGTGCTCGCCCCGGACGGCGAGGTGCTCGCGAAGGGCACCTTCAACTCGCTCTTCCAGCTCGAGAGCCTGCTGGCCCAAGCCACCCGCCCCGTACGTGCTTAGCGAAAGCGTCGCGGGCGCGAGCTCGAGGCGAGGCTTCCTCGCCCGCACAGGGCGGCTGCTCGTGGGCCTCGCGAGCGGCGGCTTCCTCCTCGAGGCCCTGCGGGCGCAGAAGGCCGAGGCCTACCACTTCTGCGGCCACATCTACACGACGGGCTCGTGTCCCCACCCGGTCGGGCTGCCGCGGATCGACGCGAAGGGCTACCCGCTCCGCGCCTCCGACGCCAAGCCCGTCGACGACCTCGGGCGCACCGTCGACAGGCTCGGGCGGCCGGTCGACTCGCGCGGGGCGCTGTTGCTCGACCCGGACGGCAATCCGCTGCCGAAGGCTCCGCGGACGCGCGTGTGCGCCCGCGCCGGGCGCGAGTTCCACTTCCGCAGCCAGATTGACGGCGCCTGGTACCGCTGCTGCGGAGGGCACGTGCGCAAGCTCGTGGACTGCTGCGGCTACGTCCGCAACCGGATCAACGGCGACGCGGCCCTGACGGGCTACTGCTACGCCGGCCGCAAGGTGTTCTGCGTCATGTACTACGACACGAAGATCAGATGCTGACCGCGGCACTCGCGCTGACCGGGCTGCTGGTCGGCCTCGCAGGCGCCTGGTCGCCCTGAAGCCTCTCGATGGTCGGCACCGTGCGTGCCGCACGTCAGCGGGGAAGGGCCGGAGCCGCGTTCAGCGCCGGCCTGGCGCTTGGCGCAGCGGTCGTCTTCGGCGGCCTGGCGGGTCTCGGCGCCGCGGTCAGCGGACACTGGGTTCTGGTCGCTGCGCTCGGGCTCGCCGCCGCGGCGGTAGTGAGCGACGCGCTCGGGCTGCGCGTCCGGCCGCAGGTGCGCTTCCAGGTGCCCGAGCCCTGGCGCCGGACGATGCCGCTGCCGCGCGCGCTCTTCCTCTACGGGCTTCTGCTCGGCGCCGGCCTGACGACCTACGTCCCCGCCACGGCCGCCTGGGCGCTGCCGGTGCTCAGCCTCGCGCTCGGGAACGTCGTCGCGGCGCTGGCGATCGCCGCCGGGTTCGCCGCAGGCCGCGCGCTGCCGGTCCTCGTGCTCGCCGCGGGCGACGGCGAGGCGGTGCTCGCGGAGCGGCCTCAGGGCCTCCGGCTGCTGCGCGTCCTGACGGCCGCGTCCTTGCTCTTCGCCCTCGTGGCCGGCGAGGTGCGCGCAGCCGGCACGGTCGCCTCGCCGGGAGGAGACCCGACCGCAGCCGGGACCGACGTCGCCTGGCGGACGCCCGGGGTCGGCGGCTTCCTGCGCCGCGGCGGCGTGACCGCGCAGCTCCCCGGCGACTATCCGGCGATCGGCGCGGCCCTCGTCGCGTGGCGCTCCGGCGATGTCGTCACCGTCGCAGCCCGCGAAACGCTCGCGCCCGTGCTCACGGAGACGCTACCCGGCGTGACGAAGCTCGCGGTCTCGCGGCAGTGGCTCGCCTACAGCACGGCGACCGAGATCCACATCCAGACGCTGAGCGCCCCGACCCAGAATCGAGTCGTCGCGCGCGCGTCACAGCCGGGGACGCTGGGGCGCCCGGCCCTGGGCGTCGACCTCGTCGCGTTCCATCGTTCGACGGCGGAAGCGAGCTCGATCTTCGCGGTGAACCTCGTCACCGGGCGCCCGATGCGCCTGCGCTTCTCACGCGACGACCTGCTGCTGAACCCGTCGGTGCTGGCCGGCCAACTCCTGTACGTCCGCGCGACCCGCTGCTCGCAGGAGCTCCGGATCGGACCGCTCCGCGGCGGGCGCGAGCGGGTGCTCTACGAGATCGGCCCGCTCGCGGGACAGGACGCCGGCCATGAGCGGCACCACACGAGCCAGGGCGAGCACCTCCCGTGCCCGAACCGCCCGAAGCCGACGGCGAAGATGCTCTGGACGACGGCGATTTCGCCGACGACCGCATACGTCACCGTCCTGCGGCCGCTCCGACGCGGGCGCACGACGCCGACCCTTCTCGCCGTCGCGCGTCGCTGACGTGCGTAACGCTCGCCGCACGCCGGCGACTGATCGGGGACAATGACGAGTCGCGGGAGGAACGATGAATCGCATCTACGTCCAGACGAACGATGCAGAGCGGAACGAGGTCGTCGTCTTCGACCGGTACGCCGACGGGACGGTCGCGCCGCTCGCACGCTTCGACACCGGCGGCCGAGGTACGGGCGTGCCGCACCTCGCCTCCCAGAGCTCGCTCGCGCTGAACGAGGACGGCTCGCTGCTCCTGGTGGCGAACTCGGGCAGTGACCAGCTCTCGCTCTTCGGCGTGGAGGACCTTGGCCTGCGGCTCGAGAGCCGCGCCTCGACCGGCGGCAGCGTGCCGACGAGCGTGGCGGTGCATGGGAAGCTCGCCTACGTGCTGAACGCGGGCGCGGAGGGCGGCATCGCCGGCTTCTCGCTCGCAGGAGGCATGCTCGAGCCGCTCGAGGGCTCCGCCCGTCCGCTCAGCGCCGCCGGCGCGGACCCCGCGCAGGTCGCCTTCGGCCCGGACGGCCGCACGCTCCTCGTCACCGAGCGCGGCACGAACGCGATCAGCGCGTACGCGGTCGACGAGCGCGGCTACGCCGACGGGCCGCGGACGATCGCGTCCTGCGGCGCCACCCCGTACGGCTTCGACTTCGCCGACAACGCCGTGATCGTGACCGAAGCCTTCGGCGGCGCGGTCGGCGCGGCGGCCGCATCCTCGTACGCGCTCGCGGACGGGCAGCTCGTTCCCGTCAGCGCCTCGATCGGCGACACCCGCAGCGAGGTCTGCTGGGCCGCCGTCACCAAGGACGGCCGCTACGCGTACGTGACCAACTTCGGCGACGGCACGATCTCGAGCTACGCGGTCGGCGCAGACGGCAGCATCAGCCTCTTGGAGCCGGTGGCGGCGTCGTCGAGGCTCGGCGAGAAGGGCATCCGCGACGGGGCCATCACCGGCGACGGCCGCTTCCTGTACGCGCTCGACGCGGACGCACGGCGAGTCTACGGCTGGTCGGTCGGCGAGGACGGCTCGCTCGCCCCGATCGGCCACGGCGACGGGCTGCCGGAGACAGTCGCAGGACTGGCGGCGTCATGAACATCATCTCGAGAGGCTTCCGTGGACGCCACCGTGACGGGCCGCCCGACCGTGTCCCGCCGGGCCAGTACCTGACCGACGACTTCCCGGTGCTCTCCGCCGGCCCGACGCCACACACACCGCTCGAGGAGTGGACCTTCACGATCGAGGGCGGCGCCGAGCCGGTCCGCTGGACGTGGGAGGAGTTCCGCGCGCTCCCGAGCGAGACGGTGACGGCCGACATCCACTGCGTCACGAAGTGGTCGAAGCTGGACACGACCTGGGAGGGCGTCTCCGTCGACACGCTGCTCGACCAGGTCGAGCATGACGCCGCTTACGTGCTCGCGTTCTCTGACGGCGGCTACACGACGAACCTGCCGGTGGAGGACGTCACAGGGGGAAAGGCCTGGGTCGCGTTCGGCTACGGGGGCGAGCCGCTCGAGCCCGAGCACGGCGGGCCGGCGCGCCTGCTCGTGCCGCACCTGTACTTCTGGAAGAGCGCCAAGTGGGTGCGCGGCCTGAGCCTGCGTGACGAGGACGAGCCCGGCTTCTGGGAGACGAACGGGTACCACAACTACGGAGACCCGTGGCGGGAACAGCGGTACTGGGGCGACTGACATGGCTGGTCGCGGAGGTCGCGGCCACGCGCCTCGAGACGCCTCGGGTCAGCACGCTGGAGCTGGCCGTGGCGGGGTGGCCCGGACACCGTGCCGGCCAGCACCTCGACGTGCGGCTGACCGACGAGGACGGCTACCAGGCGCAGCGCAGCTACTCGATCGCCTCCGCGCCCGGCGAGCCGCTCGCGATCACGGTCGAGCGGCTCGAGGACGGCGAGGTCTCGCCGTACCTCGTGGAGGAGGCGCGCAAGGGCGACCGCTTCGAAGTGCGAGGTCCGATCGGAGGCTACTTCGTGTGGGAGGCAGACGACCCGGAGCCAGTACTGCTGGTTGCGGGCGGCTCCGGGGTCGTGCCCCTGATGGCGATGGCCCGGCACCGGATGCGTGAAGGCGGCACGGCGCCGATGAAGCTCCTCTACTCGTCGCGAACGTGGGACGACGTCATCTACCGCGACGAGCTCGAGCGGCTCGCGGACGGCGGCTTCGAGCTCGTGCACACGCTGACGCGGGAGCAGCCGCCGGACTGGAGCGGGTACTCGCGGAGGATCGACCGCGCGCTGCTCGCGGAGGTCGCTCTTCCCGCCGCTGACGAGCCCCGCGTCTACGTGTGCGGCTCGACCCGATTCGTCGACGCGGCCGCGGACGGGCTCATCGAGATCGGCTACGACCCGCGCTGGATCCGCACCGAGCGCTTCGGGGCGACCGGGTGAAAGAGACGCGCGACCTCGTGCTCGACGGGAACGCGGTCGGCGGCGTCCTGCTCGAGCTGTTCGGCACCGACCTAACGGCCGCGCCCTTTGTGTGTGACAGCTGCGGAGCTCGAGAGGAGCTGGCCAGGCTCGATGTCTACGTCCACTGCCCGGGCGTCGTCGGCCGCTGCCGCCACTGCGGCGCGGTCGTGATCACGATCGTCCAGGGCCCGACCCGCACCTGGGTCGA
>JBKPHO010000082.1:0-4119 GCA_046729915.1 Actinomycetota bacterium | reverse complement strand
CCCGGCGCGCACCTGCGGGTACTCGAGGCTCGCGCGGTCGAGGCCGCGGGAGGCGGCCATGATGATGTGGTCGAGGTCGCGCTCGCCGCCGCGGTTCCGCTTCATCGGGTTGAAGCGCAGCTCGAGCGTGGTGATGCGCTGGGAGCGGTAGGCGCCGCCGATGGCGGCATGTACGGAGCGCTCCACCGCGAGCGGGCTCGACTGGATCAGCTCCGTCCAGTGGTAGATCTCGTTCAGCGCATCGAGCGAGTCGACGCGACGCGGGTCGGCGATCGTGACGAGCCGGTCGAACTCCCAGTAGTCCTTGACGGGAAGGGCGATGCCCTGCTCGTGTGCGAGGCTCCACATGATCTCGGAGGCGACCGACGCGCCGAGGTGCGTGTGGAGCTCGGCGAGGCCGTCGTCGAGCATGGTGCGAGTCTAGGCGACCGGTGCTTTCGGATAGGTCCGCGCACTCGCCGGCTCCACTTGACCCAGCTGGGTCATGACACGACATGCGCCTTGATGACAAGCTCGATCCAGAGCCTGGGCGGTCAAGGTACCCCCATACCTTCCCCCCGCCATCGTCTCTTTCTCCCGGAGCCGATCGACGGGCTCCTCGCACCGTTCAGGCCTCTCCCTACCGGTCGCCCGCGGCGGGGTGGCCGGTAGGGGCAAAACAAGTGCTGCAAACCGTGTTCACCGACGATCCCGCCAACCTCGATCTCTCAGACGCGTTGGAGGACCTTGCCGCTCCCGCGTACGTGATCGACCGCGAGGGTCGCTTCCGCTGGCTCAATCGCGCCTACGTCGAGCTCCTCGGCGACCTCCGCGGCCGGCCTTTCGTCGAGCGCGTGGCGCCCGAGCACCGTCAGCTCGCGCGGGCGAACGTGGCGCGGAAGCTCGGCGGCAAGCCGACCGCGATCTTCGATCTTGCTGTGTTCGATCGCTCCGGTGGTCGCGTGACGATGCGGATCACCTCCGTGCCCGTCCGAAACGGCGGCGGGGTGGTGGGTGTGTTCGGGATCGGCGTGCCGATCGCGAGGGCCTCCGCCCCCGAGCGGTCGATGCTCGACGACCTGACCCCGCGCCAGCACGAGGTTCTCCGCCTGCTTGCCGAAGGGCTCGAGACGCAGGAGATCGCGCGGCGGCTGAAAGTCGCCGACGAGACGGCCAGGAACCACATCCGAGCGCTGCTGCGGGCCACGGGCGCGCATTCGCGGCTCGAGGTAGTGTTGATGGGCCAGCGCCTCGGCATCGTCGGCCCGCATACGGCCCAGGCGGGTCACGGCGGCTCTACGCCACCGGCCGGCGAGTAGTCGCCCACAACGGGCGTGATCGCGACGCGTCTCTAGCCTCCGTCAGAATCCCGCCGCGATGAAGGTCGGCATCGTCGTCCCCTACTCGTGGTCCTACTGGGGCGCGGTGCCCGAGCACGCCGAGCTGCAGGCGGACTCGCTACAGCGGCTCGGCGTCGAGACCCGGACCGTCATGGGCCACGATCCGCCCGGGAGCTTCACCCGGGTGCTCCACCCGCGGCACGGGCGGCACGGGCGGCCGCCCGCGGACGTGATCCCGGTCGGCCGGTCGGTGATCGTTCCGGCCAACGGCGCGCTGCCGAACATCGTCCTCAGCCCGCGCGCGGTGGGCCGCATCAAGCACGTGCTCGACCGCGAGCGCTTCGACGTGCTGCATCTGCACGAGCCGATGACGCCTGTGATCTGCACCGCAGTGATGGCCTGGGCACGGTGCCCGGTCGTCGCGACCTTCCACGCCTCCGGCGATCTCGGCTGGCTGCACGCCGGGCGGCCGATGTGGGGCTTCCTGATGAACCGGATCGATCACCGGATCGCGGTCTCGGAAGCGGCACGGGACACGGCGGCTCGGTGGTTTCCAGGCGAGTTCGAGGTGATCCCGAACGGCGTGCTCACCCCCGAACATGCCGAGCCCGGGGGCCGCGATCACCGGATCGTGTTCGTCGGGAGGCACGATCCGCGGAAGGGCATGCCCGTGCTGCTGCGCGCCTGGCCCGAGATCCAGCGGCGCACCGGGGCACGGCTGCGCATCGTCGGCGCCGATCCACTCATGGTGCGCCTTGCGCTGAGCCGAAGCGGGGTCGACGCGGACGGAATCGACTCGCTCGGCTTCCTCAGCCAGGACGAGCTGACCGAGGAGCTGCTGACGGCGAAGATTCTGGTCGCGCCGTCGCTCGGCGGCGAGAGCTTTGGAATGGTGCTCACGCGAGCGTTTGCGTGCGCGACGCCCGTCGTTGCCTCGGACATCGCTGGGTACCGTGATGTCATGACGGACGAGACAGGCGTGCTCGTTCCGCCGGGTGATGTCTACGGGTTGGCGGAGGCCGTTGCCGGGCTGCTCGGCGACGAGCCGCGGCGTGAAAGGCTGGGTGCTGCCGCGCGGCAGCTCGCGGTGGAGCGCTACTCGTGGGACGACATCGGACGGCGGCTGGCCGCGATCTACGAGGAGCTCGTGTGAGCCCGCGGATACCGGGGTCGCCGCTGCTACGGAGCGTCGTCGTGCTCGTGGCCGCTGCGGGCGTCGGAGCACTCTTCTGGTGGCGCGGGCCCGACTGGGGCTCGGTCTGGCACGCCTTCGACGCAGTTCGGTGGGAATGGGTCGTCGCGGCGATCCTGTTGAACCTGCTCTCCGTGGTCGCCCGCGCCTTGGCCTGGCGGACGGTGATCAACCAGGCGCTCGACCCGCCCCACCCGGGCTTTCCGCTCGTGTTCTCGGCGTTCTCGGTCGGCCTGTTCGCCAACGCGGTGCTCCCGGGCCGCATCGGCGAGCTCGCGCGCGTGGCCGTGCTGACGCGCAAGCTGCGGCTGCAGGGGCGCGCCGGCGGCACGTGGGCGGCGTTAGTCGGGACGGTGTTCGCGCACCGGCTGTTCGACCTGGTGCCGGTGGTAGGGCTGATCCTGTATGTGCTGGCCACGGCGAAGATCCCGCACTGGGCGAGCGTGAGCGTGTTGATCGTCGCCGCGGTTGGCCTCGGCCTCTTCGTGTTCGCCTTGGCAAGCGCTCGGCGCCGCCAGACGTCGATGCTCGACGAGCTCGGGCCGATCAGGCGCCTTGTGGAGATGGGGCGCTACGGGCTCGGCGTGCTCCATGCGCCCGGTCCGGCGGCGCTTGCGGCGTTCTTCCAGTGCCTCGGCTGGTTGTGCCAGTTCTTCGCGGTCTACGTGGCGATGCGCGCTTTCGATATCCACGCGCCTGCTCCGGCCGCCGGCGTCGTGCTGCTGCTGATGAACGTCGCGACGCTCTTCCCGCTGTGGCCCGGCAACATCGGCCTGTTGCAGGCGGCGATCGCACTGCCGCTCAGGTCGTACGGCGTGCCCGCCGGGCGGGCGATCGCGTTCGGGTTCGGCTTGCAGGCGATCGAGGCATCGGTCGGGGTTGGCGTCGGCCTGCTGTTCCTGGCGCGCGAAGGGCTTTCGTTCGCGATGCTGCGCCGCATGCCGGGGGCGTCCTCGGCGGAGGTCCCGGAGGACGAGGCGGCGGAGGCGGCGTCCGGCGCCGATCGCTCCCGTGCGCGCGCTCGCGTCCCCGGCTAGCCTCAAAGGCGTCCTCTCGGCAGGGGACGCCGCAGCGGCGCTGGCGCGTGGCTTCCGCCGGGCCGGCGCAGAGGCCGATGAGCTACCCCTCGCGGACGGCGGCGAGGGCACGGCTTCGGTGCTCGGAGCCGCTGTCGTCCGCATGGAGTCGGTGCACGACGCCTTCGGGCGACCACGCGAGGCGCCGATTCGAGCACTCCCGGACGCGACCGTGGTCGTCGAGAGTGCCGAGGTGATCCCGTTGGATCCGTCGCGGCTCGACGTGCAGGCGGCCTCGAGCGGTGGCCTCGGGGAGCTGCTCGCGCGGGTCGGCGAGTGCCCGCGGCTGCTCGTCTGCCTCGGCGGCACCGCCACCATGGACGCTGGCGCGGGGCTGCTCGAGGTGCTCGACGAGCTGCCCGGCCCGACGACCGCGCTCTGCGACGTTCGAGCGACCCTGATGCAGGCGCCTCGGCTGTTCGGCCCGCAGAAGGGCGCCCTCGCCGACGACGTCACCGAGCTCGAGCGGCGCTTCGCAGACCATCTGCAGTCGTACGCGAAGCTCCCGGGGGCAGGCGCCGCGGGCGGCCTG
>JBKPHO010000081.1:0-4240 GCA_046729915.1 Actinomycetota bacterium | reverse complement strand
CGAACGGCACGTTCAGGATCCGAGCCAGCGTCTGGGCCAGCAGCGTCTTTCCGCACCCGGTCGGCCCGAGCAGCAGGATGTTCGACTTCTGCAGCTCGACGTCATCGTCCTCGGCGGCCATCTGGACGCGCTTGTAGTGGTGGTAGACCGCCACCGAGAGCGTCCGTTTCGCCTCCTCCTGCGAGACGACGTAGTCGTTCAGGACCGCGTAGATGTCACGCGGCCGCGGCAGGTTGTCGAGGTCGAGCTGGGCGGGAGCGGTGAGCTCCTCGTCGATGATCTCGTTGCAGAGATCGATGCACTCGTCGCAGATGTAGACCCCTGGGCCGGCGATCAGCTTCTTGACCTGCCGCTGACTCTTGCCGCAAAAGCTGCAGAGCAGCTGCTCGTTGCCGTCGCTCGCTCTCGCCACGTCTCTCCTTTTAGCCGGAAATCACTCCGGGTGCTAGGGCTTGGCGCCGTCCTTGGCGGCGTCGCGGTGGACGATCACGTTGTCGATGATGCCGTACTCCTGAGCTTCTTGCGGGGTCATGAAGTAGTCGCGCTCCATGTCCTTCGAGACTTTGTCCATGTCCTGGCCGGTGTGCTCCGACATGATCTCCTCGAGACGCCGCTTGAGGGCAATGGTCTCGCGGGCGTGGATCTCGATGTCGGTTGCCTGCCCCTGGAAACCGCCCCAGACCTGGTGGATGAGGATCTTGGCGTTCGGCAGTGCCATCCGCTTTCCTTTCGCGCCGCCCGCGAGCAGCAGCGCCCCCATCGACATCGCCGTCCCGACGCAGATCGTCTGCACGTCGGGCTTGATGAACTGCATCGTGTCGTAGATCGCGAGCCCGTGGTAGACCGAGCCGCCCGGCGAGTTGATGTAGATCGAGACGTCCTTGTCGGGATCCTCGGACTCCAGATGGAGGAGCTGCGCGATGATCAGGTTGGCGATCTGGTCGTCGACGGGCGTTCCGAGGAAGATGATGCGCTCGTTCAGGAGGCGCGAGTAGATGTCGAAGGCGCGCTCGCCGCGCGACGTTTGCTCGATCACCATGGGGATCAACGGGCTCATGCTGGCTCCTTGCTGCCGGGGGTCCACAGTTTCGTTTCGGTCGGTGAGGTTTCCTTGTCGGGGGTCCAAATGTCCTCGCGGGCGCGCGCGACCTCGGCCGGGACGCGCTTCGCCTCGGCGGCCACGCGGTCCAGCGCCTTGCGCAGCCGCAGGTCGGCGCGCAGCACTTCGTGGCGGCCGGATTCGAAGACCCTGCGCACGGCGTCGTCGGGGTCGTCGCCGGCCAGCTCCGCCTGCTCGCGGACGAGCTCGTCGATCTCGGCGTCGCTCACCTCGAGCCCCAGCTTGTCTGCGACGGCCTCGAGCACGAGCTCGCGCGCGACCGAGAGGGCGGCCTCCTGGCCCATCCGCTGCACGAGCTCCTCCGCGGTCTGGCCGGAGAGCTGGAAGTACGTCTCGGCGCTGATGCCGCGGCTCTCGAGGGAGCGACCGAGCCCGTTCAGCAGCTCGCGCGTGCGTGCTTCGACCAGCGGGCCGCCGACTTGCACGTTCGAGGCCGCGACGAGCGCGTCCACCGCAGCCGCGCGGAACTGCGTCTCCGCCTCCTCCTCGAGCACCTCACGGATGCGCCGCTCGATGTCGGCGCGCAGCTCGTCGAGCGTGTCGAACTCGCTCGAGGCGCGCGCGAGCTCGTCGTCGAGCGGCGGCAGCACCTTCTCCTTGACCTCCTTGACCTCGACCGTCGCCTTCGTGGTCGAGCCGTCGGTCTCGAACTCGACATCCTTGGTCTCGCCCGCGGAGGTGCCCGTCAGCGTGCGCTCGATCTCCTCGACGAGCCGGCCCGAGCCGAGCTCCACGACGAGGTCGCGCTGGCCTTCGCCGCTCTCGTCGAGCGCGTCGATCACGAGCACGTCGCCGGTGCGGGCTGAGCGGTTCTCGACGGGCGCGAGCTGCGCGACCGACTCGCGCAGCCCCTCGAGCTCCTGGTCGACGAGCTCTTCCGGAACGTCGGGCTCCGCATAAGGCACCTCGAGCGCCGTCCAGTCGGCGGGCTCGGGCTTTGGCTGCACGGAGACCGTGGCCGTGAACTGGAACTCGTCGTCCTCCGAGCTCGGCAGGTCGTAGTCGTACTCGGGCGCGGCGACCGGACGGATGCGCGTGCTGGCGGCGGCGTTCAGAAACCAGCCGCCGATGTGGCTCTCGACCGCCTCGGTGAAGATCCGCTCGCGGCCGATGCGCGCCTGCAGCACCTGCGCCGGGACCTTCCCCTTGCGGAAGCCCGGCACCTTGACCGACTCGGCGAGGTCGTGGGTCGCGTGCTCGACGGCGTGCCTGAGGTCGGCCTGCGGGACTTCGACCGTCAGCCGGACCTTGTTGTCGGGCAGCTCCTCGACCTGGGTCGCCATGACCCGGTTCATTCAAGCAAAGGTGTCTCGGCTGCCGGTGGACCCTCGTCCGGCGGCTCGCCGTCCTCGTACGCGAGATGCTCGACCCGCGTCATCAGCCCGACGCCGCGGAAGTAGACCTTGTTGGAGCGCGGGTAGTAGCAGATGTCGTT
The DNA here is from genome assembly GCA_046729915.1 of Actinomycetota bacterium. Classification (GTDB taxonomy): domain Bacteria; phylum Actinomycetota; class Thermoleophilia; order Gaiellales; family Gaiellaceae; genus AC-32. The sequence continues at coordinate 1,685 of JBKPHO010000081.1, read as the reverse complement.
CGGCTCCCTCGTTCCGTAGGCGAGGTAGGTGATCCCTTCGGGCCCGGCCACGATCGAGTGGGCGATCCGCGTGGCAGGCGGCCGCGCGACGACGTGGCCAGGGCGGAGCTCGTGCGACTCGCGCTCGGCGCCGCGCGAGGCGGTGAGAGGTGTCGGCCAGAGCTCGAGCGTCCCGCCGCCCTCGAGCACGACGAACGCCTCCGACTCGAGCGAGTGGCAGTGCGGGACTGAGCCACGCCTGCCCGGCGCGCGCCGGATCCAATTCAGCCCGGAGCGCTCGGAGCCGGCGGCCTCGGCCAGCAGCTTGTCGCCGTCCTCGTCGAACGGCAGGTCGTCGTAAGCGACGACGTTCGCTGGCCGCTCGCCCGGCCCGACGAACTCGAGGTCACCTGCGATCGCCTCGAGGTCCCACGGGTCGTCGACGCGACCTTCGACCCACGGCCAGCTCAGCCGCACCGCCCGCGAGCGCGGAAGCCAGCCGTACTCGACCGGATGGCGCGTGCCGAACACGAGGTAGTCGAGCCCATCGGGCCCGCCCTTGAACGTGTGCTCCGCCCGGTTCGCGACCTGGACGATCGTGTCGCCGGCGCCGACTTCGCAAACCTCCTCGTCCTGCCACAGCAGCCCCGAGCCGCCGAGCACGAAGGTGATCTCCTCCGAGAGCCCGTGGGAGTGCGGCGGCGTCGAGAGCCGGCCCGGCTCGACGCGAACGCGGTTGAGCCCGAAGCCGGACGCGCCGGCCGCGTCGCCCAGGCGCTGCCAGGTGGCGCACATCGGCCCCTTCTCTTGACGGCGGCCCTCCACCTCGTCCCAGTGCGCCAGCACGGCGCCAGTATGGTCGCTCGGGGATCAGCGGAGCTGCAGGAACTCGTTCGCCGCGCTAACCGAGAGGCCGGGCGTCGGCCCGCCGCCGATCACGTAGACGCGGCCGCCGATGCCGAGCACGCCCAGACCGTGCCTCGGCGTCGGTAGGTCCGGGAGGCGCCGCCAGCGGCGGCTGCGGACGTCGAACGCGTAGACGGCCGGGGAGGTCCCGCGTCCCGATTCGCTTCCCGCCGAGACGAGCAGCCGACCGACCGAGGCGGAGTCCGTTCCGCCCCGCGTCTCGGGGACCGGCGGCAGGGAAACCCAGCGCCGGCGGGACGGGACGTACGCCTGGAAGGTGTCGAAGTTCGTGCCCGTCTCGCGCCCGGCGACGGCGTAGACGCGGCCGCCGAGCGCGCTCACGCCGAGATGCTCGCGGGGCTTCGGGCCCGGGATCCGCGTCCAGCGGAGCCGGGTGCGGTCGAAGGCGAGCGACTTCTGCGCGAGACCCCCGCGGGTGACGCCTCCGATTACGTAGAGCGTCCGGCCGACGATCGCCGCTCCCGCCGCGGCGCGCGGCTCGGGCAGGTCCGGCAGGCGCCGCCAGCGGCCTTGCGAGAGGACGAAGGCGCGCCTCGGGGCGCCGTAGCCGCCCACGACGTAGAGCCTGCGTCCGTCCGAGGCCGCCATCGCGTGGTTGACGGTAACGGGCAGATCGCGCAGCCGCCGCCAGCTGTCGCGCGCCGGAGAGTAGGCGTCGACCCGGCGCGAGCTGCGCCCGCTCGCGAGGAACCCGCCCACGACGACGAGCTCGCGGCCCACCGTCGCAGCGGCCACCTCGCTCCTCGGCACGGGCAAGGGCGCCGCCCGCTTCCACTCGA
>JBKPHO010000080.1:0-2683 GCA_046729915.1 Actinomycetota bacterium | reverse complement strand
CATGAACACGACCAATCGGCCGTTCCCGACGGTACTGGACCGATCCCACGCTGCCGCAACGACCTGCCGCGTCGAGAGATCGCCCGGTTGGTAGTAGGAGAAAACGGACGAGTCCGGCACTCCCGCCATACCGCCTGGTGCTGAGGGTTGCCAGCTCGTGACGGTGTGCGGCCGCGTTGCGAGGTTGCCGACGACGTTGGGATTCACAGGCAGGGGGTCGTTGCAGCCGCAAACGTCGCCCTGGTCTCCGACCGTGATTCCACCGCCCACGACCACGGAGTTGACGATCGACTGATCGGCGTCGTTGAGTGCCTCGCAGCAGGGACGCTCGCCCGTGAGGTAGACGCCCTTCCCGCTTTGCGCGAAGTTGATCAGCTGATTCTGCTCGTCAGACGTCGGCGGGCCCGAATCGACCCACCAGACCTGGCTGAAGCTGCTGAGGTCTGCGGGAAGGCTGGCGGACTCGGTCACTGAGTATCCGGCGCTCGTGAGCGCCTGCGCGAGGTTGTCGTTCGGCTCAGTGCTTCCGAGGTCGCCCGTACCTGCGATGAGCACGTTCCCGTTGCGCGGGAGCGTGGACGTACACGATGTCCCGGTGCAAGTGAGGCTGCCCGTGACATCGCCGCTACCCCCCTGGGTATCCGAGCTCGTCTGCCCGTCGATTGTCGCGGTCTGATTGATCGTTCCGGTCCCGTCCGTGTGGAAGCCGGCCTGGATGACGTTGGTCTGGCCGCTGAAGGTGTCGTTGTCCTGCTGCGAGGTCTGAGTGACCGTGAACGAGTCGCCACTGTTGCCCGTCTGGCTGGAGTCGCCCGGCGCTTTCTTCACGCTGTAGAAGTGTCGCCCTCGGCTTTTCGACATCTTCCACACGCCCTCCGGCCCGTACTGCACCTGTGTCAGCGGGAACGGAAGCGTGTCGAGGCTACCCCTAGCACACCCTGTCAGACCGCTTGTCGCCGCGTCCTCGCACTGCGTCTCAGTTTGCGTCGCGTTCGCCGTCGATTGGTCGCGACTGTCCTGATTCACCTTGGCCAGGATCCCGCCGCCCAGAGAGCTCTGCGTCTGGCTGACCGGCCCGACGGGGGTGTTTGCGATCGCCGTCAGCGTGTTCGTCTGGTTGAAGTTGGCGACGTTCGCCCCGGTCGCGTCTCCGAAGAACCCCGAGCTCCGATTCTGCGCGATGTCGAGGACCTGGTTCGGGCCGGCGTCGGTGGCGTTCTGGTTCTGCGTGATACTCATCGTCCCGGTCGCCTTGGACGTGATCGTCTGCTTCTGGTCGAGCGCACCGGCGGCGCAGGCTCCGCCGCCACTGTTGGTCGCGTTCTGAACCTTGTTGCCGCCCGAAAGCGAGTCCTGCGTGATCCCGATCGTCTGGTGCGCGTTCAGGTTCACGTTGACGGGCACGCCTCGCTTCGCCACGGTCGATCCGTCGATCGTTGTTCTTTGGAAGACGCAGGCCCTGTTCACTCCTGCGCCCGCCGTCTGGACGATCTGCGCCGTCTGAGAGGCGTTCTGCGTGAGGCCGGTCAGCTTCGTCGCGTCCATGTAGACGATCGCGTCGTTGTTGTCGCCCGTACTCGACTGCGTGATCGAGCACGACTGCGTGATGCCGGTCGTTCTGATGCACTTTGCCGTGTTTGTGGCCAGCAGCGACTTCGTCATCTGCACGACCGCGCAGCGAGCAACCGAGCAGCGGAACCTGTTCTTCCCGCGGCCGCTCGCGACCTGGACGACCCGGTGTGAGCGGGTGCACGTCCAGCCCTTGCCCGGGCAGCGTGGGCCCGCGTAGTTCTTCGCGCCTCGCTGAATTACGACCCCGCGAGGCGAGATTCCGAGCGAACGAAGGTAGTCCCTCACCTTGGTATTCGTCGATAGGTCCACGGCGTGTCTCGCCGGCGTGCGCGCGGCGCCCGCTCCGACGGACCCCACGAGCACCGCGACGGCGAATACCGCCATGGCAATTCCCAATAGGCGCTTAAACGTCATGTGCCCTCCTAGTTCCCCCGTGCGCGCGGCAACCGCGCCGCCGCAGTCCAGCCACCGTAAGCCATTGCGTGTTTTGTGTCTAGAGGGTGACCGGTCGAGGTCACGAGGAACGGGCAGGCCAGGCGGGCTCGGCCACCCAGGCCGCGAGCCGCTCGACCGCGGGCTCGAGCTCTGCGCGTGTGAGGGGGAACGGCTCGGCGTACGGAACCTGTTCGATCGCGGGAGCCGGAGTGCTTCCGGCCGAGGCGTTGAGCACGTAGCGGATCGGAAGGCTGTGGGCGACCACGAGCACCGTCTCCTCCGGTCGTGCGAGGATCGTGCGGAAGGCGCGGACGTAGCGGCCGACGGTCTCGACCCGGCTCTCGCCGCCGCATGGGACCTGTTCCTCGGGGCCGTGAGTGCGCGCCCAGGCGCGGTAGTCGGCGAGCGCGCCGCCCTCGAACCGGCCGAAGCGGATGTCGTTCAACTCCGGCAGCACGAGCCGTGGGATCGCTCGTCCCTCGAGCGCCAGGTCGGCGGTCTCGCGCGCGCGCTCGAACTCGGAGGTGGCGCAGAGGTCGATCCGCTCGCGCGCGAGCTCACGCCCCAGCTCTCGCGCCTGCTCGCGTCCGGCCGCGGTCAACGCGATGGCAACGGCCGGGTCGCCGTTCGTCCGGCCCACCGCGGAGAGGTCGCTCTCGGCGTGGCGCACGAGAAT
>JBKPHO010000079.1:0-5872 GCA_046729915.1 Actinomycetota bacterium | reverse complement strand
GCCTCCCGAAGAGCCGTTGCGGCATGCTCGTGGATCCCCTCGCCGTGACCGACCAGCACGTGGTCGGGCTCGACGGTGAGGAGCCAAAGCTAGCCGGCCCCAGCGTCACTGAAACGACGATCGCCGGGGTGGACGCCGGTGGTTAGTTTCAGCGATCAGTAGTTCCCCGCGCGTAGCTTGCGCGCCTTCGCGGACGCGCAGCGGATCCGTCAGCGGTTTGCTCCACTTACGCGGTTAGACGGTTAGAGGAGCAAACTTTGTCGGCCGAAGGCGTTCGCAGGAACCCGCACGACTATGCCGTCGTCTGGCGCACCGGTGACGGCCCGACCTCGAGTGGCAGGCTCGAGCTCGGCGATCATGCACTCGTCCTCCACGGGTCGGGTGGACCGGACGGGCTGCGGATCCCGTTTGACGAGCTCTCGTCCGTCGAGATCGGCCGGGGCGCAAGCGAACGGATCAACGGCGACAAATCCGTCGTTCTCGAGCGGCACTCCTGCGAGCGCGTGCTGATCGCCGCCTTTGGCGGGGTGGGCTTGCTGGGAGAGCTCACCGATCTTCTTGCTCGGCTCCGTGCTGAGCATGCGGCTCGGGCGTGTGTAGCGGTGGTCGTGCCGATCAGGCGCGGCAGAGGCGAGGAGGCCCGGCGGCTCGTCGAGGAGGGGCCGCCCTTCGAGGTCGAGCAGTTGGGGATCGAGCGGCACCACGTCTTTGTTAGCGAGCGCGAAGTCGTCTTTTTCTTCGAAGGCGAGACCGCGGCCGGCGCCGTTGACGCGCTCTCCCGGAGCCCGGACGTCCTGAAGGCCGCCGTGCGCTGGCGCGGCATTCTCGCCGGTCGGCCGCGGCTCGCCGAGGAGCGTTTCGGCTGGACGCGTCCGAGCTGACGAAGAGCAGCTCGTCAGTCGTCTGCCTCGCCCGCCGCCTCGCTGCGGCTAATCGGCCGGTGTCAGAACCCGAGCCCGATCCCGGTCCGCCCGCGCGCAGACCGCGCTGCCTGTCTCAGGCCAAGCATCCCCACAGGCCGCTCGTCTTCGACGACCGGCAGGTGGTGGAAGCCGTACTCGGTCATCAAGGCCACGACCGCCTCGATCGGCGTCTCGGCTGAGACTGCCACCGGCTCGGCCGTCATCCACTCGCGGACGCGCGCCTCGCTTGGGTGGACTCGGCCGGCGAAGGCGCGCAGCAGGTCGCGCGAGGTGAGGATCCCGATCAGGTGCCCGTAGTCGGCCACCAGCGCCGAGCCGAGATCGCGTTCGCGCATCTTCTCGGCGACCTCGCCGAGCGTGTCCTCCGGTGCGACGACGAGCGGCTCGGTCCACATCACGTCCGCGGCCGTCGGGCCAGCCCCGCCTTCAGCATCGCGCGCGATCTCCAGCGGGAGCGCGGCCAGACGGGCGATCTTTCCAGTGTCGAGTTCGACCTCGACCGGGACGGCGCCGGGTGCGGCGGGTGCCTCGGGTGGGCTCTCGACGCCGGCGATGGCGCCGAGGAAGGGGGCGAGGTAGCGCCCGACGATCTTCGCCGGCGGCCACCAGAGCGGCTCGGGACTGGCCGCCGAGACGTCGCCCGCGCCTCCGGTGATCTCGTGCCGGAGGTAGCGCGGCTGCCTGCCGGTCAGGAGCAGCCCGCGCAGCACGGGCCGAAACGGCTGCGGCGTCAAGTCCGCGCCCGCGTTGGCCGCGATCAGCTCGGCGGCTGCGTCCGCCTGTTGGGCGGCGATGCCGCCCTGCTTGACCGGAAAGCTGGAGATATCGCCGGCGGCGAAGACGTCGGCAAGACCGTGCACCTGACCGTGCGCGTCGACGGGGATGAAACCCTCCACGGTCTGCGGTAGGCCGTCGATCCGCGTCCCGCGCAGGCGTGGCAAAGCGACGACGCGCTCGGCCGCGACGCTTCCCTCGGGGACGAGACGTAGCTCGCCGTCGACCAGCTCGACCGGGAAGGCGCCCGTCTGGATAGCGATCCCGCGCTCCTCGAGTAGCTCGCGCACGGCGTCGCTTGCGGCCCGTCCAAACAGCTGCAGCGGCTCGTCCTCCGGCGTGACGAGCAGCAGTTCGACCCGCTCGACGCCCCGGTCGTCGAGGTAGGCCGCGGTCATCAGGGCGAGCTCGTAAATCGGCAGCGACCAAACCGCTCCCCACGGCACGACGAAGGCGACCCGCTCGACCTGCCCGGCGACAATCTCGCCGAGCAACCGGCGGATCTTCTCTGTATCGGCGGGGCCGCGGAAGGTCAAGGCGCCGGGGACGGCCGGGGTCGGGACAGCGCCGCAGGCGACAAGCAGAACGTCGAAGGGAACAGCGCTACCGGCAGACGTCTGAGCCAGCTTGCTTCCGGCGTCGACATCGGTCAGGGCCCCCGGCGAGAAGGTCGCGCCGGCCGCCGCGGCCAGCTCGGACAGCTCGAACTGCCTCACCTCGCCGAAGCCGAATGGCTCGGCGACCGCGAGCGGCCGATACCAGAACTGAGGCTCGGGTGCGAGCAGCTCGACGCTGACGCGATCCTCCGCGAGCGCACGTAGAGCCAGGGCCGCCTCGAGCGCGGCGACGCCGCCGCCGGCGATCAGCACGCGAAGGCTCGAGTTGCGCACCAATCCGATCTTCTTCCCTTCTCACCCCAGGTTTGGATGTTCGATGCTTGCTCCGCTCAGAGCCTCAGCCATCCGCGGGAGTACGCAGATCGCTCGCGGAGAAGTACCGATTCGCGGGCCCTGGGTACGGCGTAGCGTCGTCCCCATGATCCGTCGGTCGGCGTCGCTCTTGCTGGCCGCGGCCTTGTTCGCGGCCGCGGCAGCCGGATGCGGCGGCACGAGGACGGTGACGAAGACGGTCACGGTCGTCGGAACCGTCCCGAACGGTGGGGCCACCTCGGTGAGCACGAGCGTCGCCGCGGGCGCCCACGACTTCGCCCAGTTCGCCTGTGCGCAGTGTCACGGCGAACGCGGGCGCGGCGGCGTCTCTGCGGACGTCCCTGCCCTCAGCCAGGTCGGGAAACAACTCACCGTCGCGCAACTGAAACAGATCATCGATCACGGGCTCGGCGAATCGGCCAACCCGACGAAGCCGTACATGCCCGTCTGGGGCGAGGTGATCTCGGCGCGGCAGGTCGCCGATCTCGTCGCCTACCTCCGCGCCGGCCTTCCGGCGGTGCCAGGTGCGACGCCGGCGCCCCTGCTCACGGCGCAGGGTCCCGCGGTCGAAGGCGCGCTCCTCTACCAGCGCTACGGGTGCATCAACTGCCACGGCCCGAACGGGCTCGGCGGCGTCCCCAACCCCCAATCGCCGGACAAGGCGATCCCACCCCTCTCCGGGGCCGACTTCTTCGAGGAGTTCAGCACCGACCAGAAGATCATCGACGTGATCCGAAGCGGCAGCGTCATCGGGCGCGCACCGATCGTCTCGATGCCGCACTGGGGCGGGATCATCCCCGACCAGCAGCTGCGGGCGCTCGTCGCCTACATCAAGACGCTGAAGACCGGTTAGCAGCGAACCGGCGCGCGTGATTGCGGCGCTCCCGCGATCGGGGGGCGGCGCGCGGAGGTTCCAGGTGGACGGAGGAATGGCCTCTTGGAGTCCCCTCGCTTCCAGCCCTTGTCCCTCGTCCTATCGACCAATCCGGTACGGCCGCATCATCTCGTGATCCTCGTGCTCGACGATGTGGCAATGCCAGACGAAGAGACCCGCGCGGTCGAAGGTGGCCTTCACCCGCGTAACCTCGCCGGGATAGGCGATGACCGTGTCCTTACGGGCGCCCGCCTCCCAGGGCTCCGGCCCACGGGCGGCGCCGCCGAACGGCTCACGGTTGACGACCTCGAACAGGATCTCGTGGATGTGAATCGGGTGCGCGTCCTCGGTGAAGTTGTGCAACTCCCACACCTCGGTTGCCCCCACGGCCGGGTTTTCGGTGATCGGGTCATCCCAGCCGAGCGGGACGCCCTCGCCGCCCGCGAGCGTGCCGAGCAGGGCCTCCCTCGGCCCGAATGGCTCGCCGCCCTCGCAGTCGAGCACGATATTCCCGTCCGATTCGGAGACGAGCACGGTTTCAGAGTCGAGCTCGTTGAGGGACACCTGGCGGGTGTTGGTAGCGGCCGGAAGCGACGCGATTGCGGGCAGGACGAGCTCGTTGGGTGGCGTGCTCGGGTCGGGGCCGGTCGCCGGTACGACCCGGAGCTGTAGTACCTGACCGGTCGTGTCGGGATCGGCCTGGTCGAAGTCGCCCGGCGGCTCGCCGCCGCCGAAGGGTTCGTCGGGGCCAAGGTTCTTGAGGATGATCTCGCTTCCGACCCCGACCTCGGTGAAGTCGACGATCACGTCGGCACGCTCGGCGGGCCCGAGCAGCAGTCGCTTAACCTGCAGCGGCGCCGGCAGAAAGCCGCCCTCGGTGCCGATCTGCCAGAAGGGCAGGCCGTTGCTCAGCTCGAGGATGAGGAAGCGCGAGTTGCAGCCGTTCAGGAACCGGAAGCGATAGCGGCGCTGCTCGACCTCGAGGAAGGGCCAGGTCTTGCCGTTGACCACGATCGTGTTCCCGAAGAACTCTGGATTGAAGATCGGCGAGATGTCGCTCGGGCCGCCGCAGGCCTGGTCGGGAATGAACGGGATCTGCAGCTGGGAGGGCTCGAGGCCCTCGAAGAAGGCGCGGCTGTCCGGGTAGAAGAGCGAGCCGTCGGCTTTGAAGGAGCGGTCTTGGATCGCGAGCGGGATCTCGTAGTAGCGCGCGCCCGGCGGGTCGCCGAGTGCCGGGGCCGGCCCGGGGAGCGTACCGCCGACCGCGTCCGCGGGCCCGCCGCGGAGCAGGTAGAAGCCGGCCGGGCCCGCGTAGACATTCGCGCGCGTCATCCCGAGCGTGTGGTCGTGGTACCACATCGTTGCCGCTCGCTGGTCGTTGCCGTACTGGAAGACCGCGCTGCCGGGCCTCCACGCCTGCCCGTACAGCCGTTGCGCCTCGGCCCTGAACCGCTGGTAGAAGGAGCCGACACGGGCGAATCCGGCCGGGATGTTCTTCGCCTTTGGCAGGTACCAGGCCTCGGGGAAGCCATCGCTCTCCTCGGAGGAGTGCCCGCCGTGCAGGTGCGTGACGATCGGCACCGGCCCCGTGTACCTGGTCGGGTCGGTGCCCTGCGCGTCCCTCCCGTGCGGCCCGCCAGGCGGGTTGGCCCAGTGGAGCGTCTGATCGACGGGAAGCAGATGGGGCAGGTAGTTCCCGTTCGCGTCGACGAGCTCGTTGATCCACTTGACCCGCACGGGCCTCCGCCAGGTCGCTTCGATCGTGAACGCCGGGTAGTTGAAGCTGCCCGCGTGGTTCGCGGAGCCGTAGCTCCAGACGGTCGTCGGGAGACCCATGGCCGCGGGAAGGATGTTCTGCTGGAACTGTCTGACCGCGATCTCGTAGTAGTCGACGCCCTGCGCCCGCGGCGTCGGGAGCGCGGCACTGCGCGGCATTGCCGGCGGGATCACGAGCGGCGTCACGTACTTCGGAATGCTGTCGGGCGGCAGCGTCCCGCCGGGCACCTGCGCGAGCGCCCGCCGCACGTCGAGACGCAGCGGCAGGAACAGGGTCGCACCGCCCGCCACGCCGTACTGAAGGAGGCGGCGCCTCGTCATCTTGGTCATGGTTGAACCTCCCTGAGGAATGCGCGTCGACCGAAAAACGTCCTGGGACGCCCCCTCGCGGCAGCCGCAGAACTCCGTCTTTCCCCCCTCTCTGAGCTGCTCCCCGAGCGGGACGCCAGAAGCCTGAGCGCGCACATCCCCGGCCCGCCGAGATCTACTCGAACGCTTGGAAGAAGGTCGGGAACGTGCCGACCAGTCCCAGCACGATCAGGACGGCGCTCGTGATCGTGATCGAGCGTAGAGGCGGATTGGAGCGCCGCCAGAGC
>JBKPHO010000078.1:0-1694 GCA_046729915.1 Actinomycetota bacterium | reverse complement strand
CTCGACGAAGGCGGCAGCGATCGCCGCTCCGACGAGCGCCAGGCGTCGCTCTGGCTCTGCTTTCGCGAGCTCGAGCGCACGCGCGTAGGCGGCGCAGGCCTCGTCGGTGCGGCCGAGGCGCCGGCTTCTTTACATCCCGCGCACATCCCGCACGGGAATCGCCGCAGAGAGCCGGCTACGGCCGCTAATCCTCGCAGGGAAGATGACCAGCCAAAGCGCCGGGCGTCAGGCGTCGCTCGTGCGGCGCCAGCGCGCATGCGTCAAGCGGCAAGCGCATCGGTCAGCGCGCTCAGGCGGTCTATGCGGCTGGAGGCTGCGTAGGCGTAGGGGTGATTGAAGGCGTCGAGTGCGTGGCGGCCGTCAACCTCGAGCTCGAAGTGGTCGTCGTTTCGGGTGTCAAGGACGCTGATGGTGACGTGGTTGCCGGGCTGGTTCCAGAACAGGTAGACGTCGATGCCGTCGCTCGTGCGGTGGGCGAGTTCGGTCCACCGAGTGATCGTCGTTGTGGTCATCTTTCTTACCTCCTTCGACTCGGTGGGAGGTTTGAACTCATCGTCTCTTCGACGAACGACCGCACCCGGAGGGGACAGTCGCTGGCGCCCAGTCGACCCATTCGTAGGCGGCGACCGGGCAGGCGCACTCCTCCGCAGCGCACTCGAAGCTCCTCGCGCTCGGTGTCCCCTCGAGCGCTTCTCGTTCGTAGTCGCCAAGGAACGCAACCCAACGGAAAGGAGCACAGTGATGCACGCACACGGACAGATCGCAGTCGCCGGTGCGACCGGGAGAGTCGGCCGCCATGTCGTCGACGTACTCGAGAAAGGGGGACACGACGTCGTCGCGATCTCTCGCTCTCACGGCGTCGACGTCGTTACCGGCGAGGGACTGCCGGAAGCGCTGGCGGGCGTCGCGACGATCATCGACGTCGCCACGCAGCCTTCTCCCGACGAGGACGCCGCCACGGCCTTCTTCACCGCCGCGGCCCGGAACCTGCAGAAGGTCGGGGCGCGGGCCGGCGTGGAGGGGATCGTCGTGGTGTCCATCATCGGCATCGACCGTTTCACCGCCGGCTACTACGCAGCGAAGCTCGCGCAGGAGGGAGCCATGCTGTCAGGCCCGATCCCGGTGCGCATCCTGCGCGCGGCGCAGTTCCACGAGTTCGTCCCCGAGCTCGTGGACTGGGGTCGGCAGGGCGAGGTGAGCTACGTGCCGAGCTGGCCCACGCAGCTGGTCGCAGCCAGGACCGTCGCGGAAGCGCTGGTCAACCTCGCCAACGGTTCGGGACCCGCTCGTGGATCCTCCGGACTGCCGTTCCCGCAGATCGCCGGCCCGCGGGAAGAAAACCTCCTCGACGTGGCGAAGCTGCTCGCCGTCCGACGCGGCGATCCGCTGAGAGTCGAGAGGGCAACCGATCCGGCCTTCCCGGAAAGCCACCTCATCGAGACGGGCGCCCTGCTGCCCGGCCCGCACGCCACGCTAGCCGGCCCGACCTTCGAGGAGTGGCTCGAGAGCGACACAAAATCGAAAGTGGCCTGACACCGGCACTGCCGGCGGGTTGTCCCCTCTCGCGGTGTACGTTCGTCGTGGGGGCGAGAACCCGCTCCAGAGGAGGACACCATGAAGTACCTGCTTCAGATCTACCCGGCCGCGAATGAGTTCGCGCACCTTTCTGCGGAAGAGCAGCAGGCGATCGTCGG
>JBKPHO010000077.1:0-4308 GCA_046729915.1 Actinomycetota bacterium | reverse complement strand
GACCTCCTCGATCAGGTCCTGCGGCGCGCCGGTGAGCTCGCAGGCCAGCCGGGCAACGTCCACGAGCGAGACCGGCTCGCCGTCGGCGCCGATGTTGAAGGTCCCTTCCTCGCCCGACGCGAGCACGAGCCGAATTGCGCGTACGACGTCGTCGATCCAGCACCAGGTCCGGGCCTCGCCGCGGAAGACCGGGATCCGTTCGCGGGCCGCGGCCTGCCGCAGCATCGTCGGCAGCGCGCCCTTGCCTTGCAAGGCGTCGACCCCGGGCCCGTAGGGGTTCGCCAGGCGCAGCAGCATGAGGCCCTCGGGCGCGTACAGCGCGGCGGCCTGCTCGCCCCAGAGCTTCGTGTGGGCGTAGAGGCTCTCCGGCGCCGGCGGCGTCTCCTCGTCGGCGGCGACCGCCGAGCCGTACACGTCCGAGGTCGAGACGTAGGCCAGCCGTGCGCCGTGCTCCGCCGCTGCCCGCCCGACGAGGGCCGCGGCGAGCACGTTCGAGCGCAGCGCAAGCTCCGGCTCCTCCTCGCAGCGCACGACGCCGATCCGCGCCGCTGCGTGCACGACGACATCGGGTCCGGCCTCGCCGACGACCGCCTCGGCCGTCCCGGGCTCGGCAAGGTCGCCCTCGGACCGCCCGAGCGGCTGGACGTCGTAGGCTCCGTCTCCGTGACGAAGCTCGTCGACCAGCGCGCGGCCGACGAAGCCGGAGGCGCCTGTGACCAGCACCTTCATGGCCGCCGAGTCTACTGGGGCGCCTGTGGGTTCCTGGCGGCGGTACTGCTCGCCGGCGGTTGCGACGACGGCAAGCGCCGCACGCAGCCGCCGCCCCCGGCTCCCCACCAGTCGTTCCTCGCGCTCGACCGCGAGCAACAGCGCCTCGTCGCCGACTACGAGCCCGTCAGCCGCGCGATGACTGCGTACGAGCTCGCGTATCGAGACTGGCGCCTCGGCCGGCTCGCACCCGCCGCGATCGTGCGCCGCGCGGCCGCCTACCGAACCGTCGTCGTCGCCGCCCGCCGGCGCGTGGCCGGTGACCGGGCGACCGGCGAGACCGTCCGCGCCAAGCGGCTGCTCGTCACCGCCCTTCGCGCACGGGCCCGCGCGCTCGGCCGGCAGCCCGGCAGCCGTGCGTACCGGCGCGAGTGGGACCGCTCGCTCGAAGCAGCCCGGGCCGGATTGACGGTGCTGCAGGACATCCGCGACCGCGCGCGCCTGATCCCGCTCCCCGAAGACAGCGTCAGCTAACGGGACAAGGGCGCGGCCTGTGCCTCGAGCGCGATCTCCGGAGGCGCCTCCGCGAGCGCGGCACCACGCGGGATCTTTCCCCAGCCGGGCCGCCGACCGAAGAGCCAAAGGAGGCTCGCCCAGAATCGCCAGATCGCACTGAGCGGCTGGTACCAGAAGGTCTCGAGCAGTGCCCAGCCGCCGATCAGGATCAGGTCGCGGCGACGGTAGCGGCCGAAGCCGATCTCCTCGGTCAGGATCGCGCCCGCCGTCTGCAGCTGAGCCAGCAGGATCACGATGACCAGGAACGCGACGGCGTACTCCCACGCGACCTTGTCGTAGACGATCAGGACGATCAGCATCCCGTAGCCGAGCACCTGGAGGATCGGTCCGAGGACCTCGACGAGGATCGTGTACGGAAGCGAGAGCAGGCCGACGGTGCCGAACTTCCGCCGGCCGATCATCCTCCGGTGCAGGCGCAGGTTGTCGAGCAGGCCGCTGTGCCAGCGGACTCGTTGGCCTCGCAGCGGCCGGAGGCCGGAGGGCGCCTCCGTCCAGGAGGTTGCGTCGGCGGCGAACTCGATCCGCACACCGGGCCGGGTCGGGCGAAGCTGCTCGTGCATCCGCAGCACCACCTCCATGTCCTCGGCCAGCCGTCTCGCGCGAGAGGCCGCCGACAGCGCGGAAGAGGTCGCGGCGAAAGACGCCGAAGGCTCCGGAGATGATCAGCAGGCCGTTCAGCCTCGCCCAGGCGATTCTGGAGGCCATGAAGGAACGAAGGTACTCGGCCACCTGCGAGGCTTCGGTTCCGTGGAGCGGCACGCGCGGGCGCATCATCACGCCGTCCTCGATTCGACCGCCGTTGGCGATCCGGACCGTGCCTCCGACTGCGACGACCCGATCGGGGTCGGAGGCGAACACCTCGACGACTCGCGCCAGCGCGTCGCGGTCGAGCAGCGAGTCGGCGTCGACGATCGCGACCAGCTCGTGGCGGGCGAGGTTCAGGCCGGCGTTCAAGGCATCCGAGCGGCCGCCGTGGCGCTTGCGGGCGACTCGCAGGCGCGGGTCCGCTCGGGAGACGTAGAGCTCCTCGAGCAGCTCGGTCTCGAGGTCGAAGCGATCCCCGAGCGGCAGCTCGATCAGGTCGAGGGCGTCCCGCAACGCGGCCAGCGTGCCGTCTGTGGAGCCGTCGTCGACGATCACGACCTCGAGCGGGTCGTAGTCGGAGCCGAGCAGCGAGCGCACCGTCGGCACGATCACGAGCTCCTCGTTGTAGGCGGGCGCAATCAGGCTGATGCCGGGCCGAAGCGGCCGGCGCAGCGGCCGGAACAGCCCGCCGCGTTCGATCTTCTGCTGCAGCTCTTCGACGAGTGAGAGCCCAGTCAGGGCGAGCGTGGCCAGGTTGTAGACGAGGAAGAAGGCGAAGATCGAGACCGAGACGATCAGGAAGGCGACCAGGAGGACGCTCACACCGCCCCCAGCGAATCGAGGATGAGTGCCGTCTCGAGCGGCCAGGCCCTAGTCGTCTCGATTGCCGCGGACGCCGAGACGCCGACACGCGGGAGGCGCCTGAGGCGAACGAGCGACTCGCCGGCGCGCAAAGCCACGTCGCGATCGGGGTCGTCAAGGGCCGCGAGCAGCGTCGAAAGCGCGTGCGGATCGTCGTAGGCCGCCAGCGCCGAGACGGCGGCGCGGCGGACGCTTCGCTGCTCGTCGGCCGCGGTGCGTGTCAGCGACTCCGGCAGCTGCTCGCCGCCGAGTCGACCCAGCATTCCGCATGCGGCCACGCGGACCGGCGCGGCCGGATCGTCGAGCATCCGCTCCAGCAGCGGTCGAGCCGTTTCGGGCGCCAGGACTGCGGCGACGCCGAAACACGAGGTGACCCGAACCGCTTCGTCGCTCGATGCGAGGCCTTCCTCGAAGACCGGTGCGGAAGGCGGCCCGAGGGCGAGCAGGGCCTCGTAGACGATCCCGCTGCCGGCGCGGCCGGGGCGCGCGAAGAAATCGGCCAGTGAAGGCAGCGCGCGCGGGTCCCCGATCCGGCCCAGGGCCCTGACAGCCGCCTCGCGAACGTGGCGGCTTCGGTCGGAGAGGCGCTCGGTCAACACGGGCACCGCCTCCTCGGCGCCGAGCAGGCCGAGCGTTCTGACCGCCAGCGCCCGCCGCCAGGGCGCGCGGCGCCGGGTAGAGCGAAAGAGCACGTCGGTCCCGCCGACCTCCCGCGCCGCTTCGAGCAAGGCTGCTCGCCTCTCGTCCGAAGCGGCCCTCAGCCGGTCGATCAGCATCGTTGCCGCGATCGGCCGCTCCAGCTCGTTGAGCCGGGCGATCCTCGCTCGCAGCAAGTCCGGGTCACGGCCGGGCGCCTGCGGGTCGAGCTGGTCCAGCAGCTGCTCCCACTCCCGGCGGAACTCGGCCGACCGGCGGCCTCGAATGAGCTCCCGGAAACGCCGGCCGAAGACGGCCAGGAAGAGCAGCATATTGAGCACGGACAGGACGGCGGCGAAGCCGAGCGTGATCCCCCAAAACCAGGCCTGCCTGCCCGTGGTCGCGGCGAGCAGAAGCATGCTGAGTGCCATCTGCTCCTCGGACCGTACTCGTCGCCACGCTTGTTGTGCCCGGAGGCGAGCGCTACGGTCAAGCGTGGAGGTGTCCGCTGTGACCGTGGTCGAGGAGACTTTGGTCGGCAGGCAGGCGGAGCTGGCGACCATCGAGGCGTTGCTTGCCCGCGCCCGGTCGGGGCCGCAGGCGATCTTCCTCGAGGGCGAGGCAGGCATCGGCAAGACGCGTCTTTGGAAGGGAGGGGTGCGGCGCGCGCGGCAAAAGGGCTTCCGCGTCCTCTCCACACGGCCCGGCGGCAGCGAGGTTCAGCTCGCGTTCGCAGGGCTCGCGGACCTGCTCGACGGCGTCGCCGCGGAGACGTTGCCGAAGCTCCCGCCTCCGCAGCGCCGCGCGCTCGAGGTCGCGCTCCTGCTCGAGGAGCCCGGGGACGGTGCGCCGGACGACCGGGCGGTTGCCGCTGCCTTCCTCGGCGCGCTGCGGCTGCTTGCGCCGGGCGGGCCGGTCGTGGTCGCGGTGGACGACCTCCAG
>JBKPHO010000076.1:0-3226 GCA_046729915.1 Actinomycetota bacterium | reverse complement strand
GCCGTCGCTCGCGGACGAGGTCATCGAACGCATCCGCGGCGAGGCTGCGCGCCGGCCGTCCTGAGAGGACCTGCCGGTGAGCCAACGGAGAGTAAAGCGGGAACGACAACAGGCAAGGACTGCCGGCGGGGGTTCGCTTCGCAGCCGCGTGACTCTGCGCCGGGCTGCGGTTCCCGCGGTGGTCGTCGTCGCGGCCGCGCTGGTTGGTGGCTATCTCGCCGCCCGCAACAACGGGCCCGCGAGCGTCAGCCGCGTCACCCACCGGTCGGAGGGGGCGCTCGAGCTCGCGGGCACCGACCCGGTCACGGGGCGGAGCGTCGACCTCGCCTCCTACCGGGGCACGCCGCTCGTCCTGAACGTCTGGGGATCGTGGTGCCCCGGCTGCAACGCGGAGGCTGCCGACCTGGCGCGCTTCGCGCGTTCGCACCCGAACGTGCAGGTGATCGGCATCGACACGCAGGATACGTCGAGCGGCGCCACGAGCTTCTACCGCAAGTGGGGCTGGCAGCACCCGAGCATCGCCGACCCCAAGGGTGAGCTCGCGGCTCGTCTCGGTGTTCAGGGGTATCCGACGACGTTCTTCCTGAATGCGCGCCACCAGGTGGTGACGCAGATCATCGGCGCGACCAGCCTTGCCGGCTTCGAGCACGGGCTCGCGGCCGCCACCTCGCGTAGCTGATGCTGCACTTCGGGCCGGGCGCACTCGCGGCGGCGTTCGCGGCCGGTTTCGTGTCGTTCGTCTCGCCGTGCGTGCTGCCCTTGATCCCGGGCTACCTGTCCTTCGTCTCGGGTCTCGGGTTCGACGAGCTGGGAGCGCAGCCGCGGCGCGTGACCTGGGCGACGGCCTTCTTCGTCCTGGGCTTCGGCGCGGCGCCCAGGGCAACGACATCTACTCCGCGTCACGCGACAGCACCTCCGCTCCGTGGTCCACGCCGATCAACCTCGGGCCGAACGTGAACAGTGCCGCCTCGGAGACGAGGCCGTCACTCTCATGGGACGGGACGACGCTCTACTTCGGCTCGAACAGGCCCGGCGGCGAAGGCGACGCCGATCACTACATGTCGACACGCGCAAAGCTCACCGGATCCGACTCGTAACCGCACTGAACGAGCCACTGGAAATGAGAAAACCAGGAAAGGGGTGATGAACATGAAACGAACACGGCTGTTCGTTGTCGTTGCGGCGGCGGGGGTGCTGACGGTAGCGCCCTCGGCGTCCGCGTCTGCGAACGAAACCAACGGGGCCTGCGTTGCTCAGTTCACGAGCAGCCAGGAGGCCGGCGAAGTTGGCGCAACGGTCTCTTTCTTGGCCCACGAAGCGCAACCGTTTGGCACGAACGTCGTGGCCTTCATCCCCGGCCTCAAACCGCCGTGCGAGTAGCCCACTCGTAGGACTGAGCGGCCCCCGTCGCAGCCGCGGCGGGGGCCGCCTGAATCGCTGCCCTCGGCGAACGCCGCCGACGTGAGGTGGTAGCGACTGCTTACGGAGCTTGCAGCTCGACGCCGCAACCGGCACGGCCGCGCCGTCTGTTGGAACGACTGCTGACAAAGACGATCGCCACGTCGGACGACTCCAGCCGGTCGAGCCGATGAAGGCAACGAATGCTGGGGCCTTCATGGAGCGCCGTGGTTGCAACCGGTCGCAAAACGATGAGCGGAAGACAACTACGTCTTCGACGCGCTGCGCGCCGGTGCGAGCGGCGCCCCGCCCGAAGAAATTGAATCAGCCGTACGCATCGTCGCAAGCGGCGAAGCGCTAGTCGCGCCTGAGGTCACGATCCGTGATCGAGGAGTCCGCGCGGCACGCGCCCGCTCCTACCCGACACCGCCGGCGTCGAGGGAACTGACACCGCGAGCAACAAGTCCTCGACCTACTCGCGTGGAGCCTCTCCAATCCCGAGATCTGCGAGCGGCTCGTGGTCAGCCAGGCAACCGCCAAGCCTCCCGTCGCCCGCATCCTCCAAAAGCTCGACCTTTGTGACCGTACAAGCCGTGATCGACGCGCATGAACTTGGCCTCATCGCGCCCGGGTCGGCGCGCTGAGGCAACGCGTAGACGCAACGCGAAATCGCCCTGCCGCGACAGGCTGCAAGCGGAGGCGCGATCAGGTGCTGCAGTAGCCAGCCTAGACAACGAACGATTGAGCCCTTATCTCGTCGACGCGACGATCGTCCGCATGGTGCTCGTGGCCGCGATGCAACTCCTCGGCCGGGCGAACTGGTGGATCCCGCGCTGGCTCGATCGAGCTCTCCCGCGGCTGGACGGAGACGTCGCGCACGCCCAAGTCGCAGCCGAACGGGCCTGAGAAGCATCCGGCTCAGGTGCCCGGGCTTCAGCCGGTGACCGCATCGAAACCGGCGGGGTCGTCGCGAGGGCGTAGAACCGCGCCTGCGCGAGGTCGCGGGAGGAGGCCGCCCGCGTCGACCGACCTATCCTGTACCGATCGAGCTCGTCGCCCGGTTGACGCGTCTGTGGACGGAGCCTTTCGGCTCTGAGTCGGAGGCGCTCGTTGCATTCGCAGAGACGTATGCGGATCCTGTTCGGATCAACGGGACCGACGTCCCCCTCTCGCAGCTTGTGGCGCGAGCGCGGATGTTGAAACAAGCGTTCAGTGATCTGCAGAACGAGCCGATCGAGCAGATCGAGACTGGCGACCGATTCGTGCTCGTGTTCTTGCAGCGCGGTCGCCATGCCGGCCCGTTCACGACGCGGCTCGGGTCTGTTGAGCCCAGTGGGCGCGCGTTCGAGATTCGCGTGATCGACGTCCTCACGATCAGTGACGGCCGCATAACCGCGATCGAGGTCGTTCCCGACAATCTCTCACTGATGATGCAGATCGGCGCCGTGCGACTCACGGACTAAGCGACAAAGTCTCTCGCGCGCGCCTTCAGGATTCGCGCGAACCTAGGCGGCGACATGCGAAACGACCATCCCGTCACGTCGCCAGCACGGGCAACAAAGCATGGAGCCTTTATGGAGCCCAGTGGTTGCAACCGGTGGCAAGTGGTGGCAAATCGGGCAGCCGCGAAAAGGGCGAAATCAGGCCAAAATCGTTGCCGTGGGTTGCGACCAGTTGCCGCGCGGAGCGCATGGTAAGGAGGGGGTCGACGGTTCGAGTCCGTCAGAGGGCTTGCGAAAAAGCCCCGCAAAGGCGGGACTTTTGCTTCTGCAGCCGGTTGCACTTCTTCCAGTGTGCACAGCGTATGGAACAGCCTCTGGAACAACCA
>JBKPHO010000075.1:0-35822 GCA_046729915.1 Actinomycetota bacterium | reverse complement strand
CTCTTCGGCATTGTCGGGCTTGACCGAGCCGCCGTAGAGAACGGGCACGTCGAGCAGCCCCTTGATGAACGCGTGGGCCTCGCGCGCCTGCTCGCGGCTCGCGGTGCGCCCGGTGCCGATCGCCCAGACCGGCTCGTAGGCGATCACGAGCCGCTCGTGCGGGCCGGCCGCTTCGCCGATCGCCTCGACCTGAACGCGCAGCACGAGCTCCATCTGGCCGGAGTCGCGCTCCTCGAGCGACTCCCCGACGCAGGCGATCACGCGCAGACCGTGCTCGAGCGCGCCGGCGGTGCGGCGGGCGACCGTCTCGTCGGTCTCGCCGAAGTACTGGCGCCGCTCCGAGTGGCCGACGATCGCTCCGGCCACGCCGAGCTCGAGCAGCATCGGCGCCGAGACCTCGCCGGTGAACGGGCCGTCCTCCGCCCAGTGCACGTTCTGCGCGAAGACGGTGTGACCGCTCTCGACGGCCGCCGGAAGCGAGACGAACGGCGGGCAGAGCACGGCCTCGACGCCCTCCGGTGGACGAAACGCCGCACAGAAGTCCAGCGTCTCACGCGGCCCCTTGCACATCTTCCAGTTGCCTGCGATCAGCTTCATGCCTCCGGGATCACCGCCACGCCCGGCAGCTCCTTGCCTTCGAGCAACTCGAGGGCCGCCCCGCCGCCGGTGGACGCCCAGGAGACGCTGTCGACCAGGCCGAGCTCGTTCAGTGCGCGGATCGAGTCCGCCCCGCCGACGACCGAGAACGCCTCCGCTCCGGCAACGGCTTCCGCGACCGCCCCCGTGCCCTCCGCGAAGCGCGGCCATTCGAAGACCCCCATCGGCCCGTTCCAGAAGATCGTCCTCGCCTCGGCGATCTCCGCGGCGAAGCGGTCTCGGGTGTCGGGCCCGATGTCGAGGCCGAGCCAACCTTCGGGCAGCGCGTCGTAGGGGACGACTTCGGCCGCCGCATCTTCCTCGAACGCAGCGGCGGCCACCACGTCGGTCGGGAGCACGACGTCGAACCCGAGCGGACTCTCGTCCCGCAGCTCTTCGGCCATCTTGCCCCCGACGAGCACCGTGTCGGCCTTGCCGCCGAGGTTGCGGAGCACGCCCAGCTTGTCCTCGACTTTCGCGCCGCCCGAGACGAGCACGAACGGCCGCTCGACCTCGCCGAGCAGCTTTCCGAGCTCCACCAGCTCGCGCTCCAGCAGCAACCCCGCGTAGGCCGGCAGCAGCTCGGCGACCCCGACCGTGGAAGCGTGCGCGCGATGCACGGAGCCGAACGCGTCCTGGACGAAGAGGTCGTGGCCGTCAGCGAGCTTCCGGGCAAACGCCGGGTCGTTCTTCGTTTCCCCCGGGTCGAAGCGCGTGTTCTCGAGCACCTCGATTCGCTCGTCCGGGAGCAGCTCGCGCAGCCGGGCCCGCACCGGCTCGATCGAGAACGCGGGGTCGGGTCCCTGCGGCCGGCCGAGGTGCGAGCAGACAGCCACCGCCGCCGCGTCGTGGTCGAGCAGGTGGCGCAGAGTCGGCAGCGAGGCGTGGATGCGCGTGTCGTCCGCGACCCGGCCGTCCTCGAGCGGCACGTTCAGGTCGGCGCGCACGAGCACGCGCTTCCCGCCGACCTCGGCCTCGCGAACGGAGCGGGGTCTCCCCAACCTACGCCGAAACGGCTGCGGGCAGCGTTGCTCCGACCTTCGCCACCAGGTCGACCAGCCGGCACGAGTAGCCCCACTCGTTGTCGTACCAGCCGAAGACCTTGACCAGGTTGCCGTTGGCCATCGTCAGCTGGCTGTCGAAGATCGACGAGTACGGCGAGTGCTGGATGTCTGTCGAGACGAGCGCCTCGTCCGAGTACTGCAGGATCCCTTCGTAGCGGCCCGAGTCCGCCTTCGAGCGGAAGAGCTCGTTCACCTCCTCGGCGGTCGTCTCGCGGCCGACCTGGCAGACCAGGTCGACGATCGAGCCCGTCGGCACCGGCGCCCGCATCGACATGCCGTCGACCTTCCCCTGCAGGTCGGGCATCACGAGCCCGATCGCCCGGGCAGCTCCGGTCGATGTCGGGATCAGGTTGATCGCCGCCGCCCGGGCCCGGCGCAGGTCCTCATGCGGCAGGTCGAGCACGCGCTGGTCGTTCGTGTACGCGTGGATGGTCGTCATGAACCCGCGCTCGATGGTCAGCTCGTCGTGCAGGATCTTCGCCAGGGGCGCGACGCAATTCGTCGTACAGGAGGCGTTCGAGATCACGTCGTGCGACTCAGGGTCGTAGTCGTCCTCGTTGACGCCGAGCACGATGGTGACGTCGGGGCCTTTCGCCGGCGCGGAGATGATCACCTTCTTCGCGCCCCCGTCGAGGTGCTTCGCCGCGCCCTCGCGGTCCGTGAAGAAGCCCGTGGACTCGAGCACGACGTCGACGCCGAGGTCGCCCCACGGGAGGCCGCCGGGATCGCGTTCGCTCAGCAGCTGCAGCTCGTGTCCGCCGACCGTGATCTTCCCCTCGCCTGCTGCAACATCCTCCTCGAGGGTCCCCAGCACGGAGTCGTGCTTGAGCAGGTAGGCCATGGTCTCGGCATCACCGAGATCGTTCGCGGCCACGACCTCGAACTCACCGCCCCGCTTCAGGTGCGCCCGGAAGAAGTTGCGCCCGATCCGCCCGAAGCCGTTGATCCCAACGCGAATAGCCATCGAAGCCTCCCCT
Organism: Actinomycetota bacterium; assembly: GCA_046729915.1. Lineage (GTDB taxonomy): Bacteria > Actinomycetota > Thermoleophilia > Gaiellales > Gaiellaceae > AC-32. The sequence goes on along the minus strand of JBKPHO010000075.1, from coordinate 33,145 downwards.
TCCATTCCTCGTCCGAGTCTAACTACCCTGCCACCGGCAGAATGATGGGGCACGGATGAAGGAGATCCTCGGAGACATCGGGCGGTGGCGGCAGCGCGGCGAGCGAATCGCGCTCGCGACGGTTGTCGCCACGCGCCGGTCGGCCCCCCGGCCGGTCGGCGCCAAGCTCGGGGTCTCTTCGGGTGGCGAGCTGGCCGGCTCCGTCTCCGGAGGCTGCGTCGAGAACGAGGTCTACGGCATTGCGCAGGAGGTGCTCGGCGGCGGGCCGCCGCGCCTGGCCACGTACGGGATCTCGGACGACCTCGCGCTCGAGGTCGGGCTGCCCTGCGGCGGCGAGATCGACGTGTTCGTGGACGAGCCCGACGAGGAGCTGCTGGAACGGCTGCGGGAGGTCGTCCAGCAGGAGCGGCGCGCGGTGCTGTTCACCGTCCTGGACGGGGAGGACGCCGGTCAGACCTGGCTCGCAGCCGAAGGCGAAGCGACGGACGCGCCGCCCGCCCTGGCCGCGCAGGTCGACGAGCTACTGCGATCGGGACGTAGCCGGGCGCTCGAGGACGAGGGCCGCGTCGTCTTCGCGGACGTCTACGGGCCGCCGCCGCGCCTGCTCGTGATCGGGGCGGTCGACACCGCCGAGGCGCTCTGCGGCGCCGCGAGGCACCTCGGCTGGCGGACGATCGTCGCCGACGCGCGCGGCAAGTTCGCGACGCGGGAGAGGGTCCCGAGCGCCGACGAGCTCATCGTCGGCTGGCCCGAGGAGGCGCTCGAGCGGGTTCGCCCGGACTCGGCCACGGCGGTGATCGTGCTGACACACGACGACCGGTTCGACGTTCCGGCGCTGAAGGGCGCGCTCGAGACCGAGGCGTACTACGTGGGCGCGCTCGGCTCGCGACGCAACCAGGAGCGGCGCCGCAAGCGCCTGCTGGAGGCCGGCGTGCCGGAGGAGGCGCTCGACCGGATCTCCGGGCCGTGCGGGCTCGACATCGGCGCGGTCACGCCGGCCGAGACCGCGGTCTCGATCCTGGCCGAGATGCTGGCTCGGCGCGCCGATCGAGCCGGCGGCCCGCTCCAGACCGCGAGCGGCCGCATTCACGCCGGCGTCGACTAAGAACTCGTTTCGGAATGACGCTTCGCCGCCGAGGTGCGCTGGGCGGTGCGAGGCGAGGACGCAGCGGAGCGCGCGTAGCCGGAGGCTACGGGCGCTTCCGAGGACGCGGCCTCGCGGTGTCCAGCGCGGCTCGGGGGCACAAGGCTTCATTTTGAGACGAGTTCTAAGGCGTTCGCTTGCGACGCCGACCATAAGCGGCCGCGCCGGCTTCGCCGGTGCGGCCGCTTCAAGCCTGGGCGAGGCGCTCGGCGACCGCCTCCAGGCTGGCGAGGTTGTGCCCGCCGGCGAAGTCGTCTACGTAGGGCAGCGCAGCCTTCATTCCCCGCGCGAGCGGCTCGTAGGCCGGGTCTTCCTGCAGCGGGTTCAGCCAAACGATCCGATGCGCAAGGCGCGAGAGCCGGGCCATCTGCTCCTCGAGGAGGTCGGGGTCGCCGACCTCGAGACCGTCCGAGCACAAGACCACGACGGCACCACGGGCCATCCCGCCGTGCCCGAAGTCGTCGAGGAACCGCTTCAGCGACTCGCCGATTCGCGTTCCGCCGTCCCAGTCGACCACCTGCGCCGCGGCGAGTCGAAGGGCCTCGTCGTGGTTCGCGGCTCGGAGGGCCCTGGTCACTCGTGTGAGGCGGGTGCCGAAGCAGAACGCCTCCCAGCGCGGGTTCGCCCGGAGCGCCGCATGGGCGAACATCGCTAGCGCGCGCGAGTAATCGGCCATCGAGCCGGACACGTCCAGCAGGAGCACCAGCCGGCGCGGTTGCACGCGGCGTTCGCGCCAGGCCCGCTCGACCGGCTCACCGGCTGTCCGGAACGAGCGGCGAAGCGTTCGTCGCAGGTCGGGCACTCCGCGCTTCGCGGCCCTCCGGCGGCGTGAGCGGCGTAGCGGGACCGCGAGCGACTCACGCGCCATCAGTTCCGCGAGCTGCCGCAGCTCGTCCTCCGAGCAATCGGCGAAGCTCTTGTGCCGGAGCCGCTCGATCGGGCTCGCGAGCGCGAGCTCGACCTCGGGCGCCACGTCGGCGCTCAGGCGTACGCGCACTGTGGATTCGGCCGCCTCACGCATGCCCCCGAAGAAGGAGGCGAAGACCCGGTCGTAGACGGCCACGTCCTGCCGGCGCGAGACGAGGGTCGTGCGGCCGGCCCAGTACAGGTCCGCAGGCTCGAGCAAGGCCGCGGCGCGGCAGAAGCGGACGATCCGTCCCGTTCCGACGGGGACGCCCTCGTCTCGCAGCGAGCGCGAGAACTCCGTCAGCACGCCGACCGGCTCAGTCACGCAGCGCAGCCTCGGCGCGGCGAAGGTCTTCCCGGTTCTTCACCGCCCAGCCGAGAGTCTCGCGCGCCTCGTCACCGTCCGCGGAGCGAGCGCCGAGAACCGTGAGGGCCTGCGCCCAGTCGATCGCCTCGGCCACGCCGGGGTGCTTCACGAGCTCGAGCTCCCGCAGCCGTGCCACCGCGGCGGCGACGGATAGCGCGAGCTGCTCCGAGACCCCCGGAACGCGCAGCCGGATGATCTCGACCTCCCGCTCGAGCTCCGGAAAGTCGATCCAGTGGTAGAGGCACCGTCGCTTGAGCGCGTCGTGAAGCTCGCGCGTGCGGTTCGACGTGATCACCACGCCAGGCGGCTCCTCGGCCGCGATCGTCCCGAGCTCGGGAAGCGTGACCGCGTAGTCCGAGAGCACCTCGAGCAGAAACGCCTCGAACTCGTCGTCGGCGCGGTCGAGCTCGTCGATCAAGAGCAGGGCCCGGGAGCCGGCGCGGATGGCGCGCAGCAGAGGGCGCTCGAGCAGGAAATCGGGGCCATAGAGCTCCTCGACCCGGCTGCTCGGGTCGACCTCGCCGGCCTGGAGCGCTCGCGCGTAGAGGAGCTGCCGTGCGTAGTCCCACTCGTAGAGCGCCTGCCCGGAGTCGATCCCCTCGTAGCACTGGAGCCGGATCAGCTCGGCGCCGAGCAGCTCGCTCAGCGTCTTGCCGACCTCCGTCTTGCCGACCCCCGCCTCGCCCTCGAGCAGCAGCGGCCGCCGCATCTCGAGCGCGAGGAAGATCGCCGTGGCGAGACCGCGATCGGGAAGGTACGAGGCTTCCCCGAGGGCGCGCTCGACGTCATCGACCGAACGGAACCGCATGCGGACATCGTAAGGATCGCCAAGCGGTTATTGATCTCCGCGCCTGCGACCGACCAAGGGGGGTCGAGCGATGCACGTCTCGATCACTGTCAACGGCGTGGCCCGTGAGGCCGACGTGGAGCCGCGGACGCTGCTCGTCGACCTCATCCGAGAGGGCTTCGGCCTGACCGGAACGAAGATCGCCTGCGACACCTCCCAGTGCGGCTCCTGCACCGTGCACCTGGGCGGGAAGGCGGTGAAGTCGTGCACGCTGCTCGCAGTTCAGGCCGACGGTGCGGAGGTCACCACGATCGAGGGGCTCGCCTCCAACGGCGACCTTCACGCGGTGCAGGAGGCCTTCCACGAGCAGCACGGGCTCCAGTGCGGCTTCTGTACGCCCGGGATGATCATGGCCGCAGTCTCGCTCCTCGCTGACACTCCCGAGCCGAGCGAAGAAGAGATCCGCCACGGGCTGGAAGGCAACCTTTGCCGCTGCACGGGCTACGAGAACATCGTCCGGGCCGTCCACGAGGCAGCCGGAGCGGCGCGATGACGACGGTCGAGGAGCCCACCAGGCTCATCGGCGAGCCGGTCCGCCGCGTCGAGGACGCTCGCCTGATCAGCGGTGCGGCGAAGTACCTCGCCGACCTGACGCTGCCGGGGATGGCGCACGTCGCGATCCTGCGCTCGCCGTACGCGCACGCCCGCATCAAGAGCATCGACACTGCGAAGGCCGCCCCCCACCCCGGCGTGGTCGCCGTCTTCACCGGGAAGGACTTCGAGCATCTGCCCGCGCTCCCGTGCGCGTGGCAGGCGGGCGGGGTCGAGAACTTCGTCAATACGCCGAGGGCGCTCGAGATCGACCGTGTCACCTTCACCGGCGCGGGTGTCGCCGCGGTCGTGGCCGAGAGCTCGTACGCCGCGGAGGACGCGCTCGAGCTGATCGAGGTCGACTGGGAGCCCCTCGACGTGATCGTCGACGCCGAGCAGGCGGCCGCTGAGGGCGCGCTCCAGCTGCACGAGAACGCGCCGGGGAACATCGCCATGGACTGGTCGTGCGGCGACGCCGAGGCGACCGAGCGGGCGCTGGGTGAGGCCGAGGTGGTCGTCAAGGAGCGCCTCATCAACCAGCGGCTGATCCCCACCCCGATGGAAGTCCGCGGGGCCGCCGCCGAGTACGAGCCGACCACCGGCCGCTACACGGTCTGGATGAGCTCGCAGGACCCGCACATCATGCGTCTGCTGATGACGGCGTTCGTCTTCGGCATCCCCGAGACGAAGATGCGCTGCATCGCGCTCCACGTCGGCGGCGGGTTCGGCACGAAGATCTTCCTCTACCCGGAGTACGTGCTCATGGCCGCGCTGGCCGAGAAGATCGGGCGCCCGGTCAAGTGGGTCGAGACGCGGCGCGAGAACTACGTCGCGACGACCCACGGCCGCGACCATGTCACCTACCTCGAGGTGGGCGCGAAGCGCGACGGCACGATCACCGGCTTCAAGGCCAAGACGTACGCGAACCTGGGCGGGGTCCTCTCGACGATCGCCCCGGGCATCCCGACGACGCTCTACGGGCGGATGCTCTCGGGCGCGTACCGGATTCCGAACATCCACTGCCAGGTGCTCGGCGTCTACACGAACACCGGCATGGTCGACGCCTACCGGGGTGCGGGGCGGCCGGAGGCGACCTACGCCGTCGAGCGCGCCGTCGACCTCGTTGCGCGGGAGCTCGAGCTCGACCCGGTCGAGGTGCGGCGCAAGAACTTCATCCCGCCCGACGAGTTCCCATACGACCCGGGCATCCTCAGCGGCCTGAAGTACGACACCGGCGACTACGGGAAGGCGCTCGACCGCGCGCTCGAGCTCGTCGACTACGAGGGCTTCCGCCGCGAGCAGGACGAGGCCCGGCGGCAGGGCCGCTACCGCGGGATCGGCTTCTCGACCTACGTCGAGATCTGCGGGGCGGCGCCGTCGGCCTGGATCGGGACCGTCGGCGAGGGTTGGGGCGCTTCGATGTGGGAGAGCGCCAACGTGCGCGTGCACCTGACCGGCAAGGCCGTCGTCACGATCGGCACCCAGCCGCAGGGGCAGGGGCACGAGACGACGGCGGCCCAGATCGTCGCGACCGAGCTTGGGATCCCGATCGCGGACGTCACGGTCGAGCTCGGTGACACGCTCAATACGCCGTTCGGGTACGGCACCTACGCCAGCCGTAGCGCCGCGGTGGGAGCGGTCGCCGTCTACAAGAGCCTGCAGCGGATCAAGCAGAAGGCCAGGCGCGTCGCGGCTCACATGCTCGAGGCGGACCCGCAGGATGTCGAGTTCGAAGGCGGCAAGGCGTTCGTCAAGGGCGCTCCCGAGACCGCCAAGACGATTCAGGAGATCGCCGGCGCGGCAGCCCTCGCCTACGACCTCCCCGAAGGCGAGGAGCCGTTCCTCGACGACACCACGTACTACGACCCACCGAACTGCACGTTCCCGTTCGGAACGCACGTGGCGATCGTCGAGATCGACCCGGAGACCGGCCAGGTGACGCTCGAGCGCTACGTCGCGGTCGACGACGTCGGGCGGGTGATCAACCCGATGATCGTCGACGGCCAGGTGCACGGCGGCATCGCGCAGGGCGTCGCGCAGGCGCTGTGGGAAGGCGCCGTCTACGACGGGGAGGGTCAGCTGACGACCTCGAGCCTGCTCGACTACGCGGTGCCCAAGGCCGAGTTCCTGCCGTCGTTCGAAGTCGACCGGACGGAGACGCCCACCGACGTCAACCCGCTCGGCGTGAAGGGTGCCGGCGAGACGGGGACGATCGCCTCGACGCCGGCGGTCGTGAACGCGGTTGTCGACGCGCTCGCGCCGCTCGGGATCCGGCACCTCGACATGCCGTTGACACCCGAGCGCGTGTGGCGCGCGATGCGGGAGGCGGGGGCCTGATGTACACGATGCGGCCCGCCGAGTTCGCCTACCACCGCCCCGGGAGCCTCGACGAGGCATTGTCGTTGCTCGGCGAGGGCGAGGAGACCCGGCCCCTGGCCGGCGGACACAGCCTGCTGCCGCTGATGAAGCTGCGGCTGAGCATGCCGGCGGCCCTGGTCGATCTCGCGGGCGTCCCGGGCCTCGACGAGATCGCCGAGGACGGCGAGGGCCTTCGGATCGGAGCGCTCGCGATGCACGCCTCGGTGGCGGGGTCGGAGCTCGTGCGGTCGAGATGCCCGGTGCTGGCGGAGACGGCGGCTCTGATCGGCGACGTGCAGGTGCGCAACCGGGGCACGCTGGGCGGAAGCGTCGCCCACGCCGATCCAGCGGCCGACTACCCAACCATCTTGAAGGCGCTGGGCGCGAAGATCGTGGTGGCCGGTTCTGGCGGCGAGCGCGAGGTCGCTGCGGACGACTTCTTCGTCGACGTCTTCACCACCGCGCTCCAGCCGGGAGAGCTCGTCGTCGCGGCGAAGGTACCTGCGACGCCGGCGGGAACGGGAGCGGCGTACCTCAAGCACCGCCATCCGGCCTCGTTCTATGCGGTCGTGGGCGTGGCGGCGGTGGTGTCGGTGGAGGGTGGAACATGCTCGAGCGCGCGGCTGACCATCGGCGGCGTCACGGGAACGCCGGTCCATGCGGAAGCGGCCGCGGAATCCCTGATCGGCGCGCCTCCCTCTGAGGAGTCGGCGACGGCCGCGGCGGAGAAGGTCCCCGAGGCGCTCCCGAACCCCATGAGCGACACCTATGCGTCGGGCGAGTACCGAGTCCATCTGGCGACGTTGCTCGCCAAGCGAGCGCTACTGAGCGCATTCGAACGAGCCGCGTAGAGGCCGACTCCCTGGGCGGGAGGGCGGCTCGCACGCGCGTCCGAGCGCTGCGCAGTCGTGAACCCGGGGTCAGGTCTTGCATTGCCACACGCGCCTCTCGGCGGCGCATGGCTCGTGCAACAAGACTGTGACAACAGCGATCAGAGGGGTCAGGGTGTGGACAACTCGATGCGAACTTGTGGCGGTGATGTGGCAGTGCAAGATCTGACCCCAGGGTTGAGGCGCGCGGGCTAGCCGCGGCGAAATAGCCGGCCGAAGAAGCGGCTGACTGCCCGGCCGAGGGCGCTGAAGCCGAGGGAGAGCCCCGACACCGGTTTCGCCTGCGCCTCCGACGCGGCCCGCGCTTCTTCCGGGGCCGCAGTCAGCTGGGCCTTCAGGCACTCGGCGAAGCTCGTCACCATCTGCGACGAGACGTCCTGGACGATGCCCCGTCCGTACTGGGCGACCGCGCCCGTGAGGCTGAGGTCCGTAACGAGGTCGACCTTCGTGCCTCCGTTGATCGCGGCGAGCGACGACTCGATCGACGCCTGCGCGGCGCCTCGGCCGCGCGTCTCTCGGGCCCGGGCGCTCAGCTTCGAGCGACGCGCAGCCTCGTCCGTCTCTTCGCGCTTCACGTCCGTGGCGAACGAGAGCGAGATCGGCCCCAGCTTGACCTGCATCGTCGCCTTCCAGTTGGACTCGTCGACGGTCTCGTCCAGCTTCGCGCCGGGCATGCACGGGATCACCCGAGGCACGTCCATGAGCAGGTCCCAGGCGGCCTCGGGCGGCGCCGGCACCTCGAAGGTGTTCTCGAGCCGCATCAGACGTGTGCTGCCTCGAAGCGGCGGCGACAACCGGGGCCGCAGAAGTAGTACGTCGTGCCGTCGCGGACCAGCGTTTCGCGGGCACCGGCGATCGAGACCGTCATCCCGCACACCGGATCGACAGCCTCGCCGACGGCCTCGGCGGGCGAGACACCGGTCGTGTGGCGCCAGGCCACGAGCTCCGCGAGGATCGCGACCGCGATCTCCTCCTGGCTGGAGGGCCCGAGGTCGAGCCCAGCAGGGCTCCGAATGCGCGCCAGCTCCTCCTCGTCCAGGCCGCGCGTGCGCAGCTCCCCGACCACGGCCTGCGCGCGGCGCGAGCTCGCGACCAGGCCCACGTAACCCGCCGCGGTCGCCAGCGCGGTCGTCAGGACGTCCTCGTCGCCGTGCCCCATCGAGGCGACCACCACGGCGTCGGCTCCGTCGGCAAGCTCGCTCTCGACCTGCCAGCCGATCGTGGCCGCGAGCTCACCAAGCGTGCGGGCGGCGGGACTGTCCCCCACCACGGCCAGTAGCGGCCTGGGCAGACGGGGCTCAACGAGGACCTCGACGGTGCCCTCCGATGCGCACGAGCTCTCGGCGACGACCACGTCTCCCTCCTCCGCCGCTGTGCCCTGCGGCCCGATCCGCACGAGCCGCGGCTCGCCGTCGGCCAAAGCACGCAGGGCCTCGCGGATCACGATCGGCTCGGAGCACGCCCCGCCGACCCAGCCGAAGAGCTCGCCCCCAGGCGTGATGAGCGCCCGGTCGCCGCGGCGCGTCGACGCGGGCCGCTCAACGTTCACGACCGTCGCCAGCACGTGCGGCTCGCCCGCCGCAGCGAGCCGTCCGGCCCGGACCAGGACGTCCTCCGTCACTCCGCGAGCCCCGCCTCATTCAGGGCCATCCAGACCTTGTCCGAGGTCACCGGCATTTCGAGGTTCCGGACGCCCGCATGCGCGAGCGCATCGACGACGGCGTTGACGAACGCGGCCGGGGATCCGACCGTCGCCGACTCGCCGACGCCCTTCGCGCCGATCGGGTGATGAGGCGAAGGCGTGACCGTCTCGCCGAGCTCGAACGACGGCGTTTCCCAGGAGGTCGGCAGCAAGTAGTCCGTGAAGTTCGAGCCGATGCAGTTCCCGTCCTCGTCGAAGGTGATTAGCTCCATGGCGGCGATCCCGAACCCCTCGGTCAGGCCGCCCATGATCTGGCCCTCGACGATCATCGGGTTGATCCGCACGCCGCAGTCGTCCACCGCCACCACGCGGCGGACCTTCCAGGCGCCGGTACCGCGGTCGACCTCGACCACGACCGCGTAAGTGCCGAACGGGAAGGTCATGTTCGGCGGGTCGTAGTAGTGGACGCCCTCGAGCCCCGCCTCCAGCCCGTCGGGCAGGTCGGTGTAGGCGGCGAAGGCGACGTCCTGGATCGACTTGGCGCGGTCGGGCGCTCCCTTGACGGAGAAACGGCCCTTGTCCCACTCCAGGTCGTCCTCGGCGGCCTCGAGGAGATGTGCCGCGATCGTCCGGGCCTTGTCGCGCAGCTTGCGCGCGATCACCGCAGTGGCGGCCCCGGCGACCGGGGTCGAGCGGCTCGCGTAGGTGCCGAGTCCGTACGGCGTGTTGTCGGTGTCGCCCTCCTGCACCTCGACGTCCTCGTACGGAATGCCGAGCTCCTCCGCGACGATCTGGGCGAACGTCGTCTCGTGGCCCTGGCCCTGTGACTTGACGCCGAGCTTGAGGATCGCCTTTCCGGTCGGATGCACGCGCAGCTCCGCCGAGTCGAACATGCGGAGCCCTACGATGTCGTATTCCTTGCCGTGGCCCGCGCCGACGACCTCGGTGAACGAGGCGAGCCCGATTCCGATCAGCTTGCCCTGCTCCCGCGCCTCCGCCTGCTCCTTGCGCAGCTCCTCGTAGCCGAGCTTCTCGAGCGCGAGCCGGAGCGCCCGCTCGTAGTCGCCCGAGTCGTAGACGAACCCGGTCGCCGACCTGTAAGGGAACTGGTCCGGCTTGATGAAGTTCTGCACGCGGAACTCGGCCGGATCGAGGCCGAGCTCGTGGGCGGCCACGTCGACGAGGCGCTCGATCAGGTAGGACGCCTCGGTGACGCGGAACGAGCAGCGGTAGGCGACCCCTCCGGGCGCCTTGTTCGTATAGGCGCCACGGCCCTCGACGTGCGCGGCCGGGATGTCGTAGGAGCCGGTGACGATGTGGAAGAGGCCGATCTTGAACTTCGAGGGCTGCGCGTCGGCGTAGAAGGCGCCCTCGTCCGCCGCGAGCGACGTGCGAAGCCCGGTGATCCTGCCGTCCTTGACCGCGAGCTCGCCGTGCATGTGGTAGTCGCGCGCGAAGCCGGTCGAGATGAGGTTGCCGGTGCGGTCCTCGATCCACTTGACCGGCCGTCCGAGCAGGAGCGACGCCGCCGTGGCGACGACATAGCCCGGGTAGATCGGCACCTTGTTCCCGAAGCCGCCGCCGATGTCGGGAGAGATGACGCGAATGTTCTGCTCGGGCAGGCCCGCCACGAGCGCGAACAGCGTCCTGATGGCGTGCGGTGCCTGCGAGGTCATGTAGATGGTCGCCTTGCCGGTCGCCGGGTTGACGTCAGCGACGCAGCCGCAGCATTCCAGCGGCGCGGGGTGGCAGCGGGGGTAGTGGGTGTCCAGCGTTACGACCTTGTCGGCTTCGGCGAAGGCGCGATCGGTGGCCTCCTTGTCGCCTGCCTCCCAGTCGTAGATCAGGTTGGAGGCCTGACCCTCCTTGTCGTCGCGGATCAGGGGAGCGTCGTCCTCGAGCGCCTGCCGCGGGCCTGTCACCGGCGGCAGCGGCTCGTACTCGACGTCGATCAGCTCCAGCGCGTCCTTGGCGATGTAGGCCGACTCGGCCACGACCGCCGCCACCTCCTGGCCCTGGAAGCGGACCTTGTCCGTGGCGAGCACGGCCTGCGTGTCGCCGGAGAGGGTCGGCATCCAGGCGAGGTTGTGCTGCGCCATCAGCTCGCCCGTGACGACGGCGACGACGCCCGGCAGGGCCTCGGCCCGCGAGGTGTCGATCGAGCCGATGCGGGCGTGCGCGAACGGGCTGCGCAAGAGCTCGAGGTGCAGCATTCCTGGGAGCGAGATGTCGTCGACGTAGTTGCCCTTGCCCCGGATGAAGCGCTCGTCCTCCTTGCGCTTGACCGAATGGCCGAGGCCGCGGACCTCCGTGGTCGCCATCGCTACCTCCCCTCCGAGAGCTTGGCAGCGGCGTGGTGCACCGCCTTGACGATGTTCTGGTAGCCGGTGCAGCGGCAGATGTTCCCGGAGAGCGCCCAGCGGATCTCCTCGTCGCTGGGATCCGGGTTCTCCTTCAGGAGCGCCGTCGCGGTCAGCATCATCCCGGGAGTGCAGAAGCCGCACTGGAGCCCGTGCTCCTCGCGGAACGCCTCCTGGATCGGGTGCAGCTCGGCGCCCTGCTGCAGGCCTTCGACCGTCCTCACCTCGCGGCCGTTCGCCTGCACGGCGAAGAGTGTGCACGACTTGACCGGGACGTCGTCCAGCAGGACCGTGCAGGCCCCGCAGCCCGTCGTGTCGCAGCCGAGATGTGTGCCGGTGAGGCCCAGCGTCTGCCGCAGGAAGTGCACGAGCAGCAGTCGGGTCTCGACATCTGCCGAGCGCGCCTCGCCGTTGACGGTGACCGTCACGGCACGGGTGGCCTCGACAGCACTGGCCGGGGTCACGGTCTCAGTCATCGCTCCTCCCTTCGGCCGCGGCTCGTAGTCCGCGCTCGACGAACACCCGCGCGACGCTGCGCTTGTACTCCGCGGTGCCGCGCATGTCGTCGCGTGGCTCGGCGGCGTCCGCTGCGAGGCTGGCCGCCTCCACGATCGCCTCCTTGTCCAGCTCTCGGCCGACGAGCGCCTCTTCCGCCGCCGTCGCCTTCAGGTTCGCCGGGCCGACGCCCGTGAGCGCGATTCCGGCCCGCCCGACGGTTCCGTTCGCAAACGAGACGTGGACCGCCGCGCCGACGGTCGCGAAATCGCCGACCTTGCGCTCGAGTTTGAGGTACGCACCTGCGGCCTTCGGGCCCGGGTCACGCACGCGCACCGCCGTGATCACCTCCGTGGTCTCGAGCGCGGTGGTGAACGGGCCCTGGAAGAACTCCTCGATCGGGATCGTCCGCGCGCCTGTTGAGCTGTTGGTCTCGACGTCGGCGCCGATCGCCAGCATGACCGAGCCCCAGTCGCCCTGCGGGTCAGCGTGTGCGAGCGAGCCGCAGACCGTGCCAAGGTTCCGCACGATCGGGTCCGAGATCTGCGGAGCTGCGGCTCCCAGAGCTCCGAAGCGCCCGCCGAGAAGCTCGGAGCGCTCGCAGGTCTTGTGGCGCACGATCGCGCCGATGCGCAGTCCGCCGTTCTCCTCCGCGAGCGTGTCCAGCCCGGTCACCGCGTTGATGTCGACGAGGGCCTGTGGGGCCGCGAACCTCAGCTTCATCAGTGGGATCAAGCTCTGGCCTCCGGCGAGGACTTTCGCCTCGCCTCCGTACCGCTCGAGGATCTCGCAGGCCTCGTCGAGGGTCGTCGGAGCGAAGTACTCGAAACTGGCGGGATACACGAACAGACCTCCCTTCGCGTCCCGGAGATGGCCTTGGCCGCAAGGGCAAACATACGCCCCGCCTCGTGGCGTTTCCATGTCCTACCGCTCGAGGCTCGAATCGGATCGGAACAAGCCGGCGGGCCGCGTCGTCAGCGCTTGCGCTGACGACATTAGAGCGGGTGCGGGCTTGCCCGTGCCCGCGTCTTAAGCCCGACCGGCCCCGCCGGAGGCGGGCCGGAGGGGAAGCTCCGAGGACGACCTCCCCCTCCGCTTATTGCGCTCCGGACCTTGGCGACGGACGGGGTCTGAATCCATCGCCGGACGAGCGCAAACCCGCCGGATGAGAGTATTACTGACGGCGCCCCCGAAAAACCATGCCGCCTTGAAAGTCGGAAGGCGGCCTCCCGCTATCGCTGCGCAATGCGAACCAGCGAGCGCAAACGCCGGTGGGCCGTCGATTTGCTCGCCGGCGGGTCGCACTTCACGGCCAGCTCGCGCAACGACAGCGAAGGGTGCTTCAGCCGCAGCTTGGCGATCTCGCGCAGCTGTGGTGAGAGCTCGTCGAGCCGGCCGGCTCGTTCGAGGCGGCGCACCGCTTCCAGCTGCGCGTGGGCGGCTCGGCCGGCGCGGACGAGGTTCGCGTGGTCGGCGTTCGCGAGGCGGTTGGCCCCCGCGCGCGTGGAGCCGACGACCGCCCGCTCCTGGAGCGCGAGGGCCGCCTCGCTCGCGCCCGCCGCGGCCAGCACGCCGGCGATTCGGTCGATTCCCTTTGCGTAGGCGAGCGCGTGGTCCGAGCGCTCCGCCACACGCAGCTCGCCGCCCTCGGCGGCCGACGCTGCCGCCACCGCCTCCGCGCCCTCGCGGCTCTCGCTCCTGACCTCGAGGTGCGGTGAGGGCGGCGGGCTCACCGAGCCGGCCGCGAGCAGGGCGCCACGTATATAGGCGGAGCGGCAGCACGAACGGGAGACGACGCGCTTCGGCGGCCGGTCGCGTGGCCGGGAGCGCGAGTCGACCACCCCCGCCCGCTCGAGCACCTCCAGCGTCGCAGAGCCGCCCTCGACGTGCAGCTGGTAGCGCGTCTCGCGCCCGAACGCGTGCCGCTGGTAGGTGCGGATCTCGGAGCGCACGCCGAACGCGCGCAGCAGCGCGAAGGCGCGGCGCGCCGCGGCCGCGCTCGAGAGATCGAGGTGCAGCGACACCTCACCCCGACCGAGCAGGTGCAGCCGCCCGGCGTGGTGGAACAGCGCCGAGAGCTCGGCCAGCCGATCGCACTCCCGCGCCGGGGCGATCCCGGCGAGCTCGTTGCGTACGTCCTCAGAGAACATGCGGTCTGGCCGGTGACGATAGCGAGCTTCTGGCGCGCGAAAAGCAAGCGAGGCAAGGACGCAGGGAGCGCCCGTGCTGGACGCACGGGCGCGACTGAGGACGCCGCCTCGCGCCGCTTTGCAGCCGCCCAGAAGCCGCTACTCGTTGCCGGTCAGACCGCACAACCTTCGAGCTCCAGGAGCCGGCGCTTGTACCCGGTGCCGAGCGAGCCGTAGGAGCCGAGCCCGTCCGCCGCGACGACCCGGTGGCACGGCACGAAGAGCGGGAACCGGTTCGAGGCGCAGACGGAGCCGACGGCCCGCTGCGCGTTCGGGTGGCCGGCAAGCGCAGCGACCTCCCCGTAGGTCGCCGTCTCGCCGTACGGGATCGACCGCATCGCCGCGAGCGCCGCGTGCTGGAACGGCGTGCACCACTCGAGCTCGAGCTCGACGTCGACGAACGAGTCGTGCGCGCCGGCGAAGTACGCGCGCAGCCGGCCGACCAGCTCGTGAGCCCCGTTCTCGCACCCGTCTCCGGAAGGGAGCTCATGCCAGGCGACCAGCCCGTCCACGAGCCCGAGCTCCCCCACCCCCCAGCCGTCGACTTCGTAGGCGACCCGCTCGGCCATCGCCGGAATCGTAGAATCCAGCCGTGAGCCGCCCCGGGATCTTCCGCCCGCCGCCGCCGCGCAACGAGCCGGTGAAGGAGTACGCGCCCGGCTCCCCGGAGCGCGCCGAGGTGCAGGCCCGGCTCAAGGAGATGACGGCCGAGCGGCTCGAGATCCCATGCATCCTCGGCGGCGAGGAGATCAGCACCGGCGACACGTTCGAGGCGGTCATGCCGCACGACAAGGACCACGTGCTGGCCGACGTGCACAAGGCCGGCCCGGGCGAGGTCGAGCAGGCGATCGAGGCATCCGCGCAGGCGTGGGAGGACTGGCACCGCCTGCCCTGGGAGGAGCGCGCCGCCGTCTTCCTCCGCGCCGCCGAGCTCCTCGCCGGCCCGTGGCGCTCGACCCTCGTGGCCGCGACGATGCTGAACCAGTCCAAGACCGCGCACCAGGCCGAGATCGACGCCGCGTGCGAGGTGATCGACTTCTGGCGCTTCAACGTCGAGTTCATGGTGCGGATCTACGAGGAGCAACCCGTCTCCTCACCGGGGGTCTGGAACCGCATGGAGTACCGGCCGCTCGAGGGCTTCGTGTTCGCGATCAGCCCGTTCAACTTCACCGCGATCGGTGCCAACCTGACCACGAGCCCGGCCCTGATGGGGGACGTCGTGCTCTGGAAGCCCGCCTCGACGGCCGCCTACTCCGCGTACTGGACGCTGAAGCTGCTCGAGGAGGCCGGCCTGCCGCCGGGCGTGATCAACCTCGTCTACGGCAGCGGCGCCGCGATCGGCGACCCGGTGCTGGCGAGCGAGCACCTCGCGGGCATCCACTTCACGGGCTCCACCGAGGTCTTCCACTCGATCTGGAAGACCGTCGGCGAGAACATCGACCGCTACCGCAACTACCCGCGCATCGTCGGCGAGACAGGCGGCAAGGACTTCATCGTCGCGCACCCGAGCGCGGACGTGGACGCGGTCGCGACCCCGATCCTGCGCGGGTCCTTCGAATACCAGGGCCAGAAGTGCTCCGCGGCCTCGCGCGTCTACGCGCCCTCGAACCTGTGGCCGAAGCTGCGCGAGCGGCTGGTCGAGGAAGTCGGGACGATCGCGATGGGCGACGTCAGCGACTTCTCGAACTTCATGGGCGCCGTCATCGACGACAAGTCGTTCGCGCGTCAGCGCGAGGCGATCGAGCACGCACGCGGCAACGACGCCGAGGTGATCGCCGGCGGCGGCACGAACGACAGCGAGGGCTACTTCGTCGAGCCCACGGTGATCCAGACGAAAGACCCGCGCGACCGGCTGATGCAGGAGGAGTTCTTCGGCCCCATCGTGACCACGTACGTCTATCCCGAGAACGAGTGGGAGCAGACGCTCGAGCTCGTCGACGAGACCGCGCCGTACGGGCTCACCGGCGCAATCTTCTCGCAGGACCGCGCCGCGATCGACGAGGCCGAGGAGGCGCTGCGCTACTCGGCCGGCAACTTCTACGTCAACGACAAGCCGACCGGCGCCGTTGTCGGCCAGCAGCCGTTCGGCGGCTCGCGCGCGTCCGGCACGAACGACAAGGCCGGCTCGATGTGGAACCTGATCCGCTGGGTCAGTCCGCGGACGATCAAGGAGACGTTCGTGCCGCCGCAGGACTACCGCTACCCGTTCCTGGACGGCGAGGACACCCACGGCGCGCCGGGCGGCCCCGGCGGCAGCCGCTGAGAGCCCGGCCCGTTCTCGTCGCGCTGGCGCTCCTGCTGGCTGCGTCGGTGGCCACGGCCGCGCGTGTCCGCGGCACCTCCGGCCCGGACCGCCTCCAGGCCGCCAACGGCATCCGCGACACCCTCTTCTGCGGGCGCGGGCACGATCTCGCGACTGTCGACGGGCTCGACCGGGTCGGCGGCGACTGCGAGGTCGTTACGCGCCAGGCCTCGCGTGACCGGTACCGCAACCCGGAGAGCCAGCACGAGACCGAGGTCGAGCCGGACTCGTTCGCGTTCGGCCGGACCGTGGTCGCCGTCTTCCAGGTGGGCCGGGTCTTCGATGGCGGCGCCCGCAACGTCGGCTTCGCGGTCTCCCGAAACAGCGGCCGGACGTGGAAGCGCGGCTTCCTGCGCGGCCTCGTGCCGCGCGTCAGCGATCCCACGATTGCCTACGACCGCCGCCATCACACGTGGCTCGCCGTGTCTCTGGTTTTCGGCCGCCGCGGCTCGTGGCTCGCCGTCAATCGCTCTTCGGACGGCCTGCACTGGAGCGAACCGGCTACAGCGATCGCGAAATCGGGGACGCTCGGCCAGGACAAGGAATGGATCGCGTGTGACAACTGGCCGCAGAGCCCGTTCTACGGCCACTGCTACCTCAGCTACAGCGACCTGGTCGGCCAGCAGGTCGTGACGCAGGCCTCGGCCGACGGCGGCCGGCAGTGGGCGGCGCCGACGACCGCGCCCGGCCTCCCCGGGCAGGAGTCGATCCGCGGTGCCGGGGCGCCGGGCGTGCAGCCGCTCGTGCTGCCGAGCGGCCGGGTCGTGATCGCCTACTACGACGAGGGCAAGCTGTCGGTCCTGCGCTCCGACAACGGTGGAGCGACGTGGTCGCTGCAGCCCGGGATCGTCCCGGTCGACTACCGCTGGCACCCGGGCCTTCGTGCGGCACCGCTGCCCTCGGCGGCGATCGGGCTGGACGGGAAGGCCTACGTTGCCTGGGCGGACTGCTCCTTTCGTGCGAACTGCGCGGCGAACGACATCGTCTACACGTCCTCGCTGGACGGCATCGCCTGGAGCCCGGTGAGGCGGATTCCGACCGGAGGAGGCGACGCGGAGCTTCCGGGCCTGGACGCTGACCCGTCGAGGAGTGGGCGGCTCGCGCTGACCTACTACGTGCTGCGCGGCTCCGCGCTCGACGTCCGCTTTGTCTCCTCGAGCGACGCGGGAGCGAGCTGGAGGCGGCCCCAGCTGCTCAACTCGCGGCACGTGCCGATCGCCGGCATCGCGCGCACCTCGCAGGGCTCGATGGTGGGCGACTACATCTCGACCTCGTTCGCGGGCGGGCGGGCGGTCCCGGTGTTCGTGCTCGCCACGCCGCCGCGCGCGGACCGACTCCACGAAGCCGCCTTCACGACCTCGCTGCCAGTGCCCTGATGCTCGCGGCCAGGGCGCGAGTCGAGTTCAAACCGCTCTCGCGCAACTATTCGCCGGTCACGGCGTAGAGCGGCCACTCGCCCAGGCCCTTCAGGTTCCGAACTCCACGCGCGTCGAATTCAATACCGCTGCCCGCCACGAGATCCTTGACCGTCCCCGAAACCATTACCTCGCTCTCTTCGGCCTGACCTGCGACGCGGGAGCCGATGTTGACCGCGAGACCAGACAGCTTGCCGTCCACGATGTCGCACTCGCCCGTGTGAATTCCGAGGCGGATGCCGAGGCCGAGTGAGGAGACAGCGTCGCGGATTGCGCAGGCGCAGCGAATCGCCCGCGCGGGACCGTCGAAGCCAGAAGCGAAAAAGCCGTCGCCGGCCGTGTCGATCTCGCGACCGTTGAAGCGCTGTAGCTCTCGCCGAACCAGCGCGTTGTGCTCGCGCAGGAGGTCCTGCCAACGAGGTCCGAGCTCAGCCGCCTTCTGCGTGGAGCCGACGATGTCGGTAAAGAGCACCGTGGCAAGCACCCGTTGTGGCTCTGCCGCGGTCCGCTGCCGTTCGGCCCAGGCGTCGCGGATGAAATCGTCGACCATGCGCACCTGGAGCCAGTTCTCCCACTCGACCGCGGCCAGGCGTCCTCTCGGAACGTGCTCCGCGATGTATTGAGCGTTTGGAATGTCATAGGTTTGTCGCGAGTCGGGAGTGACCGCGGACCGGTACATGACGAGAGTCGGAACGTGGACCGCCGAGAGAACAGACCGAAGGTCGATGTCCGTGTTCATGTTGCGAACGGCTGAGACGGCCCCGGGACTGGCGCTCATCCGAAGAGCCCGCGCAGCCTGGAGTCGCACGTCCGGCGAGATCATCTGTTCGCTTCGCGCGAACACACGCAGCTCGTCGCTGCTGCCCCAGCTTGCCAGCATCTCGGCGGTTTCGCGTTCGTACTCTGCGCGCGTTGGCGCCCACGGGAAGTCCGCCGCCCGCACGTACCGCACCTTTGGGTGAAATAGGGCGAGCGCAAACGCACGCTGCGGATACGTGGCCGCGAAGAGGAGGCTCATGGATCCCCCGTCGGCCATCCCGTAGATCGCGGCGGCCGACGAGCCGACCTCGTCCATCACGGCCCTGAGATCGTCCATCCGCTCCTCGAGCGATGGAGCTCCCCTAACCCGATCGGACGAGCCGGTCCCTCGCTTGTCGAAGATGATCAGGCGTCCGAACGACTCGATTCGCCGCCGGAACTGGTGGTACTTCGCGTTCTCCGCGTAGAACGTGTCGATCCCGGCGAACAGGCCTGGAACGACCACGGTGTCCGGCGGCCCGGAGCCACTAACCTGGTAGGCGATGTGGATGTCGCCGCTCTTGGCGTAGCGAGTCTCGGGAAGATCGTCAGGTAACGGCACGCAGGCGAAACTAGGCAATGACCGGACAGTCCGCAACTCGGCCCTGTCAGGTCGGCGGCGGTAGCTCGGCGCTCGCCGGGCCCCAGCCTCGCGTCCGCGCTCGCCCCGCCATCCAGCCGGCGCAGGCGAGCGCCGGAAGCGCCAGGACGACGCCGGCGACCCGCACGCCGAACGCGCTCGCGATCGCGCCGTCGATGATGCTCGCGAATGGCCGCAGCCCGAGGAAGGCGACGCTCCAGAGCGCCATGATCCGCCCGCGCTCCCAGGGGTCGACCCCGAGCTGCAGCCGTGAGGTCGCATGCGTGTTCGAGGCGAGGTACCCGAACCCGGCGAGGAAGAGCAGCGGCAGGGCGAGCGGCAGCCACGGCGTCACCGAGAACGCGACCATCCCGCCGCCGAGCAGCAGCAGGGTCGAGAACATGCGCCGGCGGCTTCCGCCAACCCGGCCCGCGACGACGAAGGCCGCCGTCACCGCGCCCGCGCCGAAGACGCCGATGATGTAGCCGGCGGTCGTGTCTTTCCGGCCGAAGGCATGCGCCCAGGCGGGCGCGAGCGTGTTCACAGGGTCGGAGGCGAAACCGACCGCGGCGACGATCAGGAGGAACACCACGAGCTGAGGGCGGCGGCGGAGGATGTCGACGCTCGCGCGCACGTGGCCGACCGAGCTTCGGGCGAGCTGCTGCGCCTGTGGGCCGATGAACAGCAGCGCGCCGACGAAGAGCAGGTACGAGGCCGCGTTGATCCCAAAGGCAGCCGGGATGCCGAGGTACTCGACCGCCAGAGCCGCTGTGGCAGGCCCCACCGCGCGCGCGAGGTTGAAGGTCATCGAGTTGAGCGCGACGGCCGTGGGCACCTCCGGCTCCTCGACCAGCGTCGCGATCAGCGCCTGCTGGGCGGGAGCGGAGAAGGCGCTGACGATGCCCAGCGCCACGGCGTCGGCGATCACAACTGAAGGCGGGGCGAGGTCGAGCGCCGCGAGCAGCCCGAGGCCGCCCGAGAGCACGATCGCGGCACTCTGGCTTACGAGCAGCAGTTCCCGACGGTTCCAGCGGTCGGAGGCCGCTCCCGCCCACGGCGCCAGCACGAGGATCGGGATGAACTGCGAGAAGTTCAGCACGCCCAGCAGCAGCGCCGAGTGCGTCTGCCGGTAGATGAGCAGCGAGGCAGCGAGGTTCTGGAACCAGGTACCGCTCGCCGAGAGCGCGTTGCCGAAGAAGTAGGGCCCGAAGCTCCGCCGGCGCATGAGCGCGAGCGCAGCGGCCGGGCCGACGGTGGAGCTCACGGGCGGACTTGTATCCGCCGATCGGACGGCGCCGCGGTACGCGCCGCATGGCAAGCCATGGCAACGGCCATCTTCCGCCGAGGGAGGGGCGGCAGGATCATCCGCCCCTCCCATCCGGCTTCTAGCGCTTATGGAGCCGAGGTCCAGCCGAAGATGTCGCTGTTGCCGAAGTTCGGCTCGCAGTCGACTTGCGGTGCAGGAGTCGGTACCGAACCTCCGGTCTGAACCGACAGCCGGTAGGCGTCGATGGCCGGACAGTCCGCCGCGTCGCGGACGTCGTTCCACACGCCGGCCCCATAGGTGTCGGTCGCGATTGCGTACACGTAGTCGCCGAGGAACTCGAGCACCAGGTTGTTCTGGCTCGAGCCGCGCGGATCGCCCACCGCGCCCCTGTGCACCTCGGCGAACGAACCGGGCGTGCCGTCCGCCGAGACGGTGGCCTGCTTCACGACTCCGACGAGCCCGCGTGGGCTGCTCGTGTCGGTACGGAAGGGCGTTGTGAAGGCGTTGTAGACGACGTAGACGGTTGAGCCGTCCGGTGAGATCGCCGGTGCGGCGTAGTAGCCACGGTCCCCGGCGGACTCGATTGCCTGGGGCTCCGCCCAGGTTCCCGGGACACCGCCCTCGGTCGAATAGGTGAACATCACGTGCTCGTTGTTCAGCCCGTCGCGGCCGTCGGCCCACGCGTTGACGATCTCGTTCGTCGCTCCGGCTCCCGTCGGGGCACCGTTGGCGATGCTGACGCTCGGCGAGGCCGAGAGATCGTTGCGTGCGCCCGCGATACCATCCTCGACGCAGCGGTCAACGCTGCCGTCGAAGCTGAGAGCGAAGCACGAATCGGTGATTTGGTAGAGGGCCATCGGCCGGCTCCAGCTGCGTCCTCCGTCGACCGACTTCACGAGCATGTGCGTTCCCCGCGGAGGCAAGAACCTGAAGGGGGACTGGAACTGCTCGTAGAAGACGTACACGCCGCCGTTCGAGTCGGTGCGGATCGTGCAGCCGGACTGACCCCACATCTTCGGAGGCACGGCGTGCGCCGGCGTGACCTGCTTCTGGCTCCACGTGTCGCCGCCGTCGCGAGACGTAGCGACAACGAGCGCCCCGGCGCCGTTGCCGATGAAGTTCTCCCAGCACACGTAGGCGTTGCCGAAGAACGGGCTCGATGACGCGTTATCGGCCCAGATCTGCTCTTTGTCTGCGAACGTGGCCGAGCTCTGCTTGCTGACGCGGACGGGCATCATCCAGGCCGACTTGTCGTCTGCTGCAGCGGCCTCCACGTCGTCAGTCCGCGATACGTAGATCGCCTCGAAGCCCCTGAAGGTCTCGTCTCTCCTCGAGCCGAAGTTCGAGGTCAGGTTGGCGTAATACAGACGTGACCCGTTTGCCCACGAGAACGCGCCTTCGGCGTCGGGCTTAGGGCCGAAGGCAACAGCGGGGTCGCCGTCTGACACGAGGCCGTTCTCGAAGTACCACGGCAGCGTGCCGATCGGTCCGACCTCCGGCTCGCAGTCCGGATCCGGCCCCACTACTCCGAGGCAGCTGCGCGCGGACCAACCGGTGTAGGTCGGCTGCGTCCAGGTCTTGCCAGAGTCGAACGAGAAATAGACGCCCGACCCGCCGACGCCAGGCGTGAACGGGCAGGTCGTGTCGTCGCCGGCGTTACACGCCTCCATGTCGATGTTGTCGTTCGCGCCGGCAGCGAGCACGTTCGGGTGATTGGCGTCGACCGCCAGCGCAGGCTCGTTCTGCTTGTTCTGCGAGAACGGGCTCGGTGGGCTATCGACGTTGACAAGCCGATCGCCCGCCACTGCAAGTGCCCCAGGCGTCAGGGCCACCGCAGCCGCCGTGAGCGCAGCAAGCAGGACAAGCCGCATGCTGATCCTCCTCATGTCTCCCCTTTCGTCGAAAACGCCGCAGTGCGGTGGTGCCCAGCATGGACAGATTCGCAACACACCCCAGAGCTGCCTCGCAGGCACACTTGGCTTCTGGCTCGCGGTTAGGCTGGCGTGATGGCCGCTGCGCTGGTCACCGGGGCGTCTCGGCAAGCCGGGATCGCGGCGGCGGTGGCCCGGGCGCTCGCAAGCGACGGCTGGGCCCTCGCGCTCACCGGCTACCCGCCTCATGACACCCGTGAGGGATGGAGCTCCGAGCCGAACGAGCTCGCGGCCGAGCTCGGCGCAGCGTGGCACGAGGACGACCTCGGTGACCCCAAGGCTCCGGCGCGTGTCCTGGACGCAGCCGAGGCCGCGGTCGGCCCTCTCACGGCGCTCGTCAACCTCCACGCCCACTCCGAGACGGGTGGACTCCTCGAGGCGACGCCTGAGCAGCTCGACCGTCACTGGGCCGTGAACGCCCGAGGCACTGCGCTGCTCTCCGCCGAGTTTTCGCGGCGTTACCGCGGAGGGCCGGGAGCAGGCCGAATCGTTAACTTCACGAGCGGCCTCCCGCTCGTTGGCGAGCTCGCTTACGCCGCCGGCAAGGGCGCGCTCGAGTGGATCACGGTCTCGAGCGCCGCCGAGCTCGCGCCACGGGGCATCACGGTCAACGCCGTCGATCCCGGCCCGACGGACACCGGCTGGCTTTCTTCGGAGCTACGCGAGCGGATCGAGTTGGAGATGCCGCTGGGCCGCCCGGGCCGGCCCGAGGACGCTGCCGGCCTGGTCGCGTTCCTCTGTTCCCCCGCCGGAGCCTGGATCACGGGCCAGATCGTCCACTGCGACGGTGGGTGGAGCTCGGCCCGCGCCGTCCGTGTTGGGCGCGAGCCGGTGTAGTTGTTCAGCTCGCGCGGCGCTCGGCTTCGGCGGTAACGGCCGCCAGCGACCGTCGGACTGCCCCCTCCCACTGTCGTGCGACGCGCTCGCCCCACCAGTCGCCGATCGCCCAGAAGTCGGTCCCGAGCTCGCCCTCCCACGTGAGCTCCGTCCCGTCACCCTCTGGCCCGAGCAGGAACGACTCCGTGACGTGAGGCACCGGGCCGCGCACGAGCCTGAAGTCGATCCTGCCCGGCCGATCGAAGCGGACCGTCTCGAGTGTCGTCGCAATCCCGCACCTGACCTGGGTGAAGTGAGCTGCGAGCACCATGTCCGTTCCGCGCTCCCAGACGTCGAGCTCGTTCTGGAGCGCCCTCGGCGTTCGCCCGAGATAGGGCACCGCGATCACGTCGAAGACGACTTCTCGCGGCGCGGCGATGTGGAAGCGCACAGGCCCCAGCATCCGGACTCGCCGTCCGATGCCTGTGTCAATCGTCAGCGCGCCACTCGCGACGAGGCGGTAGAGAGCTCGCGCCGCCGCCACACCGGCTGCGGCCACGATCGCCCTCCTCACGCGCGGCCGGCCTTGTGCAGCTGCGCGTAGATCGAGCGGGCGGTCCGCTCAGGGATCCCCGGCACGCCTTCCAGTTCTTCCTGGCTCGCGGAGAGGAAGCGCTCGGCCGAGCCGAAATGCTGCAGCAGCGCGCGCCGCCGCGCAGGGCCCACGCCCTGCAGCGTGTCGAAGATCGACTCCCGCGCCTTCGCGTCGCGCCGCTGGCGGTGGAAGCCGAGCGCGAAGCGGTGGGCCTCGTCGCGCACGCGCTGCAGCAGGTGCAGCCCCGGCGACTCGCGGTCGAGCACGATCGGGTCGGGCTGCCCCGGCACGAAGACCTCCTCCTCGCGCTTGGCCAGCCCGATCACCGCCACGCGCGGCAGGTCGTAGGCCTGCATCGCCTGCAGTGCCGCCGCGAGCTGGCCCTTACCGCCGTCGATCACCACGAGGTTCGGAGTCGCGGCGAACGACTCGTCGTACCCGTCCGCGGCCGGCCCGGCCTCGAGGCGGGCGAATCGGCGCGAGACGACCTCGGCGAGCGCGGCGTAGTCGTCCTGCCCGTCGAGCGTGCGCACGCCGAACTTGCGGTAGTGCGCCTTCTTCGCGACAGCGTCCTGGAAGACCACCATCGACCCGACCACCGACTCGCCCTGGATGTTCGAGACGTCGTAGCACTCGATCCGCAACGGCAGGCTCTCGAGGTTGAGGACTTCGCGGAGCTCCTCGAGCGCCTCGACGCGGCGCAGCCGCTTCCGCTCGGCCTGGGCCGCCTCCGACTCCAGGGCGACGCGCGCGTTCTCGGTAGCGAGCTCCTGGAGCCGCCGCTTCTCGCCGCGCGCGGGGGCGCGGACCTCGACGCGCGAGCCGCGGCGCTCCGAGAGGAACTCCGCCAGCGCGCCGGTGTCGCCTGAGTCGCGCGGAACGACGATCTGCGGCGGCACGCTCGGCGCCGAGCCGTAGTACTCGGTCGAGAACGCCTCGAGCAAGGTCGCGGTGTCCTGGCCCTCCACGTTCTCGAGGTGAAACGCGTAGCGGTCGATCAGCCGGCCGTCGCGGAGCGGGAAGACCTGGACCGCCGCCCGGTTGCCGTCGCTTGCGATGCCGATCACGTCGACGGTTCCGACGGAGCGCCGGTCCGCCGCCTGGCGCTCGACGAGGTGCCGCACCGAGAAGAGCCGATTGCGGTAGCGCGCCGCCTCCTCGAATCGCTCGGCGCTCGCGGCCTCGTGCATCTTCCGCTCCAGCTCGCGCTGGATCGGCCGCGTCTCCCCCGAGAGGAACTCGATCACACCGTCGATGATCGCGCGGTAGTCCTCCTTCGAGACGTAGCCCACGCACGGGGCCAGGCAGCGCTCGATGTGGTAGTCGAGGCACGGGATCCCCGAGTGGCGCCCCGGTTTCGGGCCCTCGCAGGGCCGGTACGGGAAGACGCGGTTCAGCACGTCGAGCGTCTCGCGCACCTTCTTCGCGTTCGCGTAAGGGCCGAAGTAGACGACGCCGCGGCGGTGCCGCTCGCGCGTGAACATGACGCGTGGGTAGTCGTCCTCGACCGTAACGGCGATGTACGGGAACGACTTGTCGTCGCGGAGGCGGACGTTGAACGGCGGCCGGTGGCGCTTGACGAGGTTCTGCTCGAGATGCAGCGCCTCGACCTCGGTGTTCGTGACGATCACCTCGACGTCGGCGACGCGCTCCGGGAGGCTCCTGATCGTCGCGCGCGTGTCGGACGGGCTCGCCTGGAAGTAGCTGCGCACGCGCGGGCGCAGCGACTTGGCCTTGCCGATGTAGAGCACCTCGCCGCGCTCGTCGCGGAACAGGTAGACGCCGGGCTTGGCCGGGAGCCCCTTCAGCTGCTCCTCGAGGCGTGTGGGCATTGCGAGGCAAGGGTAGCCTCCGACCCCGTGAAGAAGGCCGTGCTCGCAACGGCCGTCGCGGCCGCGGCAGTGGGCGGGGTGATCGCGGCGATCGTGCTCTCGTCGGGAGGCGGCAGCGCCTCGCCGCCGGGGCCGAATCGAACCGGCACGACGCAGCCGCCGGCCATGGGCGGGACGACCGCTTCTCCTCCGGGAACTGCTGCGACGACCGCGTCGACCGCGCCGCTCGACTCCACAAGGCCGGTGGACACGAGCGCCGTCGATCTACCGCCGCCGCCGAGCCCGGGAAGCGCGCGAACGCGCAGGTTTGTCGTCGGCGTCGTCGACGACGCGCTCGCCCAGCGGAGCGGGAGGTTCGCGCAGGCGCAGGCGGATGTCTCCCGCGCCGCCGGGTTCGACGCCGCGGTGGTGTCGGCGACGTGGCACCGAGGACAGCGGCGACCGCCCGCCGCCCTCGTCCACGTGCTGAGCAACGTCGGACGCGCGACCAGGAGAGCACGGATGCAGCTCGTCGTGATGCTCTGGCACGGCTTCGGTCGCGACACCCCGCGGAATGCGGCCGAGCGCGCGGAGTTCGCGGCTTATGGAGGCGCGGTCGTCCGCGGGCTTCCGGCGGTGCGCAGCGTGATCGTCGGCAGCGAGCCGAACCTGAGCACGTTCTGGAAGCCGCAGTTCGGCGCCGGCGGCACCGACCTTGCCGCGCGCGCCTACGAGGACCTGCTCGCCCGCACCTACGACGCCATCAAGGACGCCGATCCCGGTGTGCGCGTCCTGGGCGGAGCGCTCTCGCCGCGCGGCGGCGACCGTCCCGGCGGCTCGCGACCGACCCACTCGCCTACCGCCTTCATCCGCGACCTGGGCGCCGCCTACCGCGCCAGCGGCCGCACTCGCCCACTGATGGACGCGTTCGCCTTCCATCCCTACATGCAGGCCTCCCGGGTCCCGCCGACCGAGAAGCACCCGAAGAACACCTCGATCACGCTCGCCGACTACCCGAAGCTCGTCGCGCTGCTCGAGGAGGCCTTCCACGGAACCGCTCAGCCCGGCGCGCGGCTGCCGATCTACTACACCGAGTTCGGGGTCCAAACCCATGTGCCGCGGACGAAGCTCCGCTTCTACGAGGACCCGGACTCGCCGGCGCGCAGCGACAGCGTCTCCTTCCCGCTGCAGGCTGCCTACTACCGGCGCGCGCTCGAGCTCGCGTACTGCCAGCCGACCGTCCGCGGGCTGTTCGTCTTCCACACGTTCGACGAGGCGAGCCTCAGCGGCTGGCAGTCCGGGCTCTACTTCGCCGACCGCAGCCCGAAGCCGAGCCTCAGGCTCTTCAGGCGCGCCGTCGCCGACCTGCGTGGCGGCAGGTTTCCGCCCTGCTCTAGCTAGGGTTTCGGCGTGGCCGGCCAGTACGTCGCCTACACGTTCTTTCGGGTCGATCCCGCGTGGCGCCGGCTACCGATCGACGAGCGCGCTGCCGGCAAGGACGCCTTCGCGGAGGTCGTCGAAGACTTTGCGGGGCGGATGGCCTCGCTCCGCGCCTACTCGGTCACGGGGGTCCGGCCGGACTCCGACTTCTTCCTCTGGAAGATCACGGAGCGGTACGAGGACCTGGGCGAGCTCGGCGCGGCGCTGAACGCGACACCGCTCGCGGGCTGGCTCACGACGCCGTACTCCTACCTCGCGACGACGAAGGCCTCGGAGTACACGAAGGCCCGCCGGCCGCGGCAGGTGGTCCCGAAGGGCTCCCCGTACCTCGTCGTCTACCCGTTCGTGAAGCTCCGCTCCTGGTACTCGCTGCCGCAGGAGGACCGCCAGCGCGCGATGGACGAGCACATGCGGATCGGCCACGAGTTCTCGACGATCCTCAACCACACGACCTACTCGTTCGGGATCGACGACCAGGAGTTCATGACGGCCTTCGAGTGCGAGGAGCCGGCCGACTTCATGCACCTGATGCTGACGCTGCGCGAGACCGAGGCGAGCCGCTACACCGATCGCGACACGCCGATTTTTGTCGGGAGGCACTGCGAGATTCGCGAGGCTCTGGATGCCCTCGACGGCGCCCGCGCGGCGGTCCCTACCAGCGCCTCGAGCTCCGAGGTTCCGGCTCTGGGAGATCAGTAGCCGTACGTGTGCTCGTCGCGCCAGACGCGCCACATCGCGAAGCCCGCCAGGACGAACACGGCCAGGAAGACGAGCAGGTTCCAGCCCCCGCCGAGAGAGACGAAGAAGCGCGACGCCACGTTCACCACGAGCAGCACCGCCGAGCCGTAGAAGACGGCGCGCGAGCGGGCCGACCACATGGAGATCTCCTCGCGCCTGTCGCGCCAGAGCAGGAAGACGAAGTACGCGATCGCGAGGAAGAACGCAATTTGGGCGAGCAGGAAGAGCGCGGTCAGCGTCGCCTCCAGCTGGAGCACGACGATCACCACGGCGATCAGCGCGACGATGACGAAGCCGCGGAGAGTTGGATTCATGTCGCGAAAGCCACGCCCCACGCGAGTCAGCGTAGCTAGAGTCACGGCGTGGTCGAGGAGGGCAAACCGGCTCCGGACTTCGAGTTGCAAAGCGACACCGGCGAGACCGTCCGGCTCTCTGACCTGCGCGGCAAGCCCGTCGTTCTCTACTTCTATCCGAAGGACGACACACCGGGCTGCACGCGGCAGGCTTGCGGGATCCGCGACGCCTGGGGCAAGTTCCAGCGCGCCGGAGCCGAGGTTCTCGGCATTAGCGCCGACTCGCAGACCTCACACGAGCGCTTCAAGTCGAAGTACTTGCTGCCGTTCACGCTCCTGGCCGATCCCGAACACCGGCTGGGCGAGCCGTACGGCGTGTCGCAGGAAGGCAAGCAGTCGTACGAGCGCTCGACCTTCGTGATCGATCCGGAGGGGAACGTCGCCAAGATCATGCGCCGGGTGAGCCCGGACACTCACGCCGACGACGTGCTGGCAGTGCTCGGCGCGGCGGCCTAGCGGCCCGCTACGTCGGGCCTCGGGCGACGATCAGGTTCACCCTCGCACCGAAAGCGAGCCGAGTGCCCGGCCGCGCTTCTGACCGAACACGCGTCCCTTTTGCTTCATGGACGAGACCTTCTTCGTAATCGTCCCGGTGCGGCAGTGAGCCTTCACGATCATCGTCGCCGCCGTCGCAATCAGCTTCCCGACCACGTTCGGGACGATGCAGCGGTAGTCGAACCCGACGTTGACCGGGGCGAGCCGGTCGCTCGTCGTGCCGTCGCCGAGCTCGCCGAAGGCGTTGTTGCCCCAGCACCTGACCCCTCCGGAGCTCGTGACCGCGCAGGTGTGGCTGAGGCCGGCCGCGACCGCGGCGACGCCGGTCAGGCGGGAGACGTCGGCCGGGGTGGAGTGGTCGGTCGTCGTCCCGTCGCCGAGCGCTCCGTCGCTGTTGTCGCCCCAGCACGCGACCCCATCGGCGCTCGTGACCGCGCACGTGTAGAAGCCGCCGGCCGAAACGGCGACGGCCCCACTCGCAAGGCCCGAGACGCCGACCGGCGTGTGGCGGGTGTTCGCCGTTCCATCCCCGAGCTCGCCGAACGTGTTGTTGCCCCAGCACTTGACACCACCCGCAGTCGTGAGCGCGCAAGTGTGGCCACGCGCGTCGGAGCCCGAGACCGCTGCCGCGCCGCTCGTAAGACCCACCACATCGACCGGCGTGTAGCGGTCGGTCGCCGTCCCGTCGCCGAGCTTGCCGAAGCTGTTGTCACCCCAACACTCGACGCCGCCGGCGGTCGTGAGCGCGCACGTGTAGTCGAGGCCGGCAGTGATCGCGGTCACGCCGCTGCTCAACCCCGTCACGTCGACCGGCCTGCGGCGGCTGATTGTCGTTCCGTCCCCGAGCGCGCCGAGGCCGTTGTAGCCCCAGCACCTGACCGCTCCGGCACTCGTCAGTGCGCAGGCGTGAGCGCTGCCGGCGGCGACCGCGGCCACGCCTCTTGCAAGCCCAGCGACGGCGACCGGGGTGTGCCGGTCGCGTGTCGTCCCGTCGCCCAGCTGGCCGAAGCGGTTGAAGCCCCAGCACTTGACCCCGCCTTCGTCCGTGAGCGCGCAGCTGAAGTAGTCGCCAGTGGCAATTGCCTGGACGCCGCTCCTGAGGCCGGAGACGTCGACGGGCGCGTAACGGTCGGTCGCCGTTCCGTCGCCGAGCGCGCCGTGGGAGTTGTCGCCCCAGCACTTGACTCCGCCGACGCTCGTCAACGCGCAGGTGTGGTCCGCGCCGACCGCGACCGCTGTCGCCGTCGTCGTCGCCCTCGTCGCGGTCGCCGTGCCTGACGCCGAGGGGACGACGGCCAGCACGAGACCAGCCGCGGAGCCCAGTGTCACCCCGAGCCGCACTCGCAGCATCTTCTAGGTCGATTCGGACAGCCGTGCCCGGGGGGCGGCCACGCAAAAGGGCTAAACCGCTATGCGGATGAGAGGACTTGAACCTCCACGGGCTTGCGCCCACACGGACCTGAACCGTGCGCGTCTACCAATTCCGCCACATCCGCGCGAGAACCAAGTCTAGCGGCGGTCGTTTGCCGCTCGGTTTCGCGGAACTCGGCGACGGGGACGCAACTGGCAAGAAGAACGCCGCCGAGGAGGTACCCAACAATGGCCGACATCGACAAGCTTTCGAAGCAGATCATCGACTACGCGGAACGACTCGCGGACGTCGCAGACGCCGCGAAAGGCAAGGGGAACCGGCAAAAGAGCGGCATACGCTGGGTGCTCCTTCCAGCAGCCGGCGCCGGGCTCTACGCGCTAGCCACGAACGGTTCGTTTGCCAAGCGTACGAAGGGTGCAATGGAGCAGGCCAAGGCACGAGCCTCGGAGTTGCCTGAAGACCTGATCAATCGAGTGCGCCAATCGTCGCCCACAACTGAGGGCGCCGGGAATTCATCAACGCGCCAGACCAGCTCAGCACGAAGAACGGGAGGTCGGAGAAGCCGGTCGACTCGCAGCAAGTCGGCCTCGTCACGGTGACTGTCGAGGAGAGTGCAAATGGCGAAGCAGAGTTCATCGCGCAGCAGCCGCTCAGGAACCGTAGGTAGCCGTAACGGCAGCCGCGGCAAAGGCGCTGCCTCTCGCGCACGCGGCGCGAGCCAGCTCGACAGCGCTCATCTAGAAGGCAGGGAACCGAGCCACGATCCGGATGTCTACGTCGACATCCGGAAGGTGAAGGTCGACGAGATCTACGTCGATGTCGAGCACCTGGAGGCGCATCTCGCGCTACGCGCGAAGCTCGCGAACCTCCTCCAGGTCGTCGCCGGTGTCCACGTGAGCCTCGGCAAGGTCGAAGTCGACATCAAGGGAGTCGAGGCGCAAGCGGAGCTGAAGGTGCGTCTCGAGAACCTCTACGACATCCTCGACCGAGCGCTGACCACGCTCGACCGGAACCCCGAAATTCTCGAAAGCCTCGTGCAAACCGTCGACGACACCGTCGGGAGCATCGGCGGGCTCGGCGAGAAGGCACTTGGGCCCGGTGGTGCGGTCAGCGAAACCCTCGGCGACGTCGGGCGGGCCGCCCAGCAGGCTGTCAGCCCGGGTGGCGCTGCAAGTCAGGCGCTTGGAGGACTGACGGACGCAGCGGGCCAGGCGTTGGGCCCCGGTGGGGCCGTCCCGCAGGCAGTCCAGGGTGCCGGCCAAGCGCTCGGCGGCGTCGGCCAAGGCCTGGGTCAGACGGCCGGTCAGGCAGCCGGCGGTCTCGGTCAGGCGGCCGAAGGATTGACGGGGCAGCTCGGGCAGCAAGCGGGGCAGCTGGCCGGCCAGGTCGGCCAGCAAGGCCAGCAGGCCGTCGGCGCAGCTCAAGGGGGCGCCCAAGAGGGATTGGCCGGCGCCGGCGACGCCACCGCCGACGAAACCGGTGGTGGCGGCCAGTCGAGCGGCAAGAGCCGAACGCGGCAGACGAAGCGTGGCTCGAAGCGCGGCTCGGCACGCTCGGGCAATGCCAAGACTCGCGCCGCCGGGAAGCGGTCGTCGTCGTCCAAGAGCGGCAAGACGCGTTCATCCTCCGGAACCCGCCGCAGCACGCAGAAGAAACGGTCATGAGCATTCCCGACTTCGTGATCCGTACGAGTTTGCGCGCAGACGGATTGACGAGCCGCACCCCGCCCGAGCCCGAAACACGATCGGAGGCGGTCGAGCTCGAGCGCCGGGAAGCGCGCGATGGCCTCCCGCCGAACCTGGAAGCAGGTGAGCGCTACGAGGACATTGCGATCGAGCGACATCTGCTCGGAGAGGTTCGAGCCGCTAACTAAGCCGGTCCCGCCGAGTCGAAAGATGCGGATGAGAGGGATCGAACCTCCCCGCGGTCTCCCCCACGCCTTCGCTTGAAAAGGAGTCTTCTCCTTCTCGCCGCGGTCGCCATCGCGCTGCCACTGGTCGGCGGCGGGACGGCCCGGACGACGACACCCACCCAGGGTCGATTGGTCGAGCTGGTCACGCTGCTGGACGGGGCTCCGCTCGCCGACCGGCACGGCGCGCGCGGGGAGATCGCAAGTGAGCAGGCGAAGGTCGCGTCCGAGATTCGCCGCGCCGTTCCCGCCGCCAGCATCCGCTGGCGGTACCAGGTCGTGCTCAACGGGCTGGCGGTGGTGGCGCCGGCCCAAGCCGCGGGCCACATCGCCGACCTCCCCGGCGTGCGCGACGTTCAGCAGAGCGTCCGTTACCAGAGCACGCTCTACCGCAGCCCGCAGGTGATCGGGGCGCCTCGGGTGTGGGGCCCGACCCTCGCGACCGCGGGCGAGGGCATGAAGATCGGGATCATCGACGACGGCGTCGACCAGACGCACCCCTTCTTCTCCCCGAGCGGCTTCGCCATGCCGCCCGGCTTCCCGAAGGGGAACCGCGCCTACACGACCTCGAAGGTGATCGTCGCGCGCGTGTTTGCGCCACCCGGGGCAGACTGGCCGTACGCCAAGCTCCCGTTCGACCCGACGGAGTCGGAGCACGGAACGCACGTTGCCGGGATCGCCGCGGGCGACCACGGCGTGGCTGCGGGCGGGCCCGCAGGCGAGGTCAAGGTCTCCGGAATCGCGCCGCGCGCATACATCGGCAACTACCGGATCGGGACGATCCCGACGGCCGGCTTCGGCCTGGACGGAAACTCGCCGGAGATCGCAGCGGCGATCGAGCAGGCGGTGAAGGACGGGATGAACGTGATCAACCTCTCCTACGGCGAGCCGGAGATCACGCCGTCGCGCGACATCGTGGTGCAGGCGATGAACGCCGCGGCACGCGCCGGAGTCGTGCCCGTGATCGCGGCCGGCAACGACTACGACGTCGTCGGTCCCGGCTCCGTCGGATCGCCCGCCTCCACCCTCAACGCGATCAGCGTTGCGGCCGCGAGCAAGACAGGGGTGATCGCGTCGTTCTCGTCGGGCGGCCCGGCGCCGGTCTCGCTGAAGCTGAAGCCGGACGTGACCGCGCCCGGTGTCGGGATCCTCTCCTCCGTCCCCCGCCGTGAGGGAACGTGGCGCTTCCTGGACGGCACGAGCATGGCCTCCCCGCATGTCGCGGGAGCGGCGGCGGTCCTGCGGCAGCGCCATCCCGGCTGGACGGTCGCCCAGGTGAAGTCGGCCCTCGTCTCGACCGGGAACGCGGTCTTCGGCAAGGCGAGGCAAGAAGCTCCTCCCACGCGCGAGGGCGGCGGGATGATTTGGCTCCCGCGCGCCGACCAGCCCCTGCTCTTCACCCAGCCGACGAGCCTGTCGTTCGGGCTGCTTCGCCGCACCCGCAGCGCCTCGCTCAGGGTGGCGCTCTCCGATGCGGGAGGCGGTGCCGGCTCATGGCGGGTCTCGGTCCACCAGATTGCGCGCTCCGTCGGCGTCGCGCTGCGGGTCCCGGGCCAGGCGACCGTTCCCGGAGCGCTGACGGTGCGCGCAGTGG
>JBKPHO010000074.1:0-3042 GCA_046729915.1 Actinomycetota bacterium | reverse complement strand
AAGACGCAGGGCCTGGAGGTCGCGGTGCGCGGGGGCGGGCACAACCCGGCCGGCCACTGCGTCTGCGACGGCGGGCTCGTGATCGACCTCTCGCTGCTGCGCACGGTCGAGGTCGACGGCGATGCATGCCTCGCCCGTGCGGGAGGCGGCTCGACCTGGCTCGACTTCGACGCGGCGACGCAGGCGTCGGGCCTCGTCACCCCGGGCGGAGTCGTGGGCTCGACCGGCGTCTGCGGGCTCACGCTCGGCGGCGGTATAGGCCACCTGACCGCCCAGCACGGTCTCACGTGCGACAACCTGGTCGGAGCGGAGATCATCAGCCCGAACGGAGCGGTGACCCACGCGAGCGGGGACGAGAACGTCGAGCTGCTCTGGGGGCTTCGTGGCGGCGGCGGCAACTTCGGTATCGCCACGCGCCTGGACTTTCGGCTGTACCCGCTCGACCGCGTAGTGGGCGGCGTGCTCACGTACCACGGGGCCGGCGTGCGCGACGCGCTGCGCGCCTTCCGCGACGTCGTCGCCAGGTCGCCGCGGACGCTCAGCTGCCAGGCCGGGCTCGCCGTGGACGAGTCGCTCGAGGCGGTGCTCGTCGTCATTCCCTGCTACACGGGCACGGCCGACGAGCCCGACGAGCTGCGCTCGCTGCGCTTGGCGCCGGGCCTCGTGGAGGACGGCCTGCGCTCGCACTCGTTCCTCGAGCAGCAGCGCGTCATCGACTCTGCGTACGGCGAGAACCGGCACTACTGGAAGGGCCACTTCGCGCGCGAGCTTCCGGACGAGCTGATTGACGAGCTGCTCTCGCGGATGGTCGCGCTCGGGCGCCCGCCGGGCGGGATCCTGATCGAGTCGCTGCACGGTGCGCCGAAGGACGAGGGCACGCCTGCCGGCGCGCTCGGCTTCCGCCACGCGGCGTTCAACGTCAGCGTCATGGCGACCTGGCAGGACCCGCGTCTGGACGAGCGGCAGATCGCGTGGGCGCGCGAGACGGCCGCGGCGATCGAGCCGTGGTCGACGAGCGGTGGCTACGTCAACTACATGCAGGCCGACGAACCGGTCGAGCGCGTGCGGGCCGCTTTCGGCGCGGAGGCGTTCGAGCGCCTGCAGGCGCTGAAGAGCCGGTTCGACCCGAACAACGTCTTGCGCCGCAACCAGAACATCGCGCCCCTCCCGGGCGGGGACGGATAGGAGGAAGACCATGGCTAGGGTTGTCGTTTCGCAGTTCGTGACCGTGGACGGCGTCTTCGAGGATCCGGGCGGGTCCGAGAAGCACGAGCGCGGGGGCTGGGCGTTCGCCTTCGACCGCGGGCCGGAGGGTAACCAGTTCAAGCTCGACGAGGTGATGGCGAGCGACACGCTCCTGCTCGGCCGCGTGACCTACGAGGGCTTCGCGGACGCATGGCCCTCCCGGACCGGCGAGTTCGCGAACAAGTTCAACGGGATGCGCAAGGTCGTCGTCTCGTCCACGATCGAGGAGCCCTCGTGGAACAACACGACCGTGATCAGGGACAACGTCGCGGACGAGGTCGCGAAGCTCAAGCAGGAAGACGGTGGGGACATCCTCGTCAACGGCAGCGCGCAGCTCGTCGAGACGCTGCTGGAGAACGACCTCGTCGACGAGTACCGGCTGATGGTCTTCCCGGTCGTGCTCGGGCGCGGCAGGCGGCTCTTCGGGGACACGCCGGCGTCGAAGCCGCTGCAGCTGGCGGAGTCGCGACCGGTGGGCCCGGACGGCGTCGTGATCCTGACCTACCGGCCCGCGGCGGCGGATGACTGAGGGCACGCTCTCCGCCGTTCCCACCGCGCGGCACCTGCTGCGCGCGAAGGACCTCGCCGACGCCCACTACCGCGAGCCACTCGACGTCCCTGCGCTTGCCGCCGCGGCGCGCCTCTCGCCCGCGCACTTCAGCCGCGAGTTCCGCCGCGCCTTCGGCGAGACGCCGCACCGGTACCTGCTCACGCGGCGGCTCGAGCGGGCCGCGGAGCTGCTGCGCAATCCCGATCTCTCCGTGACGGAGATCTGCCTCGCTGTCGGCCTGCGCAGCCTCGGCTCCTTCACGACGAGCTTCGGGAGAGCGTTCGGTCTCTCGCCGGCCGCCTACCGCGACGCTCACCCGCCGGCGTCGACACGCGCGCGGATCCCGACGTGCGTGCTGCAGGCTTACGCGCGCCCCACGTCCAGCAGTTTTCGAGAAGACAGCGGGATGCGCCGCAACTAGCTTCGCCGCCAACCGCTCCACGAGACAGGAGGATGACCATGCTGAAGCAGCTGACCAACGTCCAGGTCTGGGTTCACGACCAAGACGAGGCGCTCGCCTTCTACACCGACAAGCTCGGCCTCGAGCTCCGCGACGACGTCACGGTGCCGGAGATGGGCAACTTCCGCTGGCTGTCGGTCGGCGTCCCGGGGCAGTCGGACGTCGCCATCGTGCTGATGGCCGTCCCCGGGCCACCGGTCTTCGACGAGGAGACGCGCGGCCAGATCATGGCGCTCATGGCCAAGGGGACCTCGGGCGGCCTCTTCTTCGCGACGGACGACTGCCGCGCCAGCTACGAGGAGCTCTCGAAGCGCGGCGTCGAGTTCTCGCAGGAGCCGACGGAGCAGCCGTACGGCATCGACGCCGGCTTCCGCGACCCGTCCGGCAACCAAATGCGTATGGTGCAGAGCGGCTAGCGACTCCGACCGATGAGTTGGACGTCGCAGCCGGGTCTATCGAGAAACACCTGAAGCCCACAGAGGAGCCGCAATAGATGAACAGCGTCCAGCCGAGTCGCCTCAACGCCCAGGAGAGCCAGCCGAGGCTCGCACGCCTCGCGCACCTGATCGTGCGCCGACGCCGCGCCGTGATCGCGGTGTGGGTCGTGCTGACCCTGTTCGGAGCCTTCGCCGCGGGTCAGGTCGCAGACCGCTGGTTCGAGAGCTTCTCGATCCCGGGCTACTCGTCGTACGAGGCGAACCAGCGGACGCTGAAGACCTTCGGCCAGGGCGAGCAGGCCCCGCTGGTGGCGGTGTTCACCAGCAAGGGCGACGTGACGCGGAAGGCC
>JBKPHO010000073.1:0-24585 GCA_046729915.1 Actinomycetota bacterium | reverse complement strand
CGAGCGGATCAGCAGCTCCGCGATCTCGAGCGCCTGCTCGCCGGTGTCGGGCTGCGAGACGAGCAGGTCGTCGATGTTCACGCCGATCTTCTTCGCGTACGTCGGGTCCATCGCGTGCTCGGCGTCGATGAAGGCGCAGATTCCGCCGCGGCGCTGAGCCTCGGCGATCACGTGGTAGACGAGCGTCGTCTTCCCCGACGATTCCGGGCCGAAGATCTCGACGATGCGGCCGCGCGGAAGGCCGCCGATCCCGAGCGCGAGGTCGAGTGAGAGCGAGCCGGTCGAGACCGCCCCCACCGAGACCTGGGCCTGGTCGCTCATGCGCATCACCGAGCCCTTGCCGAACTGGCGCTCGATCTGGCCGAGCGCGGTATCGAGAGCCTGCTCGCGGTCCACCTATCTCCCTCCCACTGCGACGGATTCGAGAACTTCGTATTGCGCCCCACCGGGGCGTAGCCGGGACAGGTAAGCAGCAGCGTCGGACGGCACGAACGGTTCGAGCGCTGGCAGGGCCGGCCGCAGCCGCGGGCGCTCACGGAAGCGCAGCACCGTCACGTGCGGAAGCCACCTTCGGCGTTCTGGCTCGTAGACGCCGAGCGCGTCCAGGCGCCCGTGGAGGTCGGCCGCCAGCGCCGCCGCACGGCCGCCCTCGTCGTCGAAGGTGAGCATCCCGACGCTGCGCGTCTCGCGGTAACCGCGTAGCGACAGGCGCGGCCGCTCCGCGCCCGCGGCCGCGTCGTGCAATGCGCCGACGATCGCCTCGAGCTCGCCCACCGGGCGGTGCCCGAGAAAGGCCAGGGTGACGTGCAGGTGGTCGCCTGGGAGCGCCCGGACCTGGCGCACGCCCGAGAACGCCTCTCGCTGCCATGAGACGAGCCGCTCCACGGTCTCCGCAGGAAGCTGCAGCGCACAGAAGAGGCGAAGACGCTCATCACCCTCGACGCTAGCAGGAAGATTCACGCGTCTTCGTCACGACTTCGTGCCAAGAGTGTGCGCACGAGGTGCAGGGCTGCGGCAGTCGTCCGGCCGCGCACGGCAGCCCGGTCGCCGGGCAGGTGCAGCTCGCGCGCGGCGCTTCCGTCGGGGGACTCGGCGTGCAGGTAGACGAGGCCCACGGGTTTCTGCGGGGAGCCTCCGCCCGGTCCCGCAATCCCCGTCACGGCTACCGCGACGTCCGCGCGGACGCGGGCCCGCGCCCCGTTCGCCATCGCCGAGGCCGTCTCGGCCGAGACCGCGCCGTGCCGCTCGAGCACCTCCGCGGGCACGTCCAGCTCCCGGGCCTTGACCTCGTTCGCGTAGGCGACCACGCCGCCGACGAAGACGTCGCTCGAGCCGGGAACCGACGTCAGCCGCGCCGCAATCAGGCCGCCCGTCGACGACTCGGCCGTCGCAAGGGTCAACCCGCGCTCGCGACACGCGTCGAGCACGAGCTCCTCAACAGGCCGTTCGTCCTCGGCGAACAGATAGCGGCCCGCGCGCTCACGCAGGCCCTCGATGAGCTCGTCGGCGCGCCCGCGGCCCTCGTCGTCCACCACCAGGTCGACGTGGATCTCGAAGTCGCGTGCACAGACCGTCGCCGTCACGCCGTCGCCCTCTCCCCCGCTCTCCGCCAGTGCCCGCGCGATCTCCGACTCGCTCGCACCGTAGAAGCGAAGGACGCGCCGCTCGGGTACACGCGCGCGCGAGAGCACCGCCTGCACTGCCGCCGTCTCCAACGCTCGCGACCACAGCCGGCGCAGCTCGCCCGGCGGGCCCGGGAGCACCACCACCGCGCCCCGAACCGTCTCCAGCGCGAGGCCCGGCGCGGTCCCCGCGATCCCCAGCACGACGGCACCCTGCGGGAGCGTCGCCTGCTTCCCCACGCCCTCGGCGAAGTCGGCATAGGGCCGTCTCAGCCGCTCCGCGATCGACCTCGAGATCGACTCGATCTCGCGCTCGAGCGACCCGTCGACAACGAGCTCGCGTCCCGCAGCGCGTGCGACCAGCTCCACGGTCCGGTCGTCGTGCGTCGGCCCGAGGCCGCCGGAGACGAGGCAGAGGTCGGCCTCGAGCCCCTCCCGCAGCGCAGCCTCCAGCTCGGACGGCTCGTCCCCCACGATCGCGATCCGCGCGGGCTCCAGCCCCAGCCGCATCAGCTCCGCGGCGAGGAACGGCCCGTTGCGGTCGCTGCGATCGCCGCGGACGAGCTCGCTGCCGGTGACGACGACGAAGCCGCGCGGGCGGCTCAAGCGGCCCGCGAGAAGCCTTGCGGCGTGAACAGGTAGGCGCCGCCGCGTGTGATGTGGACGAGCTTGCGCTTGAAGACGATCGACAGGTTGGCCGGGGCGCCGAAGTTGATCCAGAGCCGCCGCGCGATGAAGAACTGCGCCTGACCGAGCTCCACCGTGCCGGTGAAGCGGCTGCGACCGCTCGACGACCAGTTGCGGACGTCCATCCAGCAGTTGCCGTGGTCGGCCCGCATGTACAGGCGGAAGGTCACGGGCTTGGGTTTGGCGGGCTTGACCGGGGTGGCCACGGCCGGCTTCGGTGCCTTCCTGGTCGTGGTCGGGGTGGTCGCGCCGAGGTTCGGGATCTGCTCGTTGTTGTTGCCCCCGAACCTCCAGGCCGCGATCACGAACACGACGACCGCAGCGATGCCGGCGAGCGCGAACGCAACCCAGCGCCGCTCGAGCCGCCGGTGGTGCCTGCCGACCTGCGGGGTTCGGCGCGCGACCACCGGTTCGTACGGCTCCTCGCCGTCCCCGAAGCGGGAGTTGAACTCATCGACGTAGAGCTGTCCGTCGAGGCCGAGGTAGTCCGCGTAGGTGCGCAGGAAGCCCTTGACGTAGGTCTGCGCCGGGAGGGTCTCGAAGTTCTCCTCCTCCAGCGCCCGCAGGTAGCGGGACCGGATCTTCGTGGCCAGCTCGACCTCGCTCAGCTCGAGCTGCTGGCGGACGCGCGCCTCGCGCAGGCTGTTACCGATCTCGAACACGGGAGCGGTTCGATTGTAGAAGCCCTGAAGCCGACCCGCGGACCCGCCTGAGGCAGCCGATCAACCGAAGAAGTTCAGCAGGGCATAGACACCGAGCGCGAGCCCGGCGGTCAGCCCTACGCAGAGCGAGATCAGCCCCAGCAACCGGCCTACCCGGGCCGTTCCCTCGCCTCCCAGCCGGCCGATAGTCCGCTCGATGTTGCGCAGACCGCGGCGCGCCAGGAGCACCGCCGCGAGCCCCAGCACGGCCGACCCGCACGTCGCGGTGGTCGCCTGGAGCAGCGAGACCTGGTCCAGCCTCCGCGCGGCCGCGAAGGCGACCACCGGGATCGCGAGCCCGAGCAGCGCGACAAGGATCGAGCCCCGCGCCGCGTCGTTCCGCGCCCGAGCGCTACTGCTTCTGGTAAGGCCGTCCAATGGCAGCGGGCGCGATCGACCGGCCGATGATCCCGGCAACGGCGATCAGGGTCAGCACGTACGGCAGGGTCTGGAACAAGACCGGCCAGGCGGCGGACTCCGAGGCCGAGAGGTCGGGGAGCCGTGCGGCGAGCGCGCTCGAGAAGCCGAACAGAACGCACGCGGCGAAGGCGCCGAAGGGCCGCCAGCCGCCGAAGATGAGCGCAGCGAGCGCGATGAAGCCACGGCCCGCGGTCATGTTCTCCGTGAACGAGTTGACGAAGCCGATCGACAGGAAGACGCCTCCCATCGCCGCCAGCATCCCCGAGAGCGTCACCGATGCGTAGCGGACGCCGTAGACCGAGATTCCGACCGTGTCGGCCGCCCGTGGGTGCTCTCCGACCGACCGGATCCGCAGCCCGATCGGGGTCCTGAACATCACCACGTAGGCCACGGGCAGTAGGGCCAGCGCGATCCAGATCATCAGGTTGAGCGAGCCGAAGGCGCCGTCGAGGAAATTGCCGAGATCCTGCGGCGGGATCGACTTCAGGAACCCGATGTTCACGTCCGGGACCGCGGGCAGGTCGTTCGGCGTCCCGTTGTTGCCGTAGACGTCGTTGTAGACATAGCCGGTGATCCCGAGCGCGAGGAAGTTGACCGCCGTCCCGCTGACGATCTGGTCGGCGCGCAGGTGGATCGAGAAGACGGCGTGAACGAGCGCCAGCGCGCCGCCGGCGACGATGCCGAGCGCGAGGCCGCCGACCCAGCTCCCGGTCTTGTCGGCTCCGTACGCGCCGAAGAAGGCGCCCATCAGCATCATCCCCTCGAGGCCGATGTTCACGACGCCGCTGCGCTCGGAGAACATGCCGCCGATCGCGGCGAACGTGAGCGGCGTCGCGAAGCGGAGGGTCGCCGCGACGAGCGTCGACCAGACGAAGACGTCCTGCAGGTTCGACGTCGTCGCCTGCATCGTCACGAGCGCTCCGACGATCCCGACGACCCCGGCGACCACCGCGCCGCTCCCGAGGCGCTTTTCGCCGCGTACGAACACGTAGACCCCTGCCAGGGCCGCCAGCAGGCCGAGCGCCACCGGCAGCGGTGCGCTTCGCACGGCCACCGGCGGGAGCGCGAGCCAGAAGGCGATTACCCCGAGCACGACCCCCGCGATGCCGAACGCCCGCGTGGGAGACACGCGAGCCAGCACGGTGCGCTGGAACTGCTCGGCCCCCGCGATCATTCCTGGGTCGCCTTCCTCGCGAACGGAAGCTTTCGGCGCGCCTGCCAGAGGAAGAGGATCAGCAGGTCGGCACCGACGAACAGGACGACGAGCCCCTGGATGATTCTGGTGAGGTTGCCCGCCAGCTCGGGCTGGAAGATCGTCGGGTCGAGGTTGCGCGTGGACGTCCCGGTCAGCAGCGCCCCGAAGAGGACCGCCGACAGGAACACCCCGACCGCGGTGCTGCGCCCGAGCAGGGCGACGGCGATGCCGATGAAGCCGATCTGGACCGTCTGCACCTCCGTCAGGTCGAGGTTGAACTCCCAGCCGAGGATGTCGAGCGAGCCCGCGAGCCCGGCGAACGCGCCTGAGATCGCCATCGCCAAGAAGTAGTTGCGCGCGACGCTGATGCCCCCGTAGCGCGCGGCCTCGGGGTTGAAGCCGACCGCTTTCACCTCGTAGCCGAGCGTCGTGCGGTTGAGCGTGATCCAGTAGACGAACAGGGCGGCGATCGCGATCAGGAACCCGATGTGGAGCCCCTGGAGCAGCGGGTTACCCCAGAAGACGTGCAGCTTCGCGCTCTCCGAGATCTGCCGCGTGACCGGCGCCGAGATCTGCCGCGGGTCCTGCATCGGGCCGCCGAAGCCGACGAGGTAGCTGGCGATCCAGAGCGCGATCCAGTTGAGCATGATCGTCGTGATTACCTCGTGCGCGCCGACGGTCGCCTTCAGCAACCCCGCGATCCCGGCCCAGACGCCACCGGCAAGCGTCGCGACCGCCATCGCCAGGATCACGTGCACGGGCCCCGGCAGGCCGCTGAACCAGATCCCGAACTGGACCGCGGTGATCGCGCCGACCGTGTACTGGCCGTTGCCGCCGATGTTGAACAGCCCGCACCGGAACGCGAACGCGACTGCGAGCCCCGTCAGGATCAGCTGCGTCACGACGATCAGCGTCTGCTGGAGGTTGAGCGCCGCCAGCGAGCCGGTGTCCCACGGAAACCACACCTGCGAGTCCGTGAACGGGATGCCGATCGAGTTCGAGCCGACGTGGAAGAACCAGTTGAGCCCGGTTCCGTCGAAGATCGCGCGGTACGTCGAGAGTGGGTTCTTGTGCGTCGTGACGAGGATCACGAGCCCGCCGATGAAGAACGCGATGACCGCGGTCAGGAGGGGCGTGATGATCCCGCCGGCACGCTGGTAGAAGGCGAGCCGCGCCGCGACGCTGGGAATCGTCTCCGGCGAGGACGCCGGCGGAGGTGGCTTCGCCGCCTCCGTCACGCGGCAGTCTCCTTCAGCCGGCCACCGGTCATCTCGATGCCGAGCTCCTCCTCGGTCACGTCTGGCGCGTGCTCCGCGACGATCCGGCCCTCGTACATGACGAGGATCCGGTCCGCCAGGGATAGGATCTCGTCCAGCTCGAGCGAGACGAGCAGCACTGCCTCGCCTCCGTCGCGGGCCTCGACGAGCCGCCGGTGGACGAACTCGATCGCCCCGACGTCCAGCCCCCGCGTCGGCTGCGCGGCGATCAGGAGCTTCGGGTCGCGGGCGATCTCGCGTGCGAGCACGACCTTCTGCTGGTTGCCCCCCGAGAGCGCGGACGCCCTCGTCTGCGGGCCCCCGCCGCGGACGTCGAACTGCCGCAGCAACCCCTGGGCCCAGCGGATCATCCGCTGCGGGAAGAGCCAGCCCCAGCGCGAGCTGGGCCGCTTGTCGAAGTCGTGGAGGGCGAGGTTCTCCGCCAGCGTGAAGTCCAGGATCAGGCCGCGCCGCTGACGGTCCTCGGGAATGTGTCCGAGGCCGAGGTCGAGGATCCTGCCTACGTGAGCTCCCGTGACATCCCGATCGCCGAGCAGGACCCGCCCGGCGAAGGCATGCCTGAGGCCGGTCAGCGCCTCGATCAGCTCCGACTGGCCGTTTCCGTCGACACCGGCGACGCCCACGATCTCGCCGCGGCGGACCTCGAAAGAGACACCGCGCACAGCCTCGAGGTGCCGGTCATCAAGGACGCGCAGGTCTTCCACGCGGAGCGCGGGCTCCCCCGGCGCGGCCGCGCCCTTCTCGACGCGCAGCAGCACCTCGCGCCCGACCATCATCCGCGCGAGCCCTTCCTCGGTGGCGCCCTCGCGCGCCACCGTCTGGACCACCTTGCCCCGGCGCAGCACGGTGATCCGGTCGGCGATCTCGAGAACCTCGCCGAGCTTGTGACTGATGAAGATGATCGACATCCCTTCGCGCACGAGGGTGCGCAGGATCTCGAACAGCTCCTCCGCTTCCTGCGGCGTCAGGACGCCCGTCGGCTCGTCGAGGATCAGGATGTCCGCTGAGCGGTAGAGCGCCTTCAGGATCTCGACGCGCTGCTGCTGCCCGACCGTGATCCCGTCCACGCGCGCGTCAGGGTCGATGCGGAAGTTGAACGTCCTGGAGAGGTCGGCGACCCGTTTTCGGGCCGCGTCGTAGTCGAGCAGCACCCCCGCGTGGCGCGGCTCGTTTGCGAGCACGATGTTCTCCGCAACCGTCATCACCGGGATGAGCATGAAGTGCTGGTGCACCATCCCGATCCCGTGGTCGATCGCGTCCTTCGGCGAGCGCATCCGCAACGGCTCGCCCTTGATCCGGATCTCGCCCTCGTCCGGGGTGTAGAGCCCGTACAGGACGTTCATCAGCGTGGACTTGCCCGCGCCGTTCTCGCCGAGCAGGGCGTGCACCTCGTTGCGGCCGAGGTCGAAGTCGATGTGGTCGTTGGCGAGGACGCCCGGGAACCGCTTCGTGATGCCGCGGAGCTCGAGGACGGGCTGCCGGTCGTCCACCATGCGGGGGTA
Source organism: Actinomycetota bacterium (assembly GCA_046729915.1). Taxonomy (GTDB): domain Bacteria; phylum Actinomycetota; class Thermoleophilia; order Gaiellales; family Gaiellaceae; genus AC-32. Next base: position 17,181 of record JBKPHO010000073.1, on the reverse strand, counting down.
ATCCTAGGGGGCGGGCCAGAGCCCGCCCCCTAGGAACCGTTCTCGAGGAGCTACTTCGTGGGCGGGACGATCTTGCCGCTCGCGATGAGCTTCCTGATCGCCTCGGCCTTCTTGGTGAGGAACGTGCGGTCGGCCTTCGAGAGCTTCGAGCTCAGCTTGCCGTAGCCGACGCCGCCGTTCTTGACGCTGAAGGTGACGTCCTTGCCGCCCTTGAACCCCTTCGGGTTCTTCTTGTAGGCCTGGATCGTCTTGTAGACCGCGACGTCGACCTTCTTCGTCGCGCTCGTCAGGATGTGCTTGCCCAGGAAGGACTGGTCCGCATCGACGCCGATGCCCCAGATCTTCTTCTGCTTGGCAGCGTTGAGGCCGCCCAGGCCGCACTGCCCCGCCGCCTCGAAGACGATGCCCGCGCCCTTGGCGATCTCGTTGAGCGTCGTCTCCTTGCACTTCGCCTGATCTGCGAACGTGGGGTCGTTTGCGTAGACCAGGTCGACCTTCACGTTCTTGTTGGCCTTCTTCGCGCCCGCGCGGTAGCCCGCCAGGAAGCGGACGATTGCAGGCACCTTGTTCGCGCCAACTGCAGCCACGCGCTGCTTGCCCTTGTACGGATGGCGCTTGATCTGGAGGCCCGCGATGTAGCCGACGAGGTAGCCGGCCTCCTGCTCCTTGAAGACGAGGCCGCGGAGGTTGGGGATGTTCGAGCCCGAGTTCTCCGGGACGGCCTCGACCGGAATGTCGATCCCCGCGAACTTCTTCGTCGGGAACGCCTTCGCGACCGAGCCGATCGAGTCGAACATCAGGAAGCCAGTGCCGAAGACCAGGCCGTTGCTCTGGGCAGCGGAGATCAGGTTCGGTTTCCGCTGGCTCGCCGAGTCCGTGATGTAGACGCGCCCGGCGACCTTGAGCTGCTTCTTCGCGCGCTGCAAGCCGACGTAGGCGAGGTGGTTGAAGCCCTTGTCATTGATGCCGCCGATGTCGGTGACGACGGCGACCTTGGGTGCGGCCTGCTGTTTGGCAGGCGCCGCGCGGCCGACGCCGGCAGCTGCCGCGATAGCCACGGCGAGGACGCCCACGATCGCTGCGACCGCAAGCGTCATCCACGTGTTTCGTTTCACAATCATCCCTCCCGGGTTGGAATGCACAGAGAATGTGCTCAGAGGATGCTAAGCCGCGACCCCAGGTGCGGCAAGAGGTTAGACGGCGCTTTTCGGCTTTAGTTAGCCCTGAATCCGCTCGATTTCCGCCTCCGCCACGAGCACACGGCGGGGTTTCGAGCCCTCGTACCCCGAGATGATGCCGCGGCGCTCCAGCATGTCGATCAGGCGCCCCGCGCGTGTGTAGCCGACGCGCAGGCGCCGCTGGAGGAGCGAGACGGACGCGGTCTGCGTCTGTACGACGACCTCGATCGCCTTGTCCAGCAGGGGGTCCTCGTCGGGATCGAAGTCGCCGTCCTCGCCTTCGGCGTCGGCCAGAGCCTCGGGCGCCTCGAGCAGCGACTCGTCGAGCTCCTGGTCGCGCTGCGCGCGGCACTGCTCGACGATCAGCGCGATCTCCTCCTCGGTCACGAAGGCTCCCTGCAGGCGCTGCAGGCGTGAGGTGCCGAGCGGCTTGAAGAGCATGTCGCCCTGGCCGAGCAGGCTCTCGGCGCCGGCCTGGTCGAGGATCACGCGCGAGTCGGTCTGGCTCGAGACGGCGAAGGCGATCCGGCTGGGAACGTTGGCCTTGATCATCCCCGTGATCACGTCGACCGACGGCCGCTGCGTGGCCAGGACGAGGTGGATCCCGACGGCTCGGCTCTTCTGGGCGAGCCGGATGACGGCGTCCTCGACCTCCTGCGGCGAGATCATCATCAGGTCGGCGAGCTCGTCGATCACCACCAGCAGGTAGGGCAGCGTCGGCTCGCCCCGCGACCGGAGGGCACGGTTGGCCTCGGGCAGGTTGCGCGCCCGCACGACCGAGAGGCGCTCGTACCGGCGCTCCATCTCGGCGACCACGTTGCGAAGCACCGCGGCGGCCTCCTTCGGGCTCGAGACGACGGGCGTCAGCAGGTGCGGGATCGACTCGTAATAGCCGAGCTCGATCCGCTTCGGGTCGATCAGGATCATGCGCACGTCGTCCGGCGTAGAGCGCAAGAGCACCGAGGTGAGGATCGTGTTGATGCAGCCCGACTTCCCGGAGCCCGTTGTGCCCGCGATCAGGATGTGCGGCATCCGCGCCAGGTCGGTCCAGACGGCCTGCCCGGAGATGTCCTTGCCCAGCCAGACCGAGAGCGGGCTCGAGGTCGCCGGCAGGTCGTCGTAGATGTCCCCGAGGGTGACGAGGTTCGGGCTCGTGTTCGGAAGCTCGACACCGACCGCCTGCTTGCCCGGGATCGGCGCAAGGATGCGGATCTCCGTCGTGGCGAGCGCGTAGGAGAGGTCGTCCTTCAGGCCGGCGACCTTCGAGACTTTCGTGCCGGGGGCGAGCTGCAGCTCGTAGCGCGTGACGCGCGGGCCCGAGATCTGGCCGATCACCGTCGCGTCCACGCCAAAGTTGGCGAGCGTCTGGACGAGCGCCTCGGCGACGCGCGCCGAGTGGTCGCGGTCGGGGCCGGCGCCGGGTGCCGAGGAGCGGAGCAGCGAACGGTCCGGGAGGCGGTACTCCGCAGTCCTCTCGGAGGTGACGTCGAAGAGGCTGTCCTGGTCGGGCCCGGGGTCGGGCTCGGTCTCGTCCGCCACGTGCAGTGGCGTCGGCTCGGCCTCGGAGACGAGCTCCGGGAACTCGGCGACGACGTCGACCGGCGGCCCGAGCGGCTGCCTGGGTGAGACAGGTGCCGCGCCCTCGATCACCTGCAGCCTCGGCACGGGTGCTGCGCGTCGCCGCTCGCGCCGGCGCGACCATGCTTCGCGCGACCGGACGGTGGAGTCGCGCAGGAGCGCGCCGATCGACGCGCCGCTGACGAGCAGAGCGCCGACGAGCAGCGTGAGGATTCCCGCGATCGCGACACCGGTCTGGCCGATGGCGAGTCCGAGGCCGCCGTCGAGGAGCGTGCCGAGGTAGCCGCCCTGGTCCTTGCCGAGCGTGATCATCAGCCCGCAGAAGAGGACCACGAGCCCGGTGCGGAACGGCCGCACGTCGACGAGATCGCTGCGCGCGACCATCAGCGCCCCGACGACGACCAGCACGGCCGGGAGCGCGAGCGTCCCGGCGCCGATCAGCGCCTGGAGCCCGTCGGCGATCCACCCGCCGACGTAGCCGCCGTTCCAGCCGGCCCACACCACCGAGGCGAGGAAGGCGCCCAGCGCGACGAGGCCGAGCCCGATCAGCTCGGGATGCTGGTGTCCCTGTCCCTGAGCCTTCTTGCGACCGCGCTTCTTGCGCCTCGCGCGTGAGGGCATGCGCGGCTTCAGGGTGCGTCTTTTCCGACGGCGCGCCATGTCGCGCCAGCTTCGACGCGCCCTGTGGCTTCCCCTGCTTAGCGGCGCTTCTTCAGCTTTTGCGCCTGGCGGCGCTGCTGCCGGTTCATCGGCTCCGGTATCGCGCCCTCCTCGCCCGCGGCCTCGAGCCACGCGCGACGCTCGGCCGCCGAGAGGCGCGAGAGCGCGGCCTGGGCGCGCTGCGGGTCGTTCTGGACGCCGCTGCGCTCGAGCTTCGCCATCGCGCTCGCGAGCTCCGGGTTCTTACGTTCGAGGTTCGAGCGCGAGGCCTTCTGCAGCCAGCGCTTGAGGAAGGGCACCTTCATCATCGTCATGGCGATCGGGCGGACGTAGCGGCCTCCCTGCACGCGCGCGAGCAGGTTCAGCGCCAGCAGCAGGACGAGCAGTCCGGCGAGGATGATGAACGGGATCAGGAAGGGCCAGATCGAGGCGAGAGTCACCTCTCTAGCCTAGCCGGGAGAGGCGCTCGAGCAACAGCGCCAGGAAGCGCTCGGAGTCGATTCCCACCGCGACGTGGGCGTTGGGCTCGAGGCCGGTTCGCCGCCAGACGTCGACGACCGTGCGACCGCGGCAGAGCGCGGACTCGCAGTCGACGCGCGCGTTCAGCCGCTCGAGCTCGAGCAGCGCCGGGTCGATCACGTGGGCCACCGCGACCGCGTCGTGCACTGGCGAGCCGTCGAACCCGTAGACCTCGCGGTGGAAGACGCCGTAGAAGTCGAGCAGCTCCGCGACGGTCTTGCCGATCCGTCCGGCCCGGCGCAGGTCCTGGGCGTGCCCGGGCGTGACGAGCGCGCGGTGCGTCACGTCGAGCCCGACCATCGTCACGTCGAGGCCGCTCCCGAAGACCCGCGCGGCGGCCTCCGGATCGGCCCAGATGTTGAACTCGGCCGCCGGCGTGACGTTTCCCTCCGCGATCGCGCCGCCCATCAGCACGATCCGCTCCGGCCGCGCCTCCGGGTAGCGCGCCAGCAGCAGCGCGACGTTCGTGAGCGGGCCGGTGGCGACGACGGTGGCGCCCTCGAGGCGCTCCGCGAGGAAGTCGACCGCGTGCTGCCCGGACGCTTCCGCCTGCGCGGGCGGCAGGTCCGGCCCGTCGAGGCCGGTCTCGCCGTGGACGTTCGACGCGACGTGAAGCTCGCGCACGAGCGGCCTCGGCGAGCCCGCGGCGACGGGCACGTCGCCCCGTCCTGCCAGCTCGAGCACGCGGATCGCGTTCGCCGTCGTCTTCTCGAGCGTCTGGTTGCCCGCGACGGTGGTGACCCCGCGAAGTTCGACCTCCGGGCTGCCGAGCGCGAGCAGGAGCGCGATCGCGTCGTCGTGGCCCGGATCGCAGTCGAGCAGGATGGGCGTCGGTCTCGTCATCGGTGGGCCGGTGGGCCGGCGCGTGCCGGCCCCACTGCGGAGCGTGTCTCGGGTCGCGTTACCCGCCGCGCGTGACCGCGCTCAGGGCGTTCACCTGACCCTTGCCGTACCACGAGTTGTGGCCACTGCCTCCCTGGCAGCTGACCGGCTCCCCGTTCGATTCCTGCGGAAACGGCGCGTAGAGGGCCAGCGTCGCTGCGTCGGGGCACGCGATCGGGTCGGCACTCTGCGCCAGCATCGTTGCCACCCGCCCCGGTGTCAGCGGTCCGTATTGGCTCTCGATCAGCGCCGCCACGCCGGTCACGTGCGGCGTCGCCATCGACGTCCCCTGGGCGTAGGCCCAGCCCCCGCCCGGGACGGTCGAGAGGACGCGGCCGTTCGGGGCCTCGGCGGTCCGCTGGAGGATCGAGTCGCCGCCCGGCGCCGTCACCGAGATCACGCCTACCCCGTAGCTCGAGTAGAACGACCTGATCCCGCGGTTGCCGTCCGCGCTGACCCCGACGACGCCCGGCACCTCCACCGGGACGACCGCGCAGGCGTTCGTGATCGCGCGGTCCTCGCCCGGGCCGGTATCGGGGCTGATGATGTCGCGCGTCGGGTGCGCGAGGTCATCTGCGAAGTTGCCGGCGGCGGCCACCACGGCAACACCGTTCCTCATCGCGAAGCGGATCGCGCGCTGCTCGGCGATCCAGATCGCCCGCTGCTCCGGGTCGTTGCGGCAGTTGAAGAGCCACGGGTCGGCGAAGTAGCTGTTGTTCGTCACGTCGACCCCGTGCGTGCCCGCCCACATGAAGGCGCAGACGACCATCTCCGGGAAGAAGAAACCGTCGTCGTTCGAGGTCTTGATCCCGGCGATCCGCACCTTCGGGGCGACGCCGATGATCCCGATCCCGTTCTGGGCGGCGGCGATCGTCCCGGCGGTGTGGGTTCCGTGACCGAAGACGTCGTTCCCGGGCAGCAGCGGCGCCGGCGCTCCGCTCGAGCAGTCGGCGCTGTCCGCCGCGTCGTAGTTCGGCGCGAGGTCCGGATGCGTGAAGTCAAGGCCGGTATCGAGGTCGGCGGCGAGCACGTCAGGGCTGCCGCCGGTAATCGCGTGCGCCTCGGGCGTGTGGATCTGCCGCATGTCCCATTGCAGCGGGAAGAGCGGCTCGGTCGAGTCGTCGACGGGGATGTTCAGCAGGTCGCCGAGCGGCGGACCGGTGGCCTCGAGGGCCGAGCCTGGAAGCGCGGACCCGAACCGTTCGGTCGAGGCGACCCCTGCGACGTGGTTGTCTCCGACGAGGTTGCCTCGGAACGAGGCGGAATCGGATCGGGCGATGACGACACCGATCTGGGGATAGCTCGCTACGAGCGTCCCGCCTGCCCGCTGGATGGTCGTGGCGGCTCCGTCCCCCACCGCTTGCTCCTTGTAGAGGACGACGTACGTTCCCGCGCTCGCCGTCGAGGCAAACGCGGCGCCTGCCAGCGAAAGGGCGGCAAGGAGCGCGAGCCTTCGAACCGGGCCGAAGGACATGCCCCCTCCTTTCTGGTTATGGGCGCGTATCTATGACAGATCACGCCGCTCAGGAGGTCAGGAGCGCGTCGACCTCGTCTGCCGTCGGGAGCGACGGCTGCGCGCCCGCGCGGGACGCGGCCACCGCGCCGGCGGCGCACGCGCGGCGGAGCGCCTGCTCGGGATCTCGCTCCTCGAGCAGCGAGACGACCAGGCAGGCGGTGAAGGCATCGCCGGCCGCAGTGCCGTCCAGAGCGTCGATACGCGGGGCGGCCGCGCGCGCGACCTCCTCCCCGCGCTCGAGCAGCACGGCGCCCTCCTCGCCCAGCGTCAGCGCGGCCAAGCGAGGCGTCTCGGGCAGCGCCTCGAGCTCGTAGCCGTTGACCACGACCAGCTCGGCCGCACGGACGAGCTCCGCCGGAACGGGCTTCGCCGGGGCCGCGTTGAGGAAGAAGCGCTCCGCGCGCGCGGCGGCGGCGGTGACGGCCTCGACGGGGATCTCGAGCTGGCACAGCACCGCACCCGAGGCCTGCGGGTCGCGCAGCTCGGCGTTCGCGCCCGGGGCGACCACGATCACGTTCTCGCCCTCGTCGTCGACGAGGATCAGCGCCACGCCGGTCTGGCCGCCGCGCTCGAGAACGGTCTCGACGCCCGCCTCGTGCAGCCCCGCGAGCGCTTCCTCAGCGAAGCTGTCGTCGCCGACGGCGCCGATGAACCGCACCCGAGCGCCCAGCCGCGCCGCCGCCACGGCCTGGTTCGCACCCTTCCCGCCTGGGTAGCGCGCGAAGGTGGCGTCGGTCAGCGTCTCCCCGGGCCTCGGGAGCCGCTCGCTGCGCGCCACGAGGTCGAGATTGACAGACCCGACAATCGTGAGCCTCACTGCGCTCGCGATTTTCCTCCTACGTGTCGACCGGTCATTTCAGACGGCCGCGCGGGAAACCCGCGCGTCCTGATGTCGGCATCGCCAGGCGACGCCTACGCGGCAAGCGCGCGCAGGTCCTCGACCGCCCGGCCGAGCAGGTTCTCGCGCAGGTCGAAGAGCCCGGCCCAGAGCGCCGAGCGGTCCGGGGTCGAGCGGATCCTCGCCGCGTCGTCCAGCCCTGCCAGCGCCCGCAGGAAGACGGCGAGCTCGAGGTAGGCCTGCGCCACCCGCACCGAGGAGCAGCGGACGCCCGCGCGGTTGAGCACCGGCGCCCACTCGATCAGCTCGCCCGCGCCGGGCGCGCCGTACCACGAGCGGCCCTCGGCGCGATCGGGCTCGAGCTCGAGCAGATACCGGCCGAGCGGCCGCTCGAGACCGGCAAGCGCGGTCTCCGCGCGGTCTGCCGCCCGCCGCAGCGCCGCCTGGCGCGCTCCCGGAGTCGAGGGCGCCGCGTCCCCGCGGCCCCAGCGCTCGAGCAGCCGGCAGAACGCGAGCGACGCGACCGCGGCCGCGTTGAGCTGCCGGATCAGCCGCTCGGCGGTCTCCGGGTCGGCGGCGCTGTCGAGCAGCACGTCCGCCCAGCCGGGCTCTGCGCGAAGAGTGCTCATACCTCTACTACTACTGGAAGGATCATGGGCCGTCGACCGGTCCGGTCGTAGATCAGCTGGCCGAGCCCGTCGTGCAGGTGCTCCTGAAGGAGCTTGATCTCGGTCACGTTGTCCTTCACGAGCTCGTCGAGAACGCGCTGGGCTTCACTCCGCATCTCCTCCAGCAGCGGCTCGCCGGGCTCGGCGAACCCGCGCGCGATCAGCTCCGGCCGGCCGGCGACCGAGCCGTTCTGGCCGGCCAGCGTGGCGACGACGATCAACACGCCGTCCTCGGAGAGGTGCCGCCGGTCGCGCAGCGCCACGTCCTGGACGTCCCCCACGCCGAGCCCGTCGACGAAGGTGACGCCGCTCTCGACGCGGCCGGTGAGGTAGGCGCCCGACTCGTCCAGCTCCACGACCGAGCCGTTCTCGGCGAGCACGATGCGGTTCTCGGGGACGCCGCTCTCCGCCGCCAGCCGCGCGTGCGCGGCCAGCATGCGGAACTCGCCGTGCACCGGCATCACCGACTTCGGCCGCACGAGGCCGAGCATCGTCCGCAGCTCCTCCGCATGGCCGTGGCCGGAGACGTGCACCGGCGCGATCTCCTGGTGCAGCACCTCGGCGCCGTTCTTGGCCAGCTGGTTGATCGCGTCGTGGACGCGCAGCTCGTTCCCGGGCACCGGCTTGGCCGAGATGATCACCGTGTCGCCGGCCTCGACCCGCACCGCCGGGTGGTCGTTGTAGGCGATCCGCACGAGGGCCGAGAGCGGCTCGCCCTGGCTTCCGGTGCAGAGGATCAGCACCTCGCCGGGCGCATACTCCTCCAGCTCGTTCGGCCGGATCAGCGTCTCCTCCGGCACCTCGATGTAGCCGAGGTTCCGGGCGATGTTCACGTTCTTGCGCATCGAGCGGCCGACCACGCAAACCTTGCGACCGACGTCGACGGCGACGTCGATCGCCTGCTGCATCCGGTGGACGTTGGAGGCGAACGAGGCGACGAGGATGCGGCCGGTACGGGGCGGGATCAGCTGGCGGAAGGCCTCGCCGACGAGCCGCTCCGAGCCGGTCACACCGGGCCGCTCCGCGTTCGTCGAGTCGCCCAGGAAGAGGTCGACGCCGCGGTTGCCGATCTCGGCCAGCCGTCCGACGTCGGTGCGCAGGCCGTCCACCGGGGTGTGGTCGATCTTGTAGTCCCCGGTGTGGAGGATGCGCCCGCCCGGGCTGTCGACGACGATCGCGACCGAGTCGGGGATCGAATGCGCGACCCGGACGAACTCGGCGCGGAACGGCCCCAGCTGCACGGGCCCGCCGTCTGGATCCGACTCACGCAGCTCCACCGAGCGCAACAGTCCGTGCTCGTCGAGCTTCGACTTGATCAGGCCGAGCGTCAGGCGGGTGGCCCAGACCTCCTGCACGCGTGCCTCGCGGAGCAGGTACGGGAGCGCGCCGACGTGGTCCTCGTGGCCGTGCGTGAGCAGCACCGCGCGTACCGGCCGCTCGCGGTCGACCAGGTACGAGAAGTCGGGCAGGATCAGGTCGACGCCGAGGTGCTCGTCGCGCGGGAACGCGAGGCCTGCATCGATCACGATGGCCTCGCCGTCGGCCTCGAGCACGGTCATGTTCTTGCCGACCTCGCCGAGTCCGCCGAGCGGGATGATTCGGGTGCTTCCGGGCATCGTCGCAGTCTAGAGCGTGAACGTGACTAAGCCGATCCGCGGTTGGGCCCGATACACGCTCCATGCGGCTCTCAGCGCTTGCCTACGCGACCGCGGCGGCCGGTCTCGGCGTCACCGTGGCCGGCGCGGTCGCGGCGGCTCAGCGCCCGCTGACGGCGGTCGCCCTGCTCGGCGCCGCAGCCCTCGCCGCGGAGCTGCTCGAGGAGCCGGAGAGCACGCGCGTGCGTGAGCCGGTAGGGCCTGGCGTCTTCCGGGTTGCCTCGGGAGTCGACTTGGCCGCCGTGATCGTCCTCGGCCCCTGGCGCGGCGCGCTCGTGGCCGGCGCGGCGGCGCTGCTCGCGCGCCTCGTCCGCGGAACCTGGCACCACGCGGCCTTCCAGGCCTCCGCCTGCGCGCTCGCTGCGTTGGCGGCGGGCTACGCCTTCGCGCTCGCCGGGGGTCGCACGGGCCACCTCTCGCTGCCGGACGAACTCGTGCCGCTCACCGTGCTCGCGCTCGTGTATCTGCTGGTCTCGCGCGGGCTGCTCCAGGTCGTCGGCGGGCTCGAGGTGCTCCGGCCGGACTTCGCCGCCGCCGCGGCCGAGGCCGGGCTCGGCGCGATCCTGGCGCTCTTCGCGCTCGACCACCCGTGGAACGTGCTCGCCGTGGTGCCGGTCGCGCTCGCGGTGAGCAGCGCCCACGCCCGCGTTCGCCGGTCGCGGCAGGAGACGCTGCACGCGCTCGAGACCTTCGCCAACATCGTCGACGAGCGCGACCCGTACACCTACCGCCACTCGCAGCGCGTCGCTGGCCTCGTCGACGGCCTCGCGCGCGCCCTCGGCTTCCCCTACTCCGACATCGACCGCCTGCGCTGGGCGGCGCGGCTGCACGACCTGGGCAAGGTCGCCGTCGATGCGGCAGTGCTCGGCAAGACCGGCAAGCTCACCCCGAACGAGTGGGGCGCCGTCTGGCGCGCGCCGCGGCTCTCGGCGCGCCTGCTGCGCCGCTTCGAGCTCTCGGCCGACGAGGCCCGCGCGGTCGAGTACCACCGCGAGCGCTTCGACGGCCGCGGCTACTACGGCATCGCCTCGGACGACCAGCCGTTCGCCGCGCACTTCCTCGCGGTTGCCGACAGCTTCGACGCGATGACGAGCGACCGTCCCTACCGGCCCGGCCTCGGCAGCAATGAGGCGCTCGAGGAGATCGAGCGCAACATCGGCACCCAGTTCCACCCTGCCGTCGCGAAGGCGTTCGTCGCCGTGCAGCGCGGGCAGGATCCATTCTCGGCGCTGAGCGAAGAGGAGCAGGAGCAGCTCCGCAGCGCGTCCACGCCGTACCGCCTCCCTCAGGTGCGCGGCGCGCGCGACCTGAAGGAACGGCCGGAGCTTTTCGCGTTGACCGGGGTGATCGCGACCCTGGGCGGCGTTGGGCTTGACCAGCGGTGGCTCGTCGTGGCAGGCACCGTGGTCGCCTTCGTGGGGCTCGTCCTGCTGGGGTGGGTGCGCTTCCGGGCGAACCGGCTCGCCCGCGCGCTCGGGTCGGCGCTGGCTGCGGGGGACCGGGTGCGGGTGTTCGAGAGCCTCAGCCGCGTGCTCGAGGCGGCGACCCGCGGCGAGTGGGTCGCGCTCGTGAGCTGGCAGGAGGACGGCCTCGGCGGCCAGGTCGAGCTCTGCCGCGGAGCGGGCCCGCCGGAGCGCGTGCTGATGAGCTGGCTCGTCCGCGAGGCCGAGTCGCGGGACGCGCTGCTGACCGCTGGCGGGCACGAGCTCGGCGGCGACGCCGCGTACGTCGCGCTCCCGCTGAGGCGTGAGAACAGCGCCCTGACCGGCTTCCTCGTCCTGCGGAGTCCGCGTGCGCTGCAGCGGTACGTCGCCGCTGCCCTCTCGGGCTCGCTGGACGCGATCGGCCTCGCGCTCGCGCAGGGGCCCGAGACGGCGCCGGAGCAGCCTGCTAGCGCTGTCGCCGGCTAGGCACGGGCCGGCTCGAGCAGCTTCAGCCGCTCGAGGCAGCCGCGGATCTGCGCGAGCTCGTCCTGGTTCGCCTCGACGAGCGGGAGGCGCAGGCCGCCGACCTCGTGGCCGAGCAGGTTCAGCGCGGCCTTGATCGCGATCGGGTTCGTCTGCACCTTGAGGATCTCGAGGGCGGGGCGGGTCTCCTCCTCGAGACGGCGCGCGCCTTCGAGGTCACCCTCGCGGAAGCGCATGATCATCTCCTTCACCTGTGGGCCGACGACGTGCGTGTGGACGCAGACGCCGCCGAGGCCGCCGAGCTCCACGAAGGGCAGGACCAGGTCGTCGTCGCCCGCGTACAGGTCGAGGCCGAGCTCGACGATGCGGCGCGCCTGGCCGAGGTCGGGGTTCGCCTGCTTGACCGCGCGCACGGTCGGGATCTCTGCGAGCTCGGCGATCGTTTCCGGCTCGAGGTTGATCACCACGCGCCCGGGGATGTTGTAGACGACGATCGGGCGGTCGCTGGCGGCGGCGACGGCCTTGAAGTGCTCGACGATCCCGCGCGGCGGCGGCTTGTTGTAGTAGGGCGTGACGACGAGGGAGGCGTGCGCCCCGGCCTCGTGTGCGCGCTCGGTGAGGTGGACGGAGTGCGCGGTCGAGTACGTGCCCGTGCCGGCGACGACGGTCGCGCGGTCGCCGACGGCGTCGACGGCGGCCGCGACGAGGTCGATCCGCTCGTCGTCGGAGAGCGTGGGCGACTCGCCGGTGGTGCCCGCGACGACGAGCCCATCGGAGCCGTTCTCGACGAGGTGCGCGGAGAGGGCGCGAAAGCGCTCGTAATCGACCGCACCGGACGCGTCGAAGGGCGTCACAACCGCGGTCAAGACTTCGCCGAGCACGGGGGCATTCTACGCCGCCGCGGGCCGACTCCCTGCCAAGCCCCAACCACCCCCAAGGGGTCGCCCGCGACCCCCTGGTGGGGACGTTACCGCGGAAGGTGTCGCGTGTCTGTGCCGCGGGTGGGACAAATGAGTGCAAACGCGCTCCCCCCGCCAGCGGAGGCCTCCGGTCAGAGCGGCAGGTTCCTGCCCATCACCAGGAATGGCGGATAGCCGGGGCCGAACTCGATCTCCGGCACGACGACTTCCCAGCCTCTGCCCAGATACAGACCGATGGCCGGCTCGTTATCGACCTCGGTCGACAGAACGGCCGCCGGGCTTTCGAGCCCCGTAAGGAGGGCGTCGTGCAGCCGCCTGCCGATACCGCGGCGCCGCAGGTCCGGGCGCACCGCGAGCTCGACGAACTCGAAATGCCCAGGACGAAGCCAGTGCGCACGCGCGGCCTCGTCCATCGCCTCCGAGACCAGGTCGTGCCACCACTGTCCCGCTTCGCCGCCGTAGCCGTACGCGATTCCGGCGAGCCGCCCGCTCTCGTCGTGCTCTGCGACGAAGCGGAAGCCCGCACGCTCCAAGTGGCGCGGAACAATCACGTCGAGCCGCTCGCCGGACGCCGCCGGCCAGACGGCGAGGATCTCGTCCGGCCGGGCGAGCAGCTCACGTACCTCCTCGACCGTCAGCTCACGCAAGAAGCGCGTCGAGCCCGATCGTCAGCCCGGCCGGGAGGCTCGACAGCCGCTCGAGCGCGAGCAGAACGCCCGGCACGTAGGCCTCGCGGGAGTAGGCGTCGTGGCGGATGGTCAGCAGCTGGCCCTCGTCGCCGAAGAGCACCTCCTGGTGAGCGACGAGGCCGGGCAGCCGCACCGAATGGATCGGCGGCTCGCCGGGCAGCAGGGCAGCAGTCGCCTTTGCCGTGCCGGACGGCGCGTCCTCCTTCGCCTCGGCGTGCAGCTCCACGATCTCGGCCCGAGGGAGAAAGTGCGCGGCCTCCGCGGCGAGACGCATCATCACCACCGCCCCGATCGCGAAGTTCGGCGCGACGAAGAGCTGCAGCCCCCGCTCGGCCGCGAGGGCGCCCAGCCGCTCGGGATCCCAGCCGCTCGTTCCGACGACACACGGGATTCCCCGCTCGAGCGCCGAGCGCACGTTGCCCTCGACCGCCTCGGGAGCGGTGAAGTCGACCATCGCGTCGGCCTCCGCCAGGTCGACGAGCTCGTGCCCGGCCGCCTCCAGCGCGGGCGCAAGGACCCTCCCGACCTTGCCGCCGCGCCCGAAGAGGACGACTCTCACGCGGCCCGCGCGAGCCCCGGGTTCACACGCTCGATCGCGGCGAGGAAGCGTTCCTCGCTCGGGCCGATCCCTGCCGCGGAGAGCTTCTCGGGCGAGAGCAGGATGTCGGCCAGCTCGGCCAGCGCCTCGGGCTCGACGGCGTCGATCTCGGCCATGATGCGCTCGATCGAAAGCAACTCCGTATCGGTGATCAGCGACTTGCCGAGGCGGCTCATCCGGTTCGAGGTCGACTCCATCGAGAGCATGATCCGGCCCTTCAGGTTGTCCTTCGCGCGCGTGAGCTCTTCGGGCCGCACGTTGCCGGCCGCGATGTCGGCGATCTCGGCGCTGGCGATCTCGAGGCAGGCGTCGACGTTGTCCTCGCGAGTGCCGATGTAGACCCCGATCTGCCCCGTGTCGGTGTACTGCGAGGCGAAGCTGTAGACCGCGTAGGCCATCCCGCGCTTCTCGCGGATCTCCTGGAAGAGCCGCGACGAGGCCGAGCCGCCGAGGATGCCGTCCAGCAGCGAGGCTGCAAAGCGCCGCCGGTCGGAGCGCGCGATGCCGGGCGCGGCCATGCAGATGTGGTACTGCTCGGTGTCCTTGCGCTGGAAGCGGAGGCTCGGCGGCGGCGCCTTGACCAGCGCCGGCCGGACGCGCGGGCCCTTCCCGGCCGCGTCCACCGCGCGCCGCTGCGCCTTCAGCAGGAGCCGCTCGAACTCCTCGTGCTTGAGGTTTCCCGCCGCCGCCACGACCACGTTCCCCGGCACGTACATCGCGCGGTGGTAGGCCGTGATCGTCCGCCTCGACACGCTGGAGACCACCTCGGCGCGCCCGATCACCGGCCGGCCGAGCGGGTGCCTGCCGAACGTGGCCTCGGAGATCAGGTCGTGCACGAGCTCCTGCGGCTGGTCCTCGTACATCGCGATCTCCTCGAGCACGACTTCGCGCTCGGCGTCCAGCTCGGCAAAGGCGGGCGCGAAGACCATCTCCCCCATCACGCCGAGTGCCACCTCGAGCTTGTCGTCCGGCACCCGCGCGTAGACGACGGTGTGCTCGCGCGAGGTTGCCGCGTTCAGCTCGCCGCCGAGGGCGTCGAAGATCTCCGCGATCTGCTGGGCGCTGTAGCTCGCGGTGCCCTTGAAGAGCAGGTGCTCGAGGAAGTGCGAGACGCCCGCCTTCGCGTCGGTCTCGTCGCGCGAGCCGGCGCCGATCCAGAACCCGATCGACACCGAGCGCACGTGCGCGAGCCGTTCCGAGATCACCCGCTCGCCCGAGTCGAGCTCCGAGAGGATGTACTTCTGCTGCACGCCGGGATCGTACTCGGGCACCGGTAGGCTCAGGCCCGTGGAGCACGAGCAGGAGGAAACGTTCGAGGATGTCGTGCAGGCCGCGATGGACGGGCTGCCTCCGGACCTGCGCGCAGCGATGTCGAACGTCGCGATCGTGGTCGAGGACGAGCCGCCGGACGGGCAGCCGCTCCTCGGGCTCTACGAGGGCGTCCCCTTAACGCAGCGCTCGAGCGCTTACGCGGGCGCGCCGCCCGACAAGATCTCGATCTACCGCGGCCCGCTCGAGCGCCTGTACGGGCACGACCCTGAAGTCCTGCGCGACCGGATCAGGCACGTCGTGGTCCACGAGATCGCGCACCACTTCGGTATCAGCGACGAGCGCCTGCGCGAGCTGGGGCGGTACTAGCTACTGGCCCAGCGCGCTGTCGACCGCGGCGCTCAGCGTCGCGACGTCGGGCGCCTGGCCGGGCGACACCGCTGTGAGCTTGCCGCCGGTCCTGCCGACGTAGATCGCCGGCGTTCCGGTGACATGGTCGGCCTCCGCCTGGCTGTCGTAGGTCTGCTCCGTGTCGGCGACGGCAGAGGAATTCATTGCGTCCTGGAGCGCCTTCACGTTGACACCGGGGATGCTCGCCGCGGCCGAGGCGATCATCGAGTCGTCGAGCCAGCCGCTGTTCTCCGCCCCCTGGTTGAAGTAGAGGAGCTGCGCGAAGTTGAACGCGCGGTTCTGCTCCTCCGCGGCGATCATCCCCCGGCGGCCACGCTCGGAGTCCTGCCCGATGAAGGCGATCGGACGCGCCTCGACCTTCAGCTTCCCCGTACGGACGTAGCGCTGGAGGATCGACGGCATCGTGTCCGTCTCGAACGCTCGGCAGATCGGGCACTGGAGGTCGATGTACTCGACCATCGTCGCGGGCGCAGAGGCCTTCCCGAGCACGTTCCCCTGCTGCGGGATGCCGGCGAACTGCTGCGCGATCACGTTCGCGTCGGGCAGCGTCGACCCGCCCGGCGACGACGAGCCGGAGCCGCCGCCCGCGAAGACCACGATCGCCACGACCACTGCCGCGATCCCGACCAGCCCGACGAGCGCTGAGATGAGCACCGCGGGCGACGCTCTCCGCCCCTCCGTGCTCCGGACTGGAGGCCGTGCCACCTGCGCCTGCCGCTGGCGCCGCGCTTGCTTGCCGCTCGTCATGACGCGCTAACGGTAGCTCGCGACGGCGGCGGCGCCGCGGCCAACAGGAGGAACGCGAAGCAGAGCGCGAAGCCTGTCAGCGCCAGCGTCGGGATCGTGATGTAGCCGAACTCGTTGATCCACTTGGTTGCGCAGCCGCCGGGCGCCGAGATCAGGCAGGACTTCGCCTGCTCGATCACGCCGTTCTCAACCAGCAGGTGGTAGACCGAGACACCCGCGCCGACCAGCGGCAGCGGCAGCAGGTAGCGCGCGACCCGCCGGTCGTTCGCGAGGGCCGCGAGCAGCGTGATGATCGAGAGCGGGTACATACAGATCCGCTGGTACCAGCAGAGCTCGCACGGCACGAAGCCGGCGATCTCCGAGAAGAAGAGGCTGCCGCCGGTCGCAATCGCGGCCACGAGGAAGACGAGCCAGAGCTCGTAGCCCTCCAGTGCCGCGCGCAGGGCGTCGCCGGGCCTGCGCAGGCCGGCGAGCCAGGCGATCCCGACCAGCAGCAGGAGGGCCGCGAGCACCTGGCCCGCGACCCCCAGCACTGCGAGGGTGACGATGACGTCGTGCGTCACTCGCGCGCCTCGAAGACGCGGCTGGTCGCCCCGTCGATGAGGATGCGCGGGTGCCGCGAACGCTCCCATGAGGCGAGGCGCGCGGCACCGACGAGGGACATCACGCCGAGGCCGCCGAGAATCCCGGCGAGCAGCGCGGCGAGGCCCGGTTGCGGCCAGAGCGCGAACGCCGTCAGCGCGGTCAACCCGATCGTGCTCGGGTAGGTCGCCCGCGCGAGGCCCCGGCCCCGGCTCTCGATCCTCGCGCCGGCCGGAATCGGCTCGGGCGCTCCGAACTTGAGCGCGGAGCGCCGACGCCTGTCGCCTCCGTAGACCGTGAGCAGCAGGATCAAGGCGCCGAAGGCGAACAGCGCCGTCGCGGGGCCTGGATCGAGGCCGCGCACGGTCGACGCGACGAGGCCACCGACCCCTAGGGCAAGGCGCACCGCAGCGATCAGGAGCGCCTGCGGCCTCGCCTCGACGAGGGCAGGCGCCCCTGTTCGCTCGCTCACCTCAGTTCCGGTCGCGGCCGCCGCGTCCACGGCCGCCGCCGCGGCGCCCGCGCTCGCCGTCGCGGCGCGGCGGACGCTCCTCGCGCTCGCGC
>JBKPHO010000072.1:0-26048 GCA_046729915.1 Actinomycetota bacterium | reverse complement strand
GAGGGCGGCCTCTCGCGGTTCCACCGCAAGGCGATCCTCGTCACGGGCGCCGCCTGGACGTTCGTCGCGATGGAGATCCTGCTCGTCGGCTTCGTCGCCCCGATCTTCGCCGGGCTGTGGCAGCTCGACGGCCGGATGCAGGGGCTCGTCAACAGCGCGGCGCTGGCGGGGTCGCTGTGCGGCTCGCTCGCGCTCGGCCGCGCGGCGGACCGGATCGGCAGGCGCGCGATCTTCCAGTACTCGATCCTCTGGTACGCCGTCTTCACCGCGCTGACCGCGCTCGCGTGGGGCCCGTGGTCGGTGATGACCTTCCGCTTCCTCGCGGGGCTGGGCCTGGGCGGGATGCTCGTCGTCGACCCGTCCATGCTGACGGAGTACCTGCCGCCGCAGCGGCGCGGGCGGCTGCTCGTCTTCCTCGACTTCTGGTGGCCGATCGGGCTGCTCGTCGCGACAGGGCTGTCGTACGTCTTCCTCGGGCCCACCTTCGACCGCTTCGGCGATTGGAGCTGGCGGTACCTCTTCCTCGCGGCAGCGTTCCCGGCCTTCCTCGCGTTCATCGTGCGCAGGACGCTGCCCGAGAGCCCGTATTTCCTGGCGCGGCAGGGCCGCTCGGACGAGGCCGCGGAGGTGCTGACCGAGATCACCGGACGGCCCGTCGAGCCGGCGGAGTTCGCTGCGCCCGAGGAGCCCCGGTCGTCGGTGCGGGACCTCTTCGCCGAGCAGCTGCGCGGGCGGGCGGTCACGACGGCGCTGATCTGGATCGCGCTGAACATCTCGTACTACGGGCTCTTCCTCTGGCTGCCGTTCGTGCTGCAGGACGAGAAGGCCTTTCACGTCGACGTCTACCTGCTGCTGACGCTGAGCGCGCTCTCGCAGTTCCCGGGGTACGCGGCGGCGATCTGGCTCGTGGAACGAGTCGGCCGCAAGCCGACTCTGGCCGCGTTCCTGCTGCTCGGCGGGGTCTCCGCCTACGCGTTCGCCGCGGCGGACACGCAGGCCGTCTACGTGACGGCGCTCTTCTTCGTCGGGTTCTTCAACCTCGGGGCGTGGGGCGCGGTCTACCCGTACACCTCCGAGACATTCCCGACGCGGCTGCGCTCGAGCGCCTTCGGCCTGATGGAGGGCGTCGGCAAGGCCGCCGCGATCGCGGGCCCGTACATCTTCGGGCACCTGAACGACGCAACCGGTAGCACGACGTGGTCGCTCACGTTCATCGCGATCGTGATGGCCGTCGGCGGCGTCGTCGCCGGCGTGTTCGGCCGCGAGACCCGCGGCGCGAGCCTCGCCTGAGCTTTCGCGGGCTACGATCCCGGCAGGGCTGTGGCGCTTGACCGTCGCGATTTCCTCGAGCGCAGCGGGCTGGCGCTCGCGGCAGCCGCGGTGCTCGGGCCGGAGGCGCTCGCGGCGCCTGAACAGGCCGAGGCCCAACCGCTGGCGCCGCTCCCGTGGGCGAACGTCCGCTCGCAGTTCAGGCTCCGCCGCGATCGCGTGCACCTCGGGGCGTTCCTGCTCGCGTCGCACCCGGCGCCGGTCGGGCGCGCGATCGAGCGCTACCGCCGCGCGCTGGACGCCGATCCCGTCGGCTACCTCCACGGCTCCTCGGCCGCCCGCGAGGCTGCGGTCCTACGCGCGGCCGCGGGCTACACCGGGGCCCGTGCGGCCGATATCGCCCTCACCGACAGCACGACGATGGGGCTCGCGTTGCTCTACAACGGCATCCACGTGCGCGCGGGCCAGGAGCTGCTCACGTCCGCGCGCGACTTCTTCGTGACCCACGAGGCCCTGCAGCTCAAGGCCGAGCGCACGGGCGCCTCGCTGCGCAAGATCCGGCTCTACGACGACAGCGGGGCCGCGTCGGCCGACACGATCGTACGGCGCGTGGTGAACGCGGTCACCCCGCGAACGCGCGTCGTGGCGCTGACCTGGGTGCACTCGAGCACCGGCGTGAAGCTGCCGGTCCGGCGCATCGCCGACGCCCTGCGCCCGCTGAATCGAGGCCGCAGCGAGGCCGACCGCATCCTGCTGTGCGTCGACGGCGTGCACGGCTTCGGGATCGAGAACGTCCGGCTGCCGGCGCTCGGCTGCGACTTCTTCGCCGCCGGCTGCCACAAGTGGCTCTTCGGCCCGCGCGGGACCGGCCTCGTCTGGGGCCGCCCTGGCGCGTGGCGGCACGTGACGCACACGATCCCGTCCTTCAGCGCGACCGGAACGCCTGGCAGCGCGATGACTCCCGGCGGCTTCCACTCGTTCGAGCACCGCTGGGCGCTCGACGAGGCGTTTCGGTTCCACAGGCGGATCGGCCGGGCCAGGATCGCTCAGCGCACACACGCGCTGAACAGCCGGTTCAAGCGCGGCGCCGCCGCGATGCGGCACGTGGTACTCAGGACCCCGCGCGCGGCCTCGCTCTCGGCCGGCCTGGTCTGCTTCGAGGTGCGCGGCGTGCCGCCGCAGGAGGTCGTCGACCACCTGCTCGCGCGCGGCGTCGTCGCGACCGTGACGCCGTACACGCCGATCTTCGCGCGGGTCGCGCCGAGCATCCTGAACACGCCGGCGGAGATCGACCGGGCGCTGCGGGCGCTCGCGTCGCTCGGCTAGCCCCTAGCCGCCCGCGACCGCGGCCACGAGACGGATCTCGTCGTCGCCCTGCAACTCGCCGTCGAGCCCGTCGACCTGCACGCGGTTGACGTAGACGTTCACGAGCGGCCGCAGCTCACCGCGCTCGTCGAAGAGCAGGTCCCGCACCGGCAGCTGCTGCAGCGCCTCGCGAACCGTCGCCGCCTCGAGCTCGAAGCGCCCCTGCCCGCCCGCCTCGCGCGCCAGGAGCGAAGGGATCAGGACTAGCGCCACGTCGCTCGCCCCTGGCTCGCTCCCACGGGGGCAACCAGGTTTCCCCCGTGTGCCCCCTTCTTCTTCCGGGATCGCCTCGATCCGAGGATCGAGGATCTCCATGTGGGGAACCTCCCGGTTCCCCAGGACCCCTCCACCGTGGTCGCTACGACCACTCGCAGGCTTCGACCGAGAGGATCGTCGGCAGGTAGCGGGCCGCCTCGACCCACGAGTCGCCGCCGTCGGGCGAGACGAAGACCGAGCCGCTCTGCGTGCCGAGGTACACGCCCGCGGGATCCAGCCGGTCGAACGACATCCCCTCACGCTTCACGGAGACCCACGCCTCCTGCGGGAGGCCGTCCGTCAACAGCTCCCAGGACGAGCCGCCGTCACGTGTGCGGTAGATCCCGAGCCGGCCGTCCGGCGTGACGCGGTTTTCGGCGCCCTCCTCGGGAACCACGTAGGCCGCGTCGGAATCGCGCGGATCCAGGGCGATCGGGAAGCCGAACCCGGAAGGGAGCCCGTTCCCCTCGAGCCGCTCCCAGTTCTCGCCGCGGTCGTCGGAGCGGTAGACGCCGCAGTGGTTCTGCTGCCACAGCCGCTCCGGGCGCGCAGGGTGCAGGAGCAGCTTGTGCACGCACTGGCCCACCTCCGGGAACGGGTCGTCGGGGAAGAAGTCGGCGGCAACGCCCGAGTTCTTCGGCTCCCAGGTCTGGCCGCCGTCGTCGCTGCGGAAGGCGCCTGCCGCCGAGATCGCGATGTAGAGCCGCTGCGGATCGGACGGGTCGACCTGGATCGAGTGGCAGCAGAGCCCGCCCGCACCGGGGTTCCACTTCTCCCGCGTCGGGTGCTCGACCACCGACTGCACCGGCTCCCAGGTGGCCCCGCCGTCCTCGCTGCGAAACAGCGCGCCCGGAGTGCCGCCGAGGAACAGCGTCTCGGGCTCGTCCGCGTGCCCCGGCTCGACGTGCCACGACTTCTCCCAGGTGAGCCCGCTCTCCTCGGGAAGCCCGATCCCTTCGGAGCGTTCCCAGGTCTCGCCGAGGTCGGCCGAGCGGTGCGCGGTGGCGCCGTAGACCCAGTTGTTCGTGGCCGCGTGGAGGGCGCCGGTGCGCGGGTCGCGTACGGCGTGGAGGACCTCCCAGCCGGTGAGGTGCGGTCCCTCGACCGACCACGAGCGGCGCGCTTCGTCGCTCGTGAGCACGAACAGGCCCTTCTGGGTACCGACGAGGACGGCGACTCCCATCGACGGACTAGCCTACGTGACGAAAGGAGAACGATGGCGACGAGAACAGCAACCCTCAGCGACAGCCAGCGAGCGTTCCTCGAGCAGCCCCTCCCCGGCGCGGTGACGACGCTCCGCGCCGACGGCTCGCCACACACGACGGTTGTCTGGGTCGACGTCGACGACGAGGGCCCGATGTTCAACACCGCCTCCGGCCGCGCCAAGGAGCGGCACCTGCGGAGTGACCCGCGCCTGTCGCTGATCGTCGTCGATCCCCAGGACCAGTACCGTTGGCTCTCCGTCAGCGGCACGGCCGAGCTCACGACCGACGGCGCGGACGAGCAGATCGACAAGCTCGCGAAGAAGTACCTCGGCCAGGACAGGTACCCCTGGCACAACCCCGAGCAGGCACGCATCAAGGTGCGGATCCGCGTCGAGCACGTCGACTCGTACGGCTTCGACTAGCGCTCGTTGCTCACGCTCTGCGACGTCGGCCCGCGCGACGGCCTCCAGAACGAGGCCGAGACGCTGGATCCCTCGACGCGCGCCGACCTCGTCAACCGGCTGGCCGCCGCGCGGCTGCCTCGTGTGGAAGCCGTCAGCTTCGTGCGCGACGACCGCGTGCCGCAGATGGCCGATGCGGAGGAGGTCGTGGCCGGCATCGAGAGGCGTGACGGGACCGAGTTCTCGGGCCTCGTCCTGAACGCCAAGGGCTACGAGCGCTTCGCGCGGGCCGGACGCCTCGATCGCGTCAACGTCACGCTCGGCGCGACGGAGAGCTTCAACCGACGCAACGGCCAGATGTCGCGCGAGGAGGCGCTGGGCCAGGCCGAGAGCGTCCTCGCCGCGGCTTCGGTGGTCACGACCGCGACCATCTCGGTCGCGTTCGGGTGCCCGTTCGAGGGCCAGGTGGACGAGGGCGAGGTGGTCACGCTCGCCGAGCGGCTGGGCACCGACGAGGTCGTGCTCGCGGACACGATCGGCGTCGCGGTGCCGTCGCAGGTGCGAAGGCTCGTCGAGCGCGTGCGCGGTCTCGGCAAGCGCGCGGGCTTTCACGGCCACAACACCCGCAACACCGGCTACGCGAACGCGCTCGCCGCGCTGGAGGCCGGGGCGGAGGTGCTCGACTCCTCCGTCGGCGGGCTCGGCGGCTGCCCGTACGCCCCGCGCGCGAGCGGCAACGTCGCGACCGAGGACCTCGTCTACCTGCTCGAGCGCGAGGGGGTTGCGACGGGCGTCGACCTCGACGCGCTCGTGCGGGTCTCGCAGTGGCTGGAAGGGATCTTCGGCCGGCGGCTCGAGGGCCAGCTCTACCGCGCGGGCGCCTGGCCCGCCTGACGGCGCTCATCGCGCATCCAGACCGACAACGTGTCGACCGGTCATTGCAGACGGCCGCCCGGGATTGAAGCGGCCACGCCGGCAGAGACCGGCATGGCCTTCCAGCCGGCATCGCAAGCGATGCCTGAGCCGGACGGCCTGGAAACGCCGTCGCAAGCGACGGCTCAGGTTTCTAACGCGAACAGCTGCGCGTCCCGGCGGCCGAGCATGATGTCGCGCTCGTACTCGAGCCCGAGCTTGCGCGCCACGTTCTCGGAAGCGGTGTTGCCGTGGACGATCAGGGCGATCAGCCGCTCGGCGCCGAGCTCGCCCAGCGCGTAGTCCCGCACCGCGGCCGCCCCCTCGGTCGCGTAGCCGCGCCCCCAGAAGTCCCGGCCGAGCGTGTAGCCGACCTCGACCTCCGTCGGGACGTTGGCGCCCTCGGCACGGGTCGTGGGCTCCCACGTGGCGGTGTTCCAGACCAGCAGGCCCACGCGGCCGATCACGGCCTCGTCGCTCTTGCGAACCGTCGTGAAGAGGCCGAAGCCGTCGGCTTCCCAACGCTCGATCATGCGCTTGACGGAGCGCTCCGTCTCGGAACGCGTCAGCGGGCGGCCGTCGCCGACGTAGCGCATCACCTCCGGATCGGCATACATCGGCGCCAAAGCCTCAGCGTCCTCCTGAACAGGCGCCCGCAGCACGAGCCGTTTCGTCGCGAGAGAGACCACCCGCTGAGCCTAGATCAGCTCGACGAGCAGCACGAACGCGCCGACCGCCGCCGCGATCAGGAGGAGCGTGAGCAGGCAGCCGCGCTTCGAGCGACGCTCCTTCCCGGGCTTCGAGCGGGTCAGGGCCGCCTCGAGCTGCTCCTCGACGTACTCGTTGATCCGCGCCGCGAATCGGTCCTCCATAGTCTCGCTCCGACTCTCCTTCAGCGGCGGGAACTCGGCTCGCGACTCGTCCAGCGACAGCTCGTAGACGTGCTCGTACTGCACGTCCTTCAGGTGCTGCTCGCCGAGGTCGCGGACCGTGACGCGGTCGGGGAGGTCGTTCCCGAGCAGCGCGCGCGTGGTCTCCGAGAGCAGGATCTGGCCGCCGTGTCCTGCCGAGCAGATCCGCGCGGCGCGTACGACGTCGAGGCCGACGTACCCCTCGTCGCCAACGCTCGGCTCGCCCGTGTGCAATCCCATCCGGACGCGCACCTCGGCGCTGCCCGGCCAGTCGTGCCCCGCGAGCGACCGCTGCCCTTCGACCGCCGCGCGCACTGCGTCCCGCGCGCGCGGGAACGAGTAGAAGAACGCGTCGCCCTGCGTGTCGACCTCGCTGCCGCCCGCGGCCTGGAAGACGTCGCGCAGCAGCCGCCGGTGGTCGGCCACGACTCGGCCGTAGTCGTCGCCGAGCGATTGCAGCAGTTGCGTCGAGCCTTCGATGTCCGTGAACAGGAAGGTGACGGTTCCGCCTGGGAGAGCCATGCCGTTACCGTACAAATCGTGAATCGACTCGGCACAGAGACGAGCCCGTACCTGCTGCAGCACGCCTCGAATCCCGTCGACTGGTACCCCTGGGGCGACGAGGCGCTGGCGCGGGCGCGGGCGGAGGACAAGCCGATCCTGCTCTCGATCGGCTACGCCGCGTGTCACTGGTGCCACGTGATGGCACACGAGTCGTTCGAGGACCCCGAGACGGCGACGCTGATGAACGAGCGCTTCGTCAACGTCAAGGTCGACCGCGAGGAGCGGCCGGACGTCGACGGGATCTACATGGACGCTGTCGTCGCGCTGTCCGGCCACGGCGGCTGGCCGCTGACGGTCTTCCTCACGCCCGACGGCGAGCCGTTCCTCGGCGGCACGTATTTCCCGCCGGAGCCGCGCCACGGCCTGCCGTCGTTCCGCGATGTGCTGGTCACGGTGTCCGAGCTCTACCGCGAGCGGCGCGACGAGGTGATCCGGCGGACCGAGGTGATGATCGACGCGCTCCGGCGGGCGTCCTCGGCGGCGCCGTCGTCCGAGCCGCTGACCAAGTCGCTGCTCGTCCAGGCCGTGCGTCGGCTCCGCGAGCTCCACGACCCCGAGTGGGGCGGCTTCGGCGGCGCGCCGAAGTTCCCGCCGGCCTCGGCGCTCGAGCTGCTCCTGAGGCGCGGCGAGAGCGACGTGGCCGCGCAGACCCTCGACGCGATGGCCGCTGGCGGGATGTACGACCTGGTCGGCGGCGGCTTCCACCGCTACTCGGTGGACGCGCGGTGGCTCGTGCCGCACTTCGAGAAGATGCTCTACGACAACGCGCTGCTCGTGCCGGCGTACCTGCACGGCTGGCTCGTGACCGGCAGCGAGCGCCACCGGGAGGTCGCCGAGGAGACCGTCGAGTACATGCTCCGCGAGCTGCGGCTGGACGGCGGCGGCTTCGCCTCCTCGCAGGACGCGGACACCGACGGCGTCGAGGGCCTGACCTACACGTGGGCCCCGGGCGAGGGCGCGTCCGAGGAGCTCTTCGAGCCCTTCGAGGACGGCCGCTTCGTGCTGCGCGGGGAGCTCGACGCCGAGACGCGCGCGAGGCTGCTGGAGATCCGCTCGCGGAGGCCGCAGCCGGGGCGGGACGACAAGGTCATCGCCTCCTGGAACGGCCTCGCGCTGGCGGCGCTGGCCGAAGCCGGGCGGCGGCTCGGGCGGGCGGAATGGGTCGAGGAGGCGCGGGCGCTCGGCGAGTTCCTGCTCGGGCCGCTCTCGGACGAACGGGGCCGGCTCTGGCGCAGCCTGCGCGCGGGCCGCCCGAGCGGGGCGGGCTTCCTGGACGACTACGCGAACGTCGCGCACGGGCTCTACGAGCTGCACGTCGCGACGGGCGAGCTCCGCTGGCTCGAGGAGGCTCGGCGACTGGCGCTGCTGGCAGTCGAGCTCTTCGCCGACGAGGAGCACGGCGGCTTCTTCCTCGCCCCCTCGGAGGGCGAGCAGCTCGTCGCACGGAAGAAGGACCTGTTCGACCACCCGATCCCTTCGGGCAACTCGATGCTCGCGTACGCGCTCCTGCGCCTCGCGCGAATCTACGGCGACGACGAGCTGGAGCGGCAGGCGGTCGGGGTTCTTCGCCTCCTCGGCGAGAGCCTTGGCCGGGCCCCGACCGAGCTCGCGTGGGCGCTGAACGCGCTCGACCTCTACCTTGCGCCGCCGAGGGAGATCGCCGTCCTCGGCCCGCCGGAGAGCGAGGTGGCCCGCGCGGCGCTGGAGCCCCACGACCCCAATGCCGTCGTCGCCTTCGGCCCGGCCGAGGGGGTGCCGCTGCTCGAGGGCAAGGACTACGTCGACGGCCGGCCCGCGGTGTACGTCTGCGAGCGCTTCGCCTGCCAACGCCCGGCCACCGACCCGGCCGAGCTCCAGGCCGCCCTGAACACCAAGTAACAGTCTGTTACTTGGAGCAACGGGCCGGCGGGCCGTAGAGTCCTCCGCCGTGGCGCTGCTCTCGGTCTCGCACGTGACGCGGACGTTCGGCGGGGTCGTCGCGGTGGACGACGTCTCGCTCGACGTCGCAGAGGGCGAGATCGTCGGCCTGATCGGGCCCAACGGCGCCGGCAAGACGACGCTCTTCAACCTGATCACGAGGCTCTACCGGCCCGACCGGGGCGAGATCGACTTCGACGGCGAAAGCTTGCTGCGAACCCCACCGCACCGGGTCGTCCGCCGCGGGATCGCGCGCACCTTCCAGAACGTCGAGCTCTTCACCTCGATGACGGTGCTCGAGCACGTGCTCGTCGGCCGGCACGCCCGCCGCGGCCGCAGCGCCCGCGAGCTGCTCGCGTACGTCGGCCTCTCGCCGCTCGCGCACCGGCCGGCCGCGGAGCTCTCGTACGGAACGCGCAAGCGGGTCGAGCTCGCCCGCGCGCTCGCTGCCGGGCCGCGGCTGCTGCTCCTCGACGAGCCGGCAGGCGGGCTCAACCACGAGGAGGTCGAGGAGCTCGGCGCGCTGCTGCGCGACGTGCGCAGGGACTTCGAGCTCACGCTCCTGCTGGTCGAGCACCACATGGGCCTGGTGATGAGCGTCGCGGACCGCGTCCACGTGCTCGATTTCGGCAGCCGGATCGCGAGCGGGACACCGAGAGACGTGCAAAGCGACCCGAAGGTGATCGAGGCGTACCTGGGCTCGACGGATGGCTGACGGCGCGGCGCCCCTGCTCGAGCTCGAGGACGTCACCGCGCGCTACGGGCCGGTGGCGGCGCTGCACGGGGTCTCGCTGACCGTCGACGAGGGCGAGGCGGTCGCCGTCCTCGGCGCGAACGGCGCGGGCAAGACCACGACCCTGCGCGCGGTCTCCGGGACGGTCAGGCGGGGCGGCCGGATCGCCTTCGCGGGCCGGAGCATCGCCCGCAGCTCGCCGGAAACAGTCGTCCGCGCCGGCGTCGCTCACGTGCCAGAGGGCCGTGGCACCCTCACGGAGCTCACCGTCGGCGAGAACCTGCGCCTCGGCGCCTACGTGCGCCGCAACCGGAAGGCCGTCGCCGAGGACGAGCGGCGGGTGCTCGGCTACTTCCCGCAGCTCGCGGACCGCCGCAGCCAGCGCGCCGGAACGCTCAGCGGCGGCGAGCAGCAGATGCTCGCGCTCGCCCGCGCGCTGATGCTCAGGCCTCGCCTGCTGCTCCTCGACGAGCCCTCGCTCGGCCTCGCGCCGCTGGTCGTGGCGGAGATCTTCCGCATCGTGCGCGGGCTGAACGAGGAGGAAGGGCTCGCGGTGCTCGTCGTCGAGCAGAACGCCGCGCTTGCGCTGGAGGCCTCGTCCCGCGCGTACGTGCTCGAGGTTGGCCGCGTCGCCGTGGAAGGGCCGAGCGCCGAGCTCCGCCGCCACGAATCGGTCAGACGCTCGTACCTCGGTTACTGAGCCATGTCAGCTGTCGACCAGTCATTTCAGACGGACGCGCAGGCAAAGCCAGCGCGTCCTGAGGACGCCGCCGCAAGCGTCGGCTCAGTGGGCTACTGAGTGCTGCTCGCCTTCGACTGGACGCAGCTCGCGCAGCAGACCGTGATCGGGCTGGCGAACGGCGGCGTCTGGGCCACCCTCGCCGTCGCGCTGGTGCTCATCTACCGCTCGACCGGGGTCGTGAACTTCGCGCAGGGCGAGATGGCGATGTTCTCGACCTTCATCGCCTGGTCACTCGTCCACCACGGGCTGTCGTACTGGGGGGCGTTCTTCCTGACGGTCGCGATCTCGTTCGCCGGCGGCATCGCCGTCGAGCGAACGGTGATCCGCCCGGTCGAGCAGGCGCCGGTGCTGACGGTCGTGATCGTCACGATCGGTCTCTTCTTCCTCGTCAACGGCGCCGCCCGCTGGATCTGGACGCCCGAGACACGCAGCCTCCCGAACGCCTTCTCGACCCGTCCGATCGACGTTGCAGGGGTCGCGTTCTCGATCCAGGACCTGGGCACCATCGGGGTCTCGCTCGCGGCGGTCGCGCTGCTGTGGGTCTTCTTCCGCTTCACGAAGCTCGGGCTGGCATCGCGCGCGGCGGCGGGCAATCCGGAGGCCAGTCGGCTCGTCGGCGTCCGCGTGAGCTGGATGCTGGCACTGGGCTGGGGCCTGGCCGCGGCGATGGGAGCGGTCTCGGGGATGCTGACCGCACCCGCGCTGGCGAGCTTCGACCAGAACCTGATGCAGCCGGTGCTGCTGTACGCGTTCGCCGGGGCCGTGCTCGGCGGAATCGACAGCCCGTTCGGCGCCGTCGTCGGGACGATGCTGCTCGGGGTGCTGGTCAACCTGATCGGGACCTACGTGGACTGGGTCGGGACCGAGCTGCGGCTGCCCGTCGCGCTCGCGGTGATCCTCGGCGTGCTGCTCGTGCGGCCCGCTGGCCTCTTCGGACGCCCGGCGGTGACCAGGGTCTGATGCGGCGCGGCGCGCTCGGGATCGCGCTCTGGCTGCTCGTGGCCGCCGCGGCGCTCGCCGTCTACGCGTTCGCGCCGCGGTTCGTCAGCGACTTCCACTCGCGCGACCTCGCGCACGCCGGCGTGTTCTTCATCGCGATCGTCGGGCTCAACCTGCTCACCGGCTACACCGGCCAGATCTCGCTCGGCCACGGCGCGCTGATGGCCATCGGCGGCTACGCCACCGCGGCGCTCGTCGTGCACGAGCACTGGCGCGACGTCTGGACGATCCCGCTCGCGGGTATCGCCGCCGGGATCGTCGGCTTCCTGATCGGGCTCCCGGCCCTGCGCCTCTCGGGCCTCTACCTCGCGCTCGCCACCTTCGGCTTCGCGGTCGCGATGCCCTCGCTGCTGAGGAAGTTCTCGGGGCTGACCGGCGGCGGCCAGGGCCTTCGTCTGCTGGAGGAAGCTCCGCTCCAGGTGACGGGGCTCAGCGGCACCGTGACGATCTTCGGCCACTCGATGACGCAGAACCACTTCCTCTACTACCTGACCTGGGGAATCGGCCTGCTCGGCTTCGTCGTCGCGTGGCTGATCGTGCGCGGCCGCTTCGGCCGCACCTTCCGCGCGGTCCGCGACAGCGAGGTGGCGGCGGCGTCGGCGGGAATCGGGCTCGCGCGGACGAAGATCCTGGCGTTCGCGATCAGCGGGGTCTACGCCGGAGTGGCGGGATCCCTCCTGGCGATCCAGGACGAGATCGTGAACCCGCTCTCGTTCACGTTCCTGCTCTCGATCCTGATCCTCGTCGGCACCGTCGTAGGCGGCCTCGGCTCGCTGCCCGGGATGGTGCTCGGCGCCCTCTTCGTCCAGTACCTGCCCGACCTCTCGACGCGCGTCTCGAGCGCGCAGGGTGTGCCGGACTTCGTCTACGGAGCGGCGATCATCCTCGTGATGATCCTGTTGCCGACCGGCGCCGGAGGCCTGCTGCGGCGGCTTGCCAGACCCCTAACAACCCGGCTATACCTTCGTCCCTAGAGGGGATGTCCAGAGGGCTTCAGCTGATCCTGTGCGCCTTCGGCGCGCTCATGCTTGCGACCGTGGCTTCGGGCGCAGGCTCGAGCACGCCCGGCGTTACGTCGACCCAGGTGCTGATCGGCGGGACGGCCCCGCTGAGCGGCTCTGCGTCGTCGTTCCAGTCTGTCGCGAAGGGCGCCGCCGCGTACTTCCGGTACGTGAACGCGCACGGCGGCGTGAACAAGCGGAAGATCAAGTACATCTACAAAGACGACGGCTACGACCCCTCGAAGACGGTCGACGCCACGCGGGAGCTCGTCCAGCAGAACAAGGTCTTCGCGATCTTCAACAGCCTCGGCACCGAGCACAACCTGGCGACACGCTCCTACCTGAACGCACTGAAGGTGCCGCAGCTCTTCGTCGCCAGCGGGGCGACGGCCTTCGGCAAGGACTACAAGCAATTCCCCTGGACGATCGCCTACCAGCCGAACTACCGCGCCGAGGGCACGATCTACGGCCGCTACGTCGCCAAGACGAGCCCCAAGGCGCGCATCGGCGTGCTCTACCAGAACGACGACTACGGCAAGGACCTGCTCGCAGGCCTGCGCAACGGGCTCGGGAAGAAGGCGAAGCTGGTCGTCTCGAAGCAGAACTACGACGTCACCGACTCCGACGTCCAGTCGCAGGTCGCGAAGCTGAAGTCAGCGAGAGTGAACACGCTCATGCTCTTCGCGACGCCCAAGTTCGCGATCCAGTCCTACGTCTACGCGAAAAAGCTGGGCTGGCGGCCGAAGGTCTTCGTCAACGCCGTCGCGAGCGCGGCCAACATCATGGGCCTCGCAACCCTCGGCGCGGGCAAGAAGCAGACGGAGGGCTCGATCTCGATCGTCTTCCTCAAGGACCCGACCGACGCACGCTGGAAGAAGGACGCGGGCATGAAGCTGTATCGCTCGATCATGAAGCGCTACAAGGGCGGGAACCCCAGCGACGTCTACGCGGTCTACGGGATGTCCGTCGCGCACACCTTCGTCGCCGCGTTGAAGAAGGCCGGGAAGAACCTGACGCGGCCGGGGATCATGAAGGCCGCGACCAGCCTGAACGTCAAGAACGACCCGTTCCTGCTGCCGGGGATCACCGTCAGGACGACCCGGAACGACCACTTCCCGCTCGACCAGTCCAAGCTCGAGCGCTTCCACAACGGGCACTGGGTCTCGTTCGGCGGGCTGTTCCGCGTGCGGTAGAGATCAGGTGCTCGCGAGCGCCGGCTCGCGCGGTGCGCTGACGAGCTCGCGGCGCCGCACGGGCAGCACACTGATCACGCTGACGGTGAGGGCGACTCCGATCCACTGCGTCCAGCGCAACGAGCTGTCGAACACGTAGATCCCCACGAGCGCGGCCGTGACGGGAAAGGCCAGCTCGCCGATCGCCGCCAGCACGGCCGGGGTCTTCCGCAGCCCGTAGTAGTAGAGGCCGAGCGCCAGGAGCCCGGTGACGAGCGCCAGCACCGCGATCCAGAAGCTGTCGTGTGCGCTCGAGAACGCTGCAGCGCCGACGATCGGCAGCGCACAGGCGCTCGCAAGAAGGCCGAACCCAAAACGGACGGTCGTCACGTGCTCGAAGTGGAGCCGCTTGCCCAGGAAGCGTCCGAAGACCGTGCCCAGCCCCCAGAGCGCCGCCGCGGCGAGCGTCTCGGCGATCGGGACGAGGCCGTGGGCATGCGGGTCGAGCGGGTGCGGCAGCGCGATCAGCCAGATCCCCGCGAGCGCCGGCAGCAAGAACCAGGCGAACCCCTTCCGGGGCTGCTCGCGGAGTACGAGCCACGCGCCGAGCACGGCGATCAGCGGCTGGGCCTTCTGGAGCACGACGACGGTGATGAAGTCGCCGTGGAAGAGCGCCTTGGTGAAGAGGATCGTCGCGATCGCCGAGGCCCCGGCGCCGATTGCGACGCCCGCGGCCACGTAGGCCGGGCCGGTCCGCCAGAGTGCGCGAAACGCAGGGACGAGGAGCGGCAGCGTCAGCGCGACGAGCACCACGTGCTCGCCGAACACGATCGTGTAGGCCGACGTCGAGTCCGAGAGCGGCTTGCGGATCAACCCGTCGAGGCCCCACATCGCTGCGGCGACGCTGACCAGCACGACCCCCGGAAGCCTGTCCAGGCGACGCATCGCGGTGAGCCTACCGACTGGCTTCCTCGTACCGGAGGAGGTCGTCGAGCGTCTCGCGCCGGCGGATCAGCCGCGCCTTGCCGTCGCCGACGAGCACCGCCGCCGGCCGCGGCACGGCGTTGTAGTTCGACCCCATCGAGAGCGTGTAGGCGCCGGTTGCCGGGACGGCGAGCAGGTCGCCGCGGCGTGGCTCCGGCAGCGGAACCGACTCGATCAGCACGTCCCCGGACTCGCAGTGCTTCCCGCACACAGCGTAGGTCCCGGCCGGATCCTCGGCGGCGCGGCTCGCCAGCAGCGCGCCGTAGCGGGCGTTGTAGAGCTGCGGGCGCGGGTTGTCGGACATGCCTCCGTCGACCGCGACGTAGGTCGTGGTCGCGGCGTGCTTCACAACTCCGACCCGGTAGAGGGTCAGGCCGGCCCTCCCGACGAGCGAGCGGCCCGGCTCCAGGATCACGTCGGGCGGGGTCAGCTCGTGCAGCTCCCAGGCCTGCTCCAGCGTCCCGAGCAGAGTTCGGACGAATTCACCGATCTCCGGAGGCCGGTCGCCTTCCAGGTACCGGATCCCGAGGCCGCCGCCGAGGTCGATCACCGCCGGCTCCCAGCCGAGCTTGGCCCGGCAGCGGGCCGCGAACGCACCGAGCCACTCGACGCTCGACTGCGGAGCGCGCGTGTCGACTAGCTGCGAGCCGATGTGGAGGTGCAGCCCGGCGACCTCGATTCCCGCCTCGCGCGCCTCGGCGACCGCCGTGATCGCCTGCTCGGGCGGAAGGCCGAACTTCGAGCCGTGGTGAGCGGTCCGGATCGCCGGGTGCGTGTCGGCCTCGATTCCGGGTGTGACCCGCACGAGCGCGCGCTGCACGCCGGCCGCGGCGGCGCGCCCAACCTCGTCGAGTGCGTCCAGCACGACGAAGCGTGCATCTGCCTCGGCCGCTGCGCAGAGCTCCTTGTCGCTCTTGTTGTTCCCGTGCACGACGATCCGGTCGCCCGGGATGCCTGCGCGCCGAGCGAAGGCGAGCTCGCCGAGCGTCGAGACGTCGGCACCGAGGCCGAGGTTGCCGAAGAGCTCCAGCAGCGGGACATTGGGGAACGCCTTGACGCCGTAGAGGATCAACGCTTTGGGCGCCGCCTCCTGGTAGGCCCGCACCGCCGCGAGCAGCGTACGCTCGCAGTAGACGACCAGCGGCGTTCCGAACTCCTCGGCGAGCTCGGAGGCCCCGATCCCGCCGACCGTCAGCTCACCACGCTCGACGGCCGCGCTCTCGGGCAGGAGCGGCGCGGCGATCACTCGCGCCAGTAGACGCCCAGGTCGTCGTGGGTGAGCTCGATGCGGCGGCCGTCCGGGTCGCGGACCACGAAGCCCTGGGACCAGGGCGTGTGCCGGACCGGGTCGCGCTCGACGGCACTGAGCGCCTTCGCCCGCTCGTAGCAGGCCGCGAACCCCGCCGCGTCGCAGTCGAAGGCGATCTCGTCGGGGTCGGCGGGGATCTGGTTGTCCTGCGACTCGAAGAAGACGAGCAGCGTCGGGCCCGCCCGCAGCGGATCGTGGGCGCCTTCCACCTCCTCGGTGTCGAGCAGCTCGGCGTAGAAGCGCTTCAGCCGGGCCGGGTCGGGCGTCCGAAACGCGATGTGGTTGACCCCAACGACGCCCATTAGCGGCTACTTCCGAGAACGACGATGGATCGACCGGTCATTGCAGACGGATACACGGGCAAAGCCCGTGCATCCTGACAGCGGCACCGCAAGCGGTGCCTCGGGTTTTAGTCGCCCCACCAGTCGTTCGCCAGCTGCGCGTCCCCCGGGCCGGTGTGCGGCGCGCCGACGGCGATCATCTCGGCTCCTTCCGGCCCGGCCTCGAAGCCGCGCATCGTGTCCCTGGGCACGCGTAGCGCGTCGAACGGCCTCAGCTCGACGACCTCGTCGTCGAGCTTGGCGCGGGCGCTGCCGCTGATGAGGACGTAGACCTCCTCCTGCGTCTTGTGCGTATGCCCCCAGGGGATCCGGAAGTTCGGCGCGAGCCCGAGGTAGCTGACGCCGGACTGCTCGAGCTCGAGCGGGACGCGCGCCATCCGCGCCTCGATCTTCCCCTCGTAGCCGAAGTTCGGCCCCTGGTCGTCGACGTCTTCCTTCAGGTTCACCTTCGTGTATCCCGCCATCCCGGACCTCCTGATCTGGAAACGCGGATGCTAAAGTCCGCGGAGATGGAGCAGCTTCTCGAGTAGCGCAGGAAGCACACGCGGCGAGGCCGCGTCGGCTTCCCCACGACCTCTCGGCACGAGAGGTCTTTTTGTATCCGGAGGCGAGATGGAGACATACGACCCGAAGGCGATCGAGACGAAGTGGCAGCGCGTCTGGGAGGACGAGCGCGCCTTCTACGTCGACGACCCGGAGCCGGGCGAGGCGCCCGACGACAAGTTCTACATGCTCGAGATGCTCCCGTACCCCTCCGGCGACCTGCACATGGGGCACGTCCTGAACTACACCCTGGGCGACGTCGTGACGCACTTCAAGCGCCGTCACGGCCTCCACGTGCTGCGGCCGATGGGCTACGACTCGTTCGGGCTACCTGCCGAGAACGCTGCGATCAGGGAGGGCGGCCACCCGCGCGAGATCACCGAGCGGAACATCGCGAACATCGAGCGCCAGATGCGGCGCCTGGGCTGGGCGATCGACTGGGATCGCGTGATCGCCGCGCACGAGCCGGGCTTCTACCGCTGGACGCAGTGGCTCTTCCTGCGCTTCCTCGAGCGCGGCCTCGCCTACCGGAAGGAGGCGCCCGTCAACTGGTGCCCGAACGACCAGACCGTCCTGGCCAACGAGCAGGTCGTGAACGGCCGCTGCGACCGCTGTGGCGCACTGGTCGAGTTCCGGAAAATGGAGCAGTGGTTCTTCCGCATCACCGCGTACGCCGACGCGCTGCTGGCCGATCACGCGCTGATCGACTGGCCGGAGCGGACGAAGGCGATCCAGCGCAACTGGATCGGCCGCTCCGAGGGCGCCGAGCTGCTTTTCCGCATCGACGAGCTCGACGTCGACGTCGAGGTCTTCACGACGCGGCCGGACACGGTCTTCGGCGCGACCTTCTTCGTGCTCGCTCCCGAGCATCCGCTCGTCGACACGCTGATCGAGCGGTCCGCGAGAGGCGACGAGATCCGCGACTACGTCCGCAAGGCCGGCACGAGGCGCGGCGAGGAGCGCGCCACCGCCGAGGAGAAGACCGGCGTCTTCACGGGGGTGCACGCCCGGAACCCGGCAACCGATGAGGAGATCCCGATCTGGGTCGCCGACTACGTGCTGATGGAGTACGGCACCGGGGCGATCATGGCCGTGCCGGGCCACGACGAGCGCGACCTCGAGTTCGCGGAGCGCTTCGATCTGCCCGTTCGGACCGTCCTCGACGAGGAGGCCGGGGTGCTGGTTGACTCGGGGCAGTTCTCGGGGCTGCCGGTCGAGGAGGGCAAGCGTGCGATCGTGGAGTGGCTCGGCTCGCGCGGGCGCGGCAGGCCGGCGGTCAGCTTCCGGCTCCGCGACTGGGGCTTCTCGCGGCAGCGTTACTGGGGATGCCCGATCCCGGTCGTGTACTGCGGGAGCTGCGGGATCGTCCCGGTGCCCGACGACCAGCTCCCGGTGCTGCTGCCGGAGGTCGAGGACTACCGGCCGAAGGGTAAGCCGCCGCTGGCCTCCAACGAGGAGTGGCTGCACGTTCCCTGCCCGTCGTGCGGAGGCGAGGGAACGCGGGAGGCCGACACGATGGACACCTTCGTCGACTCGGCGTGGTACTTCCTTCGCTACTGCGACCCGCACAACGAACGCGAGCCGTTCTCGCGCCGGCTGGTCGACTTCTGGGCACCGGTCGATCAGTACGTGGGCGGGATCGACCACGCGACCGGGCACCTGCTGTACTCGCGCTTCTTCGTCAAGGTGCTGAACGAGCTCGAGCTGCTCGGCTTTCGCGAGCCCTTCCAGCGTCTGTTCCACCAGGGCTGGGTGCGGCAGGGCGGTAGCAAGATGTCGAAGTCGCGCGGGAACGTGACGGCGCCCGACCAGCTGGCCGACATGCACGGCGCGGACGCGCTGCGCCTGTACATCCTCTTCGTCGGACCGGCCGACCAGGACATGGACTGGACCGAGGAGGGGATCGAGGGCGTCGGGCGGTTTCTGCGGCGGCTGTGGCGGATCGTGCACGCGGCTGCCGAGGATGCGCCGCGGGGTGGTGGTGACGGTGACGGCGGCCGGCTGGTGCGCAAGGCTCACGAGACGATCGCGAGGGTGAGCGACGACATCGGCCGCCGCTTCGTCTTCAACACGCCGATCGCGGCCGTGATGGAGCTGGTCAACGAGCTGGGGCGGGACCCGTCGGCGCCGGGCGCGCGGTTCGCCGCCGAGACCGCGGTCTCGCTGATCCAGCCCTATGCGCCGCACATCGCCGAGGAGCTGTGGGCCGCGCTGGGCCACGAGCGGCTGTGGGAGCAGCCTTGGCCGGTCGCCGACGAGGCACAGCTGCGGCGCGAGACGTTCGAGCTCGTGATCCAGGTGAACGGGCGCGTGCGCGACCGCGTCGAGGCGTCGGTCGACGAGTCCGAGGACGAGCTGATCGCCCGCGCCAAGGCGTCACCACGGGTGCAGGCTCATCTGGACGGCAAGGAGATCCGGCAGACGATCGTCGTCCCGCGCAAGCTGGTCAACCTGGTCGTCTGAGCCTGTCGCGACCGTAGGCCTGCCGGCTTGGCGCCGTACGTGTCGCGCCGCGCTCGCCGCTGCGCTCGAGCTCACTCGCCGCCTTTATGTACCCGCGCGCGGGTGCGCGCGCGCCCCTGGGCGGGTGGGGGCTTGGGACGGTACCGCGCAAAAGCGCACCGAAGTGCGCCGTAGGTGTGCCGATTCCGTGCCGATTCCGTTCCACTTTCGGCACAAAGGCGTGTCCCACGCGTGACAGCTTTTCGGGCAGCCTCGACACATGCCGGAGTTCCTCCTCCAGCGGCGGCGACTACTCCTGGCCGCCGCGGGCTCGCTCGCCCTGATCCTGCTCCTTGGGCGCTTTGTCCTCGGGGCCGGAACGACGACGCCGGCGGCGCCGCTCCCCCCGCCGCCGAGCGCGGGGCAGGGCGTGACCGGCTTGCCGTCCTCGCGGGTGGTCGTGGATGTCGTTGGAGCCGTGCGCCGGCCGGGCCTGTACCGGCTCGCGCAGGGCTCACGGATCGCGGACGCGATCGCCCGCGCGGGCGGAGCGGTACGGAGAGCCGACCTGGCCCAGGTGAATCTGGCCGCGCCGCTAGCAGACGGCGAGCAGGTCGTGGTGCCGAAGCGGGGCGCGCCGGGTAACGGTGCGGGAGCCGGCGCCGCATCCGCCGCGCCCGGAGCGACGACCGCGCCGGTGCAGCTGAGCACGGCAACGCTGGAGCAGCTGGACACGCTGCCAGGGGTCGGCCCGGTTACCGCACAGAAGATCCTCGACTACCGAGAGAAGCACGGCGCCTTCTCCTCGGTGGACGAGCTCGACGCCGTGCCCGGTATCGGGCCGAAGCGGCTCGACCAGCTCCGAGACCTGGTGGTGCCGTGAGCCCGTCACGCGCGTCGCCACACCGGTATGCGGCCGTGCTTTGCCTCGGGCTCGCCGGGGCGACGATCACGCGCGGTTCGGCGGCGCTTACGCTGTCTGCTGCCGCCCTGCTCGCCGTTACCGCAGCGCTCGCCACCGCGCCAGCGAGACCGCTGTTGGTGCTCGGCGCGGTGGCGCTCGTCGGGTGGTGGTGGGGGAGCGCGCGGCTGGACGCGCTCGACAGAAGCGTGTTGCTCACATACGTGGACACGGCGGAGCGGGCATCGCTCGTCGTCACCGGACCGGTGCGGCGCTCGCGCTTCGCCCTGCGCGTCCCGGCACAGGTACGTCATTTCGGGCGGCTGCGCTTTCGCGAGGCCGTCCAACTGGAGTTGCCGCTCGGTCGCTCCCCGCCGCAAGGCGCTGTCATCGAGGCCGTGACAACAGTTCGGCTACCGCGGCCGCCGAAGGACGGGTTCGACGAGCGAACCTGGCTTCGACATCACGGCGTCCACGTTGTACTCCACGCCGACCGGTGGCGGATGACCGGCCGGCGCGGAGGCCTCGGCTTCGTGGCAGATCGCCTGCGCGAGTCGCTGGCGGGCTCGATCGCGCCCGGCCTCCGCGGGGAACGCCGTGGGATCGTCGAAGGCGTCGTCTTGGGCGACGAGCAGTCGCTCTCCGAGGAGCTGCGCGCGCGCTTCCGCGCCTCCGGCCTCTACCACCTGCTCGCCGTGTCGGGACAGAACGTCGTGCTCGTAGCGGGCGGAGCGCTCGCCCTGGCATGGCTGGTCGGCATCCCGCGTTTGCTCGGCGAGATCGCCGCCCTCGGCGCGATCGCGGCCTACGTGCTGGCAGTCGGTGCCCAACCCTCCGTGATCCGCGCGGGAGTCTCGGGCGCCCTCGTTTCGCTCGCCTGGCTGGCGGCGCGCCCGACCGACCGTTGGTACTTCTTCCTGCTCGGCGCGCTGGTGCTCCTCGCGTGGAACCCGTACACGCTCCTCGACCCCGGGTTCCAGCTTTCGTTTGCTGCGGTCGCGGCGATCTTCCTCTTCGTACCCATGCTCCTCCGCAAGCTGGAGGGGTACCCAGTGCCGGTGAAGCTCGCGGGCGTGGTCGCGGTCTCGACAGCGTGTGGCGTGGCAACCGCTCCCATCCTGTGGCTGCAGTTCCACGCAGTCCCGTTGCTGACCGTTCCGGCGAATGCTCTCGCCGCGCCAGCAGTGGCGCCGCTGCTCGGGCTTGCCTTTGCTGCCGCTCTCGCCGGCCTCATGTTCCCTCCTGCCGGGGCCGCAATTGCATGGCTCAACGGCTGGTGCGCCGCGTATCTGGCGGAGTGCGCACGCGTCGTCGGCGGACTGCCCGGCGCGCAGGTGACCTCGGGCCGATCCCTAGTGGAGCTGTTGCTCGTGAGCGCCGCGGTCGGCGCTTATGCTTGGCGCCGGTGGCTGAGCTCCTCTCTGCGTACCTGATCGTCGGCACCGACGGGCCGAAGGTGTCTCGTGCGCTGCGACGGCTTCGTGAGCGCGCGGGCGAGGCTGCAACCGAGCACCTCAGCGCGCAGGACGCGAGCGGCGAGGATGTGGCGGCAGCTTGCAACGCCCTCGGTCTCTTCACGGTCGAGCGCCGGCTCGTCGTCGTCGAGGAAGTGGAGCGCTGGAAGGCGGCGGACGTCAAGGCTCTCGAGCAGTACCTCGAACGTCCGGCCCCCACGACGGTTCTCGCGCTTACGGGCGACGACGTCAAACGTGACTCGTCGCTAGCCAAGGCCGTCGCCAAGGGCGGCAAGGTGCTGGTGTACGACCTACCGACGAAGGGCCGCGGCAGCAAGGCGGACCTGCCGAAGTGGGTCGAGCAGCAGTTCGGCGAGCGAGGAGTCCAGATCGACCGCGAGGCGGCGCGTGCGCTCGTCGAGCTAGTCGGTGAGGACGCGCAAGAGCTCGAGACGGAGGTGGACAAGCTGACGACATGGGCCGCCGGAGAGCGGATCGGCGAACGCGAGGTCGCCGAGCTCGTGCCCGCCCGCGCCGAAGTTCCGCCTTTCGACCTCACCGACGCATGGGGCCGACGCGACGTCGCCGCCGTGCTCGCCGCCGGCGAGCGCATCGTCGAGCGCTCGGGCGACGCACCCCGCGACGTTCTCCTGCGCATCGCGGGCCTGCTCACCAGTCACGTCGGACGCGTGCGCGAATGCCAGGCGCTGGACGCCGAGGGCGTTCCGCCTGCGGCCGCCGCGGAGCGGCTGAGGCGAAACCGCTTCTACGTCCAGAAGCTCTACCAGCAGGCGCGAAACTTCAGCCCGGACGAGCTCGGCGAAGCGATCGTTCGCCTCGCGCAGCTCGACCTGGCGTTGAAGGGCGGCAGCAAGCTCCCGGGAGAGCTCGAGTTCGCCCGCGCGCTCGTCGACATCACGCGCGGCGCCGACGTCGCGCGCAGCGCGTAAACCCTGGCCCAGAAACCGGCGCTAGCCGGAAGCGAGCTTCGCAGCCTGAGCCTTCTTGCGCGCGGCCGCGTTCCGGTGCAGCGCTCCGCGCGCAGCCGCCTTGTCGATCCAGCGCACGAGCTCGCGATGCTCGTCGGCGATCCGGTCCGCGTCCCCCTCGTCCACTGCGGACCGCAGCCGGCGCGTGAGCGTCTTCACGGTCGAGGCGTAGCGGAGGTTCTCGAGCCGCTCGTCGGCGGCGATCCGCACGCGTTTCTTCTGCTGCTTGATGTTCGGCATGGCGTGAAAATGCCCGCAGCGCGGGCCGGGCGATGGTAGCAGCCCTCGCCCTCGGCCTGTTGGCACGCTTTCGTCACACCTCCGCCACACACCCGCGCGGCGAAAGGGGCTACGCTCGCAGCGGGGAGGAGGCTCGGGACACCGGCCCAGGGACATGGCTGGAATGGACATGTCCGAAAAGGCCAGGGCTTGCTCAACCCAAGTCACCGGCGGCCACCCGGCACCGGCGGAGACCGTTCCTATACTCGGCGCGTGCACGAGCAAACCGCGGCCCGCGGCCACGAACAGCCCGCGGCCCGCGGCCGGCGCCTGGCATGGTCGACGGCAATCTTCGCGCTCGCCACGGGCCTGTCGCGGATCCTCGGGCTCATCCGCGAGATCGTCGCGGCGTACTACTTCGGCGCCGCGGGGAAGATCAACGCGTTTACGGTCGCCTTCCAGGTGCCGAACCTGGTGCGCTCGCTCGTCGCCGACGCGGCGCTCTCCTCGGCCTTCGTCCCGGTCTTCAGCGAGCTCCTCGAGAAAGGCGAGCGAAAGCGGGCCTGGCGCGTCGCCTCCAGCCTCTTCTGGCTGATGTTGCTCGGCCTGGGCGCGCTCACCGCGCTCTTCATCGTGATCGCGCCCCTGATCATCGCGCCCTTCGGCGACCCCGGCGGCGACCGCGAGCTTGCGATCGGGCTTTCGCGCGTCCTCTTCCCGATCGTCGCCTTGCTCGGCGTCTCGGGCGTGATCGTCGGGATCCTCAACAGCTACGAGCACTTCACGGTTCCCGCGCTGGCGCCCGTCTTCTGGAACCTCGCGATCATCGCCGGCCTCGTCCTCGGCGTGCCGAACGCGGACTCGATCGACACGAAGCTCTACATCTACGCCGTCTCGATCGTCATCGGCACGGTGATCCAGGTCCTCCTGCCCCTGCCGTGGCTGCGCGGCCTCGACGGTCGGCTCCAGGTCGTGCTCGACTGGCGCGACCCGGCGGTCAGGCGCGTGTTCGTGCTGATGATCCCGGTGACGATCGGTCTCGGCCTAATCAACTTCAACCTGGTCGTCGACTCGGTCTTCGCCTCGCGCCTGATCGACCCAGAGCTCGCGCCGACCGCAATCGACAAGGCTTTCCGCGTCTACATGCTCCCACAAGGGATGTTCTCGGTCGCGGTCGCGACGGTGCTGTTCCCCTTGCTCTCGCGGCTCGCCGCCCGCGGCGAGGTCGACGAGTTCCGGCGGACGGTGGGGCTCGGCCTGCGGCAGATCGCCTTCCTGCTCGTGCCTGCGAGCGCGGCGTCGGCGGTCCTCGCAGAGCCGATCGTCCGCCTGCTCTACCAGCGCGGGGAGTTCGGGCCCCACCAGACGGACGTCGTCGCCGCCGCGCTGGCCGCGTTCGCGGCCGGCCTCACCTTCAACGGGATGATGCTGATGCTCAACCGCGCGTTCTTCAGCCTGCAGTCGCCATGGATCCCGACCGCCGTCGCGCTCGGAAACCTGGGCCTGAACGCGGTGCTCGACGCCGCCTTCTACCGGTTCGGAACCTGGGGCATCCCACTGTCGACGACCGTCGTGAACATCGCGGGCACGGCGGCGCTGCTCGAACTGCTTCGCCGCCGGCTCGGACGCATCGACTTCACGACGACGGCTCGCTCGTTCGCGCTGATCACGGTCGCCTCGGCGGTGCTCGCCGGCATCTCCTACGGCGTGTGGCGCCTGCTCGACGACGCTCTCGGCCGATCGGTCGGCGCGCAGATCATCTCGCTCGGTGCGGCGCTTGCGGCGGGTCTCGGCGCGTACGCAATTTCCTGCCGTTTGCTGGGAGTTCGTGAGCTCGAGGCATTGCTATCGTTGCGCTCCCGCCGCCGCCCGGGCTGAGCTCTCATGGACCAGGACCGCATCCGCAACTTCTCGATCATCGCCCACATCGACCACGGGAAGTCGACGCTCGCCGACCGCATTCTGGAGCTGACCGAGACGGTCACCGGCCGCGAGATGCGGGCGCAGGTGCTCGACACGATGGAGCTCGAGCGCGAGCGTGGCATCACGATCAAGGCGCAGGCCGTTCGCGTGACCTGGAAGGGCCACGAGCTGAACCTGATCGACACTCCCGGCCACGTCGACTTCACCTACGAGGTCTCGCGGTCGCTGCAGGCGTGCGAAGGCGCGCTGCTCGTCGTCGACGCCGCCCAGGGAGTCGAGGCCCAGACCGTCGCGAACGCCTACTTGGCGAGCGAGAACGACCTCGAGATCGTCCCGGTGGTGAACAAGATCGACCTGCCGCAGGCCGATCCCGACGGCGCCGCGGCCGAGATCGCCGAGCTCGTCGGCGAGGAGCCCGAGCGCGTCCTCCGGATCTCGGCCAAGACGGGCGAGGGCGTCGCCGAGGTGCTCGACGCCATCGTCGAGCGCATCCCGGCGCCTGCGGGCGATGCCGACGCACCTCCGCGCGCGCTCGTCTTCGACTCCTCGTACGACCAGTACCGCGGGGTGGTCGCGTTCGTGCGCGTGGTGGACGGATCTTTCAGCGCGCGCGAGCCGCTGCGCGCGATGGCGCAGGGGACGCGGTTCGAGTCGGAGGAGGTCGGCTTCTTCTCGCCGACGATGCGCGCCGCCGACGCGCTCGTCGCGGGCGAGGTCGGCTACGTGATCACCGGCCTGAAGGATGTCAGCCGCTTGCGCGTCGGCGACACGCTCACCTCCGAGCGCCGGCCGGCCGCCGAGCCGCTGCCGGGCTACAAGGACGTCAAGCCGATGGTCTTCGCGGGGCTCTTCCCGACGGACTCGGACCAGTACCCGGAGCTGCGCGACGCGCTCGAGCGGCTCAAGCTGAACGACGCGGCGCTCTTCTACGAGCCGGAGACCTCGCAGGCGCTCGGATTCGGCTTTCGCTGCGGCTTCCTCGGTTTGCTGCACATGGAGATCGTGCGCGAGCGGCTCGAGCGCGAGTTCGACCTCGACCTGATCGTGACCGCGCCCAACGTCGCCTACCGCGTGCTGACGAAGGCCGGCGAGGAGGTCGAGGTGCACAACCCGGCCGAGATGCCGCGCGAGGTCGAGCGGGTCGAGGAGCCGTACATCAAGGCCTCGATCATCGTCCCGAAGGACTACGTCGGCCCTGTGATGGAGCTGAACACGGAGCGCCGCGGGCGGTTCGACCACATGGAGTACCTCTCGGAGGAGCGGGTGCTGATC
Organism: Actinomycetota bacterium; assembly: GCA_046729915.1. Classification (GTDB taxonomy): domain Bacteria; phylum Actinomycetota; class Thermoleophilia; order Gaiellales; family Gaiellaceae; genus AC-32. The sequence continues at coordinate 225 of JBKPHO010000072.1, read as the reverse complement.
CTCTACGAGCTGCCGCTGGCGGAGATCGTGCTCGACTACTACGACCAGCTGAAGTCGCGCACCCGCGGGTACGCGAGCTTCGACTACGACGTGGTCGGCTTCCGGGAGGGGAACCTGGAGCGTGTCGACGTGCTCATCGCCGGTGAGCCGGTGGACGCGCTCTCGCTGATCGTCCATCGCGACGGCGCCTACGCCCGTGGGCGGGCTCTCGTCGAGCGCCTCCGT
>JBKPHO010000071.1:0-15778 GCA_046729915.1 Actinomycetota bacterium | reverse complement strand
GCGTCGACGAGCTCCGCGTGCCTCACGCGGTGCGGCGCTGCTCGGCTTCGGCCCGGGCTTCCTGCTCGCGGCGCCGGATGCGCGGGTTCGCGAGCTTCACGATCTCGAGCAGGTAGACCATGTAGATCGACGCGCCGAGCGCGGCCGCGCCGATCGCAGCCACGGCAATCGTCGGCCCGGTGCGCCAGTCACCGTGCGCGTGCGGGTGGATGAAGCGCGTCGCCAGAGCCGCGCCCGCGAGGACGAGGCACCAGGCCCACATCGTGAGCGCCGCGCGCCGCTGGGAGTAGCCGATGTTCAGGAAGCGGTGGTGCAGGTGAGTGCGGTCCGCCGCGTACACCGGCTGGCCGTACTTGATCCGCTTCGCGACGACGAAGGAGGTGTCGAGGATCGGCACCGCCAGCACGAGCAGGGGGAAGAGCAGGGTCGCCACCGCGGCGGTCTTCAAGAGGCCCTGCACGGCGAGCGCGCCGAGCGTGAACCCGAGCAGCAACGCGCCGGAGTCGCCCATGAAGATCCGCGCCGGGTAGAAGTTGTGCCGCAAGAAGCCGAGGCAGGCGCCGAGCACGATCGCGGCAAGGATCGCCGGCTGCGGCCGGCTGAGCGAGAGCGCGATCAGGCAGAAGGTGCCGCCCGAGATCGCGCAGACGCCCGCGGCGAGCCCGTCCAGCCCGTCGAGGAAGTTGACCATGTTCATGATCGCCACGATCCAGAGCACGGTCAGCGGCACGCCCACCCACTCCGGCAGCTGGTGCACGCCGAGCAGCGGGAATGTGAAGCGGTGGACCCAGATCCCGAAGGCGGTCGGGATCGCCGCGGCGACGAGCTGGCCGCCGAGCTTCTCCCACCAGACGAGACCGCGGAAGTCGTCGATCGCGCCGACGGTCGTCGCCACCGCGGCGCCGAGCAGCAGCCCGCGAGTCTCCTGCCCGAGCGGCAGGAAGGCGAGCGCCGGCACGAAGATCCCGAAGAAGAGCGCGAGGCCACCGAGCCTGGGGACCGTGCCGCGGTTCACGCGGCGCGCGCCCGGGCGGTCGACGACGCCGAGCAGCCGCGCCATCCCGCCGACCGCGGGCGTCAGCAGCACGACGATCAGGAGCGCGAGCACCGCCCCGTAGAGGACCTCGGGGTTGTGCGTGAGGGTGTGCCACATGTCTACTTGGTCCCGTAGAGGCGGTCGCCGGCGTCGCCGAGGCCGGGGACGATGAAGCCGCGCTCGTCCAGGGTCCGGTCGACCGCTGCGGTGACGATGCGCACGTCGGGGTGTTCGCTCTGCAGGTGCTCGATCCCTTCGGGCGCCGCGACGAGGCAGACCAGGGTGACCGACCGCGCACCGGCCTGCTTCACCGCGGCGACGGCCGCGGCGCTCGAGCGGCCGGTGGCGAGCATCGGGTCGAGCACGATCGCGTCGCGCTCGCCGTCGCCGAGCTCGGGGAGCTTCACGTAGTACTCGACGGGCTGCAGCGTCTCCTCGTCGCGGTAGAGGCCGATGAACCCGACTCGCGCGCTGGAGACGAGCGAGAGCACGCCGTCGAGCATCCCCAGGCCGGCCCGCAGCACCGGGCACACCGCGACCTTCTTGCCGGCGATCCGCTGCACCTCGGTGCGCTCGAGCGGCGTCTCGACCTCGTCGGGCTCGGTCGGGAAGTCCTTGGTCGCCTCGTAGGTGAGCAGCAGCGTGAGCTCGTTCGCGAGCTTGCGGAAGTGGACCGTCGGTGTGTCCTTGTCGCGCAGGTAAGAAAGCTTGTGCTGGACGAGCGGGTGCGTGACGACGGTCACGCCGCTGGCGACCTCGGTCACTGGTTGCGCACCAGCTTTTTGCCGGCTCGCAGCGCGCGGCCGGCCGCTGAGGCACGGGGGTCAAACCAGACGCGTAGCGTTGTCACGCCACGTAGGTGGTGTAGCCGCGGAAGCCCGGGTAGAGCGGCCGCCGCTCGCACAGCGTCTCGCTGCGGGCCGCGAGCGCAGGCAAGTCCGCGCCGTCAGCGAGGGCGTCGCAGATGATCCGGCCGACCTCGCGGAAGTCCTCCTCGTCGAAGCCGCGCATCGTGGCGGCCGGCGTTCCGATGCGGATCCCGGAGGCGACCGTCGGCGGGCGCTCGTCGAACGGAACCGTGTTGCGGTTCACCGTCAGCTTCACCTCGGCGAGTCGCTCCTCCGCCTCCTTGCCGCTCCACTCAGTCGAGCGGAGGTCGACCTGCAGCAGGTGGGTGTCCGTGCCGCCGGTGAGGACGTCCAGGCCGCCCTCCTGCAGCGTGGCGGCGAGCATGTCCGCGTTCGTGCGGACCTGCGACTGGTACTGGCGGAAGGCCTCGGTCGCGGCGATCCGGAAGCAGGTCGCCTTCGCCGCGATCGTGTGCACGAGCGGGCCGCCCTGGATCCCCGGGAAGGTCGCGCGGTCGACGGCCTGCGCGTGCTCCTCCTTGCAGAGGATGAAGCCGGCTCGCGGGCCGGCCAGGGTCTTGTGCGTCGTGGAGGTGACGAAGTCGCAGTGCGGCACCGGGTTCGGGTGCAGCCCGGCGGCGACGAGCCCCGCGAAGTGCGCCATGTCGCAGAGGAGCAGCGCGCCGACCTCGTCGGCGATCTCCCTGAAGCGGTCGGCTTCCACCCGCCGCGGGTAGGCCGAGCCGCCGCAGATGATCAGCTTCGGCCGGTGCTGCTTGGCCAGCGCGAGGACCTCGTCGTAGTCGACGACGTTCGTCTCGCGCGAGACGCCGTAGTGGACGATCGTGTAGAGCCGACCGGAGAAGTTGACCTTCAGTCCGTGGGTGAGGTGGCCGCCGTGCGAGAGCTCGAGCGAGAGGATCGTGTCGCCCGGGTCGAGCGCCGCCATGTAGACGGCCATGTTCGTCTGCGCCCCCGCGTGCGGCTGCACGTTGGCGTGCTCGGCGCCGAAGAGCTCCTTTGCGCGGTCGATCGCGGTCTGCTCGATCTCGTCGACGACCTCGCAGCCGCCGTAGTAGCGTCGGCCGGGGTAGCCCTCCGCGTACTTGTTCGTCGGCACCGAGCCCACCGCCTCGAGGATCGACGGCCACGTGAAGTTCTCTGAGGCGATCAGCTCGATCTGCCCGCGCTGCCGCTCGAGCTCGCGGCCGAGCAGCTCCGCGATCGCGGGATCGATCTCGGCGAGCCCCGCTGTCCGGAGATGCTGCACGGTCTCTTGCGCCACCGCCATCGTCCGCTGGATGGTACTTGGGCTACCCGCCAGAGGCATCGGCGAGAGCACGTTGAAGGGCCTCTGCAGCGGGAACCGCGCCCTCGCGCAGGATCCTCGGCTCCGCGCCCGTGAGGTCGAGGACGGTCGACGGCGTCCCGGGCAGCTCGCCGCCGTCGACGATCGCCGCGGCTCCGGCCCGGATCTCGACCGGCACGTCTTCGACGCTGCGCGGCTCGGGGCCGCCGTGGAGGTTCGCGCTGGTCGCGGCGACCGCGCCGACGCGCTCGAGCACCTCCGCGCCCGGGCCTGAGAGCTCCGGGACGCGGACGCCGATCGTCTCGGGCGACGAGCCGCCGAGCCAGGGATATCGCCGCGCCGGATTCGGAACGACGAGCGTGAACGCTCCTGGGAGGAGCGCACGGAGGACGGCGCTACGGCCGCCCAGCTCCGGGACGAGCTCGAGCAGGGTCTCGACGTCCTTCGCCAGCAGCGCAATCGGCTGCTCGGCCGGCCGCCGCTTCATGCGCGAGATCTCGAACACCGGCGCCTCGCTGCGCGGGTCTGCGCATAGCCCGTAGACGGTGTCGGTCGGTAGTACGACCGGGCGCCCCTCGCGGAGGGCCTCGACGGCCTGCTCGATCAGGCCGCGGCCCCGACGCCGAGAAACGAGAGCACCGCGCGGCGGAACTCCTCCGGCGCCTCGACGAAGATCATGTGCCCGACCCCGGGGAGCAGGACCGTCTCCGGCTCGGGAATCCCCTCGGTGAGCTCGGCGGCGCACGCGGGACCGGCCACGAAGTCGAGCTCGCCCGCGATTACGAGTGTCGGCATCGTCAACCGCGGCAGCAGGGGCCGGAGGTCGAAGTGCTTTTCGATCTCGTTCTCCCAGAGCCGCGGCGCGCTCCCGCACAGCGCGTCGCCCGCAAGTGAGTCGACGTGCTTCTGCTCGCGCTCGCCGTAGTGGGCGTAGTAGAAGGGCATCATCCGCCGGCAGAGCTCCATCAGGTCGTTTGCGTCGGCGAAATCCCCCGCGTCCTCGGCCTCCAGTGCCTCGCGCGCATCCCGGTACCACGGCTCGCCCGCCTTGCTCTCGACCGCGGCCTGGACCGCGGCCTCCTGCTCGGGCCCGCGCCGTGGGAGCGTGCTCGCGAGGATCAGGCGCTCGACGCGGTCCCGGTGTCGCGCCGCGTAAGCGATGGCCGCAACCCCACCGTGCGAGTGGCCGAGCAGGAGCATGCGCTCGAGCCCGAGGTGCTCGCGCAGCTCCTCGAGGTCGGAGGCGTAATCGTCGATCGCGTAGCCGCGCGGATCGAGGGCTGGATCGGACTCGCCGGTGCCTCGCGGGTCGAGGAGGACGAGCTCGAGCTCCTCACCGAAGCCGGCGAGGTTCCCGAGGTAGCGGGACGAAAAGCCAGGCCCGCCGGGGTGGCAGACGAGCATCGGGCCCGAGCCGGAGCGGTGGTAGGCGAGCGTCCGCCCGTCCGCAGTCGTCAGTCGGTCCATCTGCCCTCGGAGACACGGTCTCGGCCGGCCAGGTCCGGGGTGATCCTGACTTCCTCGAAGCCGAGCTCGGAGAGGAGACGCTCGACGCGCTCACCCGCGCCCGCCGCGGTCTCGAGCACGAGCCAGCCCCCCGGACGCAGCGCGGCGGTCGACGCCCGGGCCAGGTTCTCGGTCGCGCCGGGCGCGACGAGGGCGACGTGCGGCTCCCAGTCGCGCACCTCCGGCTGGAGGGTCGGCAGCTCCTCGGGCTCGACGTAGGGCGGGTTCGAGACGACGAGGTCGAACTCGCCGTCGCCGAGGCCGGTCGTGAGGTCGTGCTCGACGAGCTGCACGCGGCCGTTCACGCCGGTCAGCTCGAGGTTTTCCCCCGCGAGCGCGAGCGCGGCGGGCGAGACGTCCATCGCGGTCACGCGTGCGGCCGGCAGCTCGTCGGCGATCGCGAGCGCGATCGCGCCGGTGCCCGTGCCGACGTCGAGCACGTCGGGATCGTCGAGGCCGCGGATGTGCTCGAGCGCCCGCTCGACGACTATCTCGGTCTCGGGCCGCGGGATGAGGGCCCGGCGATCGGTCTTCAGGGTCAGCCTGCGGAAGCCCCACTCGCCCAGCACGTACGCCAGCGGCTCGCGCTTCTCGCGCCTCGCCACGCTCGCTTCGAAGGCCTCCTGCTGCTCTGCGGTCAGCTCGCGGTCGAGCTCGGCGTACAGCAGCGCCCGGGGACAGTCCCCGCAGGCCTTCGCGAGCAGGAGCTCGGCTTCGAGGCGCGCCGACTCGACGCCTGCCCCGGCGAGCCGCGCCGTCCCGCAGGCGAGCGCGTCGCCGAGGGTCACGCGGGCCGAGGCGCCGCTTGTCGGCGCCGCCTCAGGACGCGCGGCTCCGCCGCGCGTCCGCCTGAACCGACCGGTCGACACGCATGGATTGCGACCACGTCAAACCGGCTCGAGCGCGCGGCGGCGCTCCTCGGCGGCCAGGGCCTCGGTGAACTCGTCCAGCTCCCCCTCGAGGATCCTGTCGAGCCGGTGCACCGTGAGGTGTACGCGGTGGTCCGTGACCCGGTTCTCTGGGAAGTTGTAGGTGCGGATCTTCTCGGCGCGCTGCCCGGAGCCGATTTGCAAGCGACGCGCCTCGGCCTGCTCGGCCTGCTGCCGCTCGCGCTCGAGCTCGTAGAGCCGCGCACGAAGGACGCGGAGGGCCTTCGTCTTGTTCTGGAGCTGAGACTTCTCGTCCTGCATCGCGACGACGATTCCCGTCGGCACGTGCGTGATGCGGACGGCCGAGTCGGTGGTGTTCACGCTCTGGCCGCCCGGGCCGGTCGAGCGGTAGACGTCGATCTTGAGGTCGTTCGGGTCGAGCTCGACCTCGACCTCCTCGGCCTCGGGCATGACCGCGACGGTGGCGGTGGAAGTGTGGATCCGCCCCTGCGACTCCGTCTCCGGCACGCGCTGGACCCGGTGCGTGCCGGCCTCCCACTTGAAGACCGAGAAGGCGCCGTCGCCCTTGACCGCGAAGACGACTTCCTTGAAGCCGCCCGCCTCGTTGCCGCTCGCCTCGAGCTGCTCGATGCTGAAGCCACGCCGCTCGGCGTAGCGGGTGAGCATGCGGAAGACGTCGGCGGCCCAAAGCGCGGCCTCGTCGCCTCCGACGCCCTGGCGGATCTCGACGATCACGTCCTTTCGGTCGGCAGGGTCGCTCTCCACGAGGGCGAGCTTGAGCTGCTCCTCGAGCGTCTCGAGCCGCGTTTCGAGCTCGGGCACGAGCTCGCGCAGGTCGCCGTCGTCGCGCGCGGCGTCGAGGTCATCCCGTGTTGAGCGCCACTCCTGCGCCAGCTTGTGCGGCCCCTCGAGCTCCTTCAGGCGCCGGCCGACCTCCGCGGCCTCGCGGTGGTCGTTGTAGACGGCAGGGTCGCTCATGCGCTCCTGCGTCTCGCGGTAGGAGCGCTCGAGCCCGTCGATCAAATCTTCGAAGTCAGGCATTTACGGAAGGGTAGTGGGCGTGGCCGATCCTGTGACCGCCGTCCCCGAAGAGGCGCGTGAGCCCGCGATACCGCCTGCGGGCGCCGGGGTGGCAGCACTGCTCCGCCGGCCTGGGTTTCGTCGCGTCTACCTCGCGGTCGTCACGAGCGAGCTCGGCGACGCGTTCCAGTACATCGCACTGATGTGGGCGGCCCTGCTGGCGGGAGGGCCGCTCGGGGTGATCGCCGTCCGGCTCGCGGACAGCGTCCCCGCGCTCGTCTTCGGCTTCCATGGCGGGCTGCTTGCCGACCGCGCGGCCCGCAGGCGCTTGATGGTCGGCGCCGACCTCGTGCGCGCAGCCGCGCTGGTTCCGGTCGCGGTTGCCGGCCTGGCGGGCTCGCTGCCGTTGTGGGCGCTCGTCGTGGCCGCGTTCGTGCTGACGACCTGCGCGAGCTACTTCGACCCGGCGTACGGCGCGGTTCTGCCTGCGCTCGCCGGGCGCGAGGGAGTGCAGGCGGCGAACTCGCTCGTCCGCGCGAGCGCCGATGCGCTCTGGCTCGGAGGCTCGGCGCTCGCGGCGGCGCTGCTGGCCGTCGTCCCGCTGAGCACGTTCTTCGCGCTGAACGCGGGCTCGTTCGTGCTCTCGGCGCTGCTGCTCTCCGGCCTGCCGAGCTTCGCGCCGGCGGCTCACGCGGAGGTAGCCCGTCCGCGCGTCCGGGAGGCGTTCACGATCCTCCGCCCGCGCCCTTGGCTCGCGGCCGCGGTCGTCGCGCTGGGCATCGCCGTGACGATCTCGTCCGGGACCTGGATCGTCGGCGTGCCCGAGCTCGTGCGGCACGGACTCCACGGCGGCGCCGGCCGCTTCTCGCTGCTCATCGTCGCCTATGCGCTCGGCTCGATCGGCGCGGGTGCGTTGCTGGCACACCGGCCGGTGGCGCGCAAGGCCCGCGCGAGCCTGCTCGCCTGGTGCGCCTACGCGCCCGCGTACGTGCTGCTCGCGCTGGCGCACTCCCTGGGCCCTGCGCTGGCGGGAGCACTCGTGGCCGGAGCCGGCCAGGGCGCTGCCCTGGTGCTGACGATGTCGGCAGTGCAGTCGGAGATCCCCGACTCGCACCTTGGGCGCGTCACCGGCCTCGTCTCCCTGGTGCACCGCGGTGCCCATGCGACGGGCCTGCTGCTCGTCTCGCCGCTCTTCGCCGTAGTCGCGACGCGAAGCGTTTTCCTGGCGGCGGCGGTGGCGATCCCGCTGGTCGGCTTGGTGTCGGCGGCGGTTGCGGCCAGGGCCGCTAGGACGGCCGCGGGGGCAAAGCCCCCACGGCCTCCACGGTCGGCGCCGCCGAGTCGGCGCCTTAGGCCATGACCTCGACCCGCTGGCCCTCGGCGCCGGTGCGGGCCTCGAGGGCGAGCACCTCGCGCAGGGCGCGGATCGAGACCTCGAGCTGGTCGAGCGTCGGCTCGCGGGTAGTCAGCCGCTGGAGCCAGAGGCCCGGGGCGAGCAGCGTCATCAGGACGCGGTTGTCCGTGTGCCGCCCGGCGAAGCGGATCAGCTCGTAGGCGATTCCCGCGATCACCGGCAGCAGCAGGATCCGAGTCCCGATCAGCCAGTACCACGCCGGACGGCCGAAGAAGGCGAAGACGAAGATCGCGATCACCATCACCCAGAGGAGGAACGCGGTCCCGCAGCGCGGGTGGATGAGGCTGAACCGCTGCACCGTCCGCGGCTCGAGCGGCTCGCCGGCCTCGTAGGCGTTGATCGCCTTGTGCTCAGCCGCGTGGTACTGGAAGACGCGGCGCAGGTCGGGCAACAGCGAGATCAGGACGAGGTAGAGGATGAAGATCGTCACCCGGATCAGGCCCTCGACGATCACGAACCAGCCGGTGGTGTCGATCGGGAGCCAGTTCGTGATCAGCGCCGGCGTGACCTTGAAGAGCATCACCGCGAACGCGATCGCGACGGCGAACGCGAAGAAGAGGGCGCCCCGCGAGAGCTCGGTCTGAACCTCCTCGTCGCTCTCCTCCTGAGCCGCGTACTGGGCCGAGAGGGAGAGCGCGCGGAAGCCGATCGCGAGCGACTCGCCGAGGGCGATCACCCCCCGGATCACCGGGAGCCGGAAGAACCAGTGCCGCTTCATCACCGACTCGATCGGGCGGCAGACCTCGGCGATCTGCCCGTTGGGCTTACGGACCGCGACGGCCCAGTTCGAGGGGCCGCGCATCATCACGCCCTCGAGGACGGCTTGCCCTCCTATCGGCTGGGACACGGGGCTAAGGCGCTCGCTTGCGACGCCGACCAAAGAGGCCGTGCCGGCTTTGCCCGCGCGGCCGTCTGACGCACCATCTTGGATGCAGGCCGGATTTCCGCCTCCTGTCGAGATGCCTCTTAGGTCTTGCGGCCGGCCTTCTCGAGCCGCCGCTGGAAGCGCTCGACGCGGCCACCGCTGTCCATGAGCTTCTGCTTCCCCGTATAGAACGGGTGGCAGTTCGAGCAGACCTCGACGTGCAGCTCGGGCTTGGTCGAGCGCGTCTGGAACTCGTTGCCGCAGGCGCAGCGAACGGTCGCCAGGACGTACTCGGGATGGATCTCGGCCTTCATCGCTCGGCCAGGATAGCAGCGGCCGTTTCTGCGACCACGTTGCCGCCAGAGACGACTGCGACCGCCCGCTGGCCGGGCTCGACGCCTGCCTTGTGGGCGAGCAGAGCGGCCGTCGTGGCAGCTCCCGCCAGCTCGCAGGCGAGTTTCGCGCGCGTGTACAGGAATCGGAACGCGTCCTCCAGCTCGTCCTCGGTCACGAGAACCGACTCGACGCCGAGCGCGAGGCACTGGCGCACGCAGTTCGCGCCGGCGTAGGGGCCGTTCAGGCCGTCGGCTATCGAGGCTGCCTCAACCGTGACGGGCTCGCGGGCCTTCAGGCTCTCGTGGAGGGCGCGGGACCGCTCGGGCTCGACGGCAACGACGCGTGAGTTGGGCTTGCGGCCCTTGACTGCGGTCGCGATCCCCGAGACCAGGCCGCCGCCGCCGACCGGGACGAGCACGACGTCCGGGTCGGGCGCGTCTTCCATGAGCTCGAGCCCAACCGTTCCCTGGCCGGCCATCACGACCGGGTCGTCGTAGGGGTGGACGAGGGTGCGGCCTGTGGTCGCAGTCAGCTCCTCGAGGCGCTCGAAGGCGGCCGGGATGTCGGGCGCTTCGGTGTCGATCGTCGCGCCGTAGCCGCGCGCGGCCTCGACCTTCAACGGGCTCGCGGTCTGCCACATGACGACGAGGGCGTCGATCCCCTCCTGCCCGGAGGCGTAGGCGAGCGCCTGAGCGTGGTTGCCGGCCGAGATCGAGATCACGCCGCGCTCTTTCTCCTCGTCGCTCAGCTGCGCGAGCTTGTTCAGGACCCCGCGAGGCTTGAAGGAACCGGTCTTCTGGAAGAGCTCGGCCTTGAGCCAGACCTGGGCGCCTGCGCGCTCACTCAGCGTCGCGGACGAGAACGTCGGCGTCCGGTGCAGACGCCCGGCGATGCGTCCTCGCGCCGCCTCGACGTCCGCGAGCTCCAGGACGGTCAAGTGAGCTTGTACTCGGGCCCGGCGCCGCCCTCGGGCGGGGTCAGGCGGCCGCCCTTGGCGGTGATCGCCCCGCACTGAACGCAGTTCGACGGCGTCACCTCGACGTGCACGTCGCCGTCACCTGCCTCCTCGCCGACCTCGTAGACCGCTGCCGGGCACATCCGCGTCCAGAGCTCCGCGACCTCCGGTGGCACGCGGTCGCGCACCCTGATGTGGTTCGGCGCGTCGTCCCGGGTCTGGTTCCCGCTGAGGAAGACGGACGAGAGCTTGTCGAAGGTGAGCTTGCCGTCCGGCACCGGGTAGCGCCTGGCGCGGTCGGTGCGGATCAGCTCCTGGTCGGCATCCCTTTCCGTGTGCGCGTCGCCGGGCGGAAAGCCACCCCGCGAAACCGTCATCGCCCCCGCCAGCACGCCGCCCAGCCAGAAGCCGCGCCCGAACGCCTGCCGCATGTTCCGCACCTCCCGCAGGTCGCGCCAGACGAAGCTTTTCTCCAGCGACTCGTCGTAGCCGGCCAGGGCCCCAAGGCGTCCGGGTGCCTCCCCCGGCCGCAGGGCCGCAAAGGCCGCCTCCGCAGCGAGCCGTCCCGACTCGATCGCATAGTGAATCCCCTTCAACGCGGGCACGTTCACCAGGCCGGCGCCGTCGCCGCAGATCAACAGCCCCGGCGCATGCAGACGCTTCGGCAGCGAGAGGAGCCCGCCCTCCGGGATGGTCTTCGCCCCCCACGCCAAGCGCTCGCCGCCCTCGAGCAGCCCCCGCACGAGCGCATGGGTCTTCAGTTCCTGCAGCAGGTCGTGCACCGACAGCTCCGCGTCGCGGTAGTCGAGACCCACGACCATCCCCAGCGTGACCATGTCGCCGCCCATCGGGTAGATGAAGGAGCCGCCGAACTCGCGGTACCTCGCCGCGGCACGCAGCGGCCAGCCCATCGTGTGGATCACGCGGTCGAGCGGCTTCTCGACCTTCCAGACCTCCTTCACACCGAGCGCCCAGACCTGCGGGTTGTCGCCCTGCAGGCCGAAACGCTCCAGCGCGACGCCCGTGAGATGCCCCTGCGTCCCCTCCGCGAGAACGGTCACGCGCGCGTGAACATCGGACCCGGGCTCGAAGTGGCCGAGCTCCTCCCCTCCTCGCCCGCGCCCTCGGTCGCCGGTTCGCACGCCTCGCACGCGGCCGTCCGAGACGAGCAGCGCGTGGCCGGACGTCTCCGGGAGGATCGTCGCGCCGCCCTCCTCGGCCCGCTCCGCCAGCCAGCGGCCGAGCTGCGAGAGGGAAGCGGTGTAGTTACCGCTGTTGCGCATCGTCGGCGGCGTCGGGATGCGCAGCGCGCGCTTCGGCGTGAGGAAGTAGACCGACTCGTGGTCGACGCGACCGTAGAAGGGCAGCTCGCCGGTCGGCACCTTCCCGCCGAAAAGACGCCGCAGCGAGACCGGGTCGACGACCGCACCCGAGAGCAGGTGCGAGCCCGGCTGCTTGCCCTTCTCGAGCACCGCGACCGGAACGTCGCCGAGCCGCTCCGCCAGCTCGGGGGCCCCTTCGAGCAGCTGCCCCAGCCGGATCGCGCACGCGAGCCCCGCCGGCCCCGCGCCGACGATCAGCACCCCGACCTCGATCTCCGGCTCGCCGGGCGCGAGGACGAACTCGTTCGGGTCGAAAGAAGGAGGAAATTCCGATGGGCGCAGCGGCGTCATCCGCTCCCCCGAGCAAACGAGTTGCGTGATCCGAGAACGCGTAGCGTGCTCATGCAGCTTTACGCGCTCGCACCAGCTCGGTCAGCTTCGGGACGATCTCGTGCAGGTCGCCGACGACGCCGAGGTCGGCGTACTCGAAGATCGGCGCGTTTGGGTCCTTGTTGATCGCGACGATCACGCCAGAGCTCTGCATGCCGACCTTGTGCTGGATCGCTCCGGAGATGCCGACCGCGACGTAGAGCTTGGGCGAAACGGTCTTGCCTGTCTGCCCGACCTGCGCCGCGTACGGGTACCAGCCGGCGTCGACGACGGCGCGCGTGGCGGCCACCGCGCCGCCGAGCGCCTTCGCCAGCTCCTCGACGAGCGCGAAGTTCTCCGGGCCCCCGAGGCCGCGCCCGCCCGCGACGATCACGTCCGCATCCTCGATCGACGGCCCTTCGCTCTCCTCGTGCGCCTGTTCGACCATCGTCGCCGCGAGCGAGAAATCCTGCAGCCGCGACTCGAAGGTCTCGACCTCCGCCACCCCGCCGCTCTCGACCGGCTCGAAGGTGCCGGACCGGACGAGCGCCAGCCGCGGCTCCGAGCTCCACCCCACGTCGACGTACACGGAGTCGCCGAGCGCCGGGCGCTTGCCAACGAGCCTCCCGTCCTCGACCGCGAGGTCGGTGAGGTCGTAGTTGAGGCCCGCGTCCAGCCGAGCCGCGAGCCCGGCCGCCACGTCGGCCGAGAGCACGCTTGCTGCGAACAGGACGGCGTCGAAGCCGCGTTCGCGGACGAGAGTCTCGAGCGCGTCGACCCGCGGCTGCGGCAGCGGAGCCCGCAGTAGCACGTCGTCCATCACGTGGACACGTTGCGCACCGAACTTCCCGGCCTCCGCGGCCAGCCCCTGGACCTCCGCGCCGAGCAGTACCGCCTCGACCTCGCCGCCCAGCGAAGCCGCCTTGGCGAGCACCCCGAGCGAGTCCTTCTCCAGCCGCCCCTCGTGGTCCTCCAAGAACACGAGGAACTTCAAAGAGCCTTCTTCTCCTGCAGGAAGGCGACGACCTTCTCGGGGGCGGAGCCGTCGTCCTCGATCTTCACCGTGTCGCCGCGGGCAGGCGGGTCGTTGAGCGCCTCGACCGTCGTGCGCGAGCCGGCCTCGCCGGCTTCGTTCGCCGGCACGGCCAAGTCGGCCAGCGAGAGCGTCTCATGCGGCTTCTTCTTCGCTCCCATGATCCCCTTCAGGGACGGGTAGCGCGGCTCGTTGATCGCATCCGAGACCGCGACGACGGCCGGCAGCGGTGCCTCGATCACGTCGTAGCCGTACTCGGTCTGGCGCTTGCCTCGCACCTTTCCGTCCTCGAGCGTCAGCTCCGCGACCTGCGAGATCAGCGGCCGCTGGAGGCGGTCAGCGACCGCGGCCCAGAGCACGGCCCCGTCCGCGTCGTTCGCCTGCTGGCCGAATAGGACGAGATCCGGGCCCTCACGCTCGAGCGCGGCGGCGAGAACGCGACTGGTTGCGACGAGATCGGAGCCGGCGGCGCCGTCGTCCGCGACCAGCACGACGCTGTCGGCGCCCATCGCGAGCGCCCGCCGCATCGCCTCGAGCGCGCGCTCCGGGCCGAGCGAGACGATGGCCACCTCGCCCTCCGCCGTCGCCTCTCTGACTTTCAGCGCCTCCTCGACCGCATTGACGTCGAACGGGTTCAACGTCCCCTCTCCAGAGCGGTCGAGCCTCCTCGTCTGCGGGTCGATCCGCCGCGCGGCGGCTGCCTCGGGGACGTACTTGGCGCAGACGGCGATCTTCATGCCGCGCGGGACTCTAGCGAGGGGCCTCTGTTAGGGTTCCGCCCTTCGGACGACCGGCCCAGTGACCCCCCACCGGACGACAGCCCGAGGGACCCCGCTTCTCGCCCTTGTCCTCTTGACCCTCCTCGTGGGCGGAGCGAGCGCTGCGCCACCGCAGAAGATCATCTTCCCGGTCCTCGGCACGGTGAGCTACACCGACGACTTCGGCGACCCGCGCCCAGGCGGGCCCCATCAGGGCATCGACATCGTCGCGTCGAAGCGCAGCCTCGCGCTCGCCGCCGAGGCGGGCAAGGTCGAGTTCTGGACGAGCTCGGCCGCGGCCGGCTGCATGCTCTACCTCCACGGCAAGAGCGGCACGGACTACTACTACATCCACCTCAACAACGACCTCACCGCCCGCAACGACAACCGGGGCAAGTGCGTCGCAGGGACGGCCTACGCGAAGCGGCTGAAGAACGGCGCGAAGGTGGCGGCGGGCCAGCCGGTCGGCTTCGTCGGCGACTCGGGCGACGCGGACGGGGTGCACCCACACCTGCACTTCGAGCTCCACCCGGGTCGCAAGGCCGCGGTAGACCCGTATCCGTGGCTCCAGCGTGCGTCGCGCCTGCTCTTCACCGCCCCGCGCGGGGCGCCCTTCACGCTCGAGCTGCGCGGCAGCGTCGCGGCGGTCGACGAGGAAGAGATCCAGATCAAGCTCTCCGCGGTCAACGCCTTGCCGATGCGGCAGCGCCAGTCGAGGCTGAAGCGCAAGGTGCTCGTCTCGGTGCCTGCGGACGCCACGGTGCAGCGGGTCTCGAAGGTCGGGGCTCCCGGCATCCCGATCAGGCTCCCCGATGCCCGCATCGGGCAGCAGGTCGACCTCTGGACGCAGACAGCGCCGACGACGCTGAAGGCTCAGCGGGGCGACGCGCTGGCCCTCGACGCCGACCTCGTCTCGCTGATCGCGCCCTAGGCCGCTCTAGCGCCCGACGAACTTCGGCTCGCGCTTCTCCGCGAAGGCGGTCATGCCCTCTTTAGCGTCTTCCGACGCGAACAGCTGCGCGAAGTCATCGGCCTCGCGCCGGAGGTTGTCGACGTGGTCGCCCTGGAGCGCATGGTTCGTCGCCCGCTTCGCCGCCGCCAGCGCAAGCGGGCTCTTCGAGGCGAGTAGCTCTGCCACCTCTCGGGCCTTCTCGAGCACCGGGTCGTGGACGCCGTTGACCAGCCCCGCACTCAGCGCTTCGTCAGCGTCGACGAGCCGCCCCGTGAGGATCAGCTCCTTGGCGAGCCCGAGGCCGCACACCCGGGCGAGCCGCTGCGTGCCGCCCCAGCCGGGAATGATCCCGAGGTTGATCTCCGGCTGGCCGAGCTTGGCCGTCGACGCCGCGTAGCGCAGGTCGCACGCCAGCGCGAGCTCGCAGCCCCCGCCCAGCGCGAAGCCGTTGATCGCGGCGACGGTCGGCTTCGGCATCGTCTCGAGCAACTGGCCGCACTGGTGCCCGAGCTCGCCCCACTCCTGGGCCTCGTCGACGCTGAGGGCGCTCATGTACTTGATGTCGGCGCCCGCGACGAACGCCCTTTCGCCCGAGCCCGTGAGCACGACCACGCGCACCTCGTCGTCACCGGCCAGCGCCTGCAAGCGGTCGAGAAGCTCCTCCAGCGTCGGCCGGTCGAGCGCGTTCATCGCCTGGGGCCGGTCGACGGTGAGCGTGGCGACCGCACCGTCGCGGTCGACGCGAATGGTCAGGCCGGCACCTTTCCGCGCAGGAACTCGACGATCTCGCTCGTCGGCGCTCCCGGCGTGAAGACGGCCGCCACGCCCTGGCGCTGCAGCTCCTCCGCGTCCTCGTTCGGAATCGTCCCGCCGAGCACGACGAGCACGTCCTCCGCGCCGTTCTCGCGCAGGCCGTCGAGGATCCTCGGGACGAGCGTCATGTGCGCGCCCGAGAGGATCGAGATGCCGACGGCGTCGGCGTCCTCCTGAATCGCGGTCTCGACGATCTGCTCCGGGGTCTGGTGGAGGCCGGTGTAGATGACCTCCATGCCTGCGTCCCGCAAGGCGCGTGCAATGATCTTCGCCCCCCGGTCGTGACCGTCAAGGCCGGGCTTTGCAATGACGACACGAATCTTGCGGGCCACGTCGATGAGTATATGAGCGT
>JBKPHO010000070.1:0-1850 GCA_046729915.1 Actinomycetota bacterium | reverse complement strand
CCGTCGGCGTTCATCACGTAGATCTGGCCCGACCTCTCGTCCTCGTGGCGGTACGCGATCCGTCGTCCGTCGGGCGACCACGAGGGATCGAAATCCGCCGCTGGATCGTCGGTCAGGCGCACGAGACCGGAACCGTCGGCCTTGACGGCGTAGATGTCCTCGTGCGTATGGCTCCCCATCGAGAACGCAATGCGTCCCGTTGGCGCGCTCGTGGCGCCGGCGGCCGGCAGCGCCGCCACGGCGGCGAGGGCGAATCCGAGGACCGTGAGAAGTCGCTTCACTCTGCGCTCAAACCTCTACCCGCCTCTACACCGCGCACCGCGTCGCCGTTCCTCCGCGCGTCGGCGCTGCAGGTGCGCGAGGTCAAGGAGCTCAACGGCTGGCGCGGTCCTGGCGCCGCCGCGCCTGCTCGGCCGCGGCGAAGACCTTGTCGCGGTGGCGCGCTCCGGTGGGGCCGCGTCGTTTCGCGAGGGGGGTGAGGATCTGCGTTAGGAGACGAGGATGACGGCCTCGCGAAGTTGTCGGTGGGCTGCGAGCGCCGCGGCGAGCGGGCGTCATGGCTTGCTTGATCGCGTGCCAACGGCTCGCGAGGCGCCGGCGACGCTCAGGAGCGCCGGCGCGATGCGGTTTCCAGTTCGTGGAGGGCGCAGGACTGGTCCAGAGTAATTGCGCACGTTTGCCTAATGATGGGTGCGGTGCGTGCGGCGACTGGTGTGATTTTGGCGCGGCAGAGTGGTGTTATAAGAGGTGGTGTTATGCGTGTACGCGCGCGAGGAGAGACAGGTTGCGAGGGTTGACGAAGCTTGGACCGCTGTAGGCGTTGTTTGCCCTTCCAGCGGTCTCGACTCATCCCATGAGCGGTAGCGCCGGACCTCGAAAGGGACCTCCGACGTGACAGGTGTACGCAAAGCGTTTCAGGGAGTTTCGCCGCCAAATCGCGTGGGGCAGAAGATCGAATAAGTGCATCCCACGCGCCGAGGCCGGCGTCGCGCTCAGCGAGGCGAAGCGGGCGTTTCTGATCCACGGCGACGACCGGGTGGGCGCGGTTGCCGACACCACAGCGAAGCTCGCCGGGGCGAACCATCAACCTCACGGCCGCGGCGGCCACCGGCGCGGGATCGGGGCGCTTCGGGATGATCGTCTGGGTCGCGGCGGCGGATTACGAGAGGGCGGCCGTGGCGCTCGGTGCCCAGCGCCGTGGGCGGTGGCGTGGCTTCCGGCGTTGTAAGTCGGACCGTCTTTCCCCGCCTGGTCGCCAGCACGGTCACGCCGGACGGCCGCGGGGCCTCGCTCGCAGATGAGCTCCTCCTGCCACCTCGAACAGAACTATCCGAGCAGAATCGTGAAGCGTTAGTACCACGCGGTAAACCTGAGCGATCCTGACGGAGCCCGCGCGCGCAAACTTGTCCTGTCGCCAGGGTGGAGCCGGTCCTGGTGTCGCAAAGAGCCGCGCGACGACACGAGGCCGGAAGCCCGCAGAGAACGGATTCAACCCGCCTGGAGCTCTGCCTTGCCGAACGCCTTTGGAGCTTCACTCGAAGCGGCGCGCGAGCACCCTGTCGATGAGGCCGTACTCCTTCGCTTCCGCTGCAGTCATGAAGTAGTCGCGTTCCATGTCCCTGGCAACCTTCGCGAGCGGCTGCCCGCTGTGCTCGGCGACGATCTCCTCCATCCGCCGCTTGAGCGCGATCGCCTCCCGGGCCTGGATCTCGATGTCGCTCGCCTGCCCCTCGAAGCCGCCCCAGAGCTGGTGGACGAGGATCTTCGCGTTCGGGAGCGCCATCCGTTTGCCCTTGGCGCCCGCGGCAAGCAGTAGCGCGCCCAGCGACATCGCGACCCCGACGGAGATG
>JBKPHO010000069.1:0-6464 GCA_046729915.1 Actinomycetota bacterium | reverse complement strand
CCTCTTCAGCGACCTGGTCGGCTACACCAGCTTCGCCGAGCGTTCGAAGCCCGAAGAGGCCGCGGCCGTGCTCCACGCGTACTGGGGCATCGCCGCCCCGCTGCTCACGCGCGAGTTCGGCGGCGAGGTGGAGAAGTTCATCGGCGACGGCGTGGTAGCGCTCTTCAACAAGCGCGGCGACCAGCCGGACCACGCGCTTCGGGCCGCGCGTGCGGCGCACTGGCGCTCCAGCGCGCCTTTGCGGGTCTCGCGGAAGAGCATCCCGATTGGCCTCGCATGCGAGTCGGCGTCAACAGCGGCGAAGCGGTCGTGCGCGAGATCGGAGGCGACGGCTACGTGGCGTACCCGCTGGTGGGCGACACGATCAACACGGGCGCGCGGCTGGAGGGCCTCGCCCCAGTAGGCGGCGTCCTCATCGGCGCCGAAACGTACGGACAGCTCCCCGACGGCGCGGTGGTCGAGCCGAGGGCCGGATTGCGGGTCAAGGGCAAGGACGACGCCGTCGACGCATACGCGCTGCTCGCGCTGCCCTAGCCGGTCGCTCGGTCGTGGAAGACGGCCTCGACGTTGTTCCCGTCTAGATAATTCACAAGGAGCCGCTGCTCGCTCTCGTGACCGCCTGGATCGAGGCGCTTGGAGAGGAGCGGGCCGTTGCGCGGGGCGGCCTCCTGGATCTGAGAGACGCGCTTCGGGCGGACCTTGAACATCCACCGCCGGACCTGGCCGGGGCCAACTAGCCGCTTGGCTCCTCGTCCAGTCGTGGCAGCGCCGTACACGCGGTAGGGCCGACCTCGGCTTCTACCTGGCGCGAGCCCGCCGGGGTGTTGCTCACTCCGTGGCTTGAGAGCTCTGTTCGCCGGCATCCAGGAGCTCGAGGAGGCGAGCGGCGAAATCCCGCTCTTCGCTCAGGCGCTCGGCCACGCCGGGCGCCACGAGCGCCCCGGCCGCAATCCTCCCGAGCACGTCGTCGTACCACGCGAGCAGCTCGCGCAGTTGGGGGCGGACGTCGGGCTTCGGGAGCTCTGGCGCCATCGGGCACGGGCAAATCGAAATTCAGTCCGCTAGGAGTGCCACGCAGAGTACTGGCCTGCAAGTCGAACTCTGTTTGCATGGCCTTCGCCACAGCAGCCGCTTAAGCTCTGTCGCAGAACCCCAGCGGCGCGCCGGCCAGAAGGGTCCACGACCGGGATCATGGCTCCTTCGGCCGTCCCCTAGAAGAGGCTAGTTTGCAGGGGAAAAGGTCTGGGGTCCGTGGATCGGCGCTTTTGGGGGCAGCGATGGGCTCGTCTGCCTAGAACGCTTGCGCGATCGCTTGCAGCTAGCCCGCAAAGGGCTTAGCTAAGCCGAATCTGAGCGGCGCAGCAGGTAGACGACCGGGCGGTCAGACGGGCATCCGCTCCAGATTTTCTCGCCCTAGCGAGCCACGTGCTGGAGTTCACATGCTCGGCGTAAGGATTCTCGGACTCCTTGCTATTCCTCACCGATAGACCCACGTGAGAACCTCGGCACCTCGTGGCAGACGAGCGTGCCGCCGATGCTCCGTGAGAGCCGCGGCGCGTCGCGGCAAACGAGCGTGCCGCCGAGGCGCCGAAGAAGCTGGCGGCGAGGCGCTCGGCGGCGAGGGCGAGGAGGCGCAGTTGACTCTGCCCTCTGCGATCGCCCGGCCCGTCGCGGCGAAGGCCGCGAAGGCGGGCTTGTGCGAGCCGTCGGGCCGCTCCAGCCCCGACTGCCAACGAACAAGATTTGGCTCGTCGCGGAGCAGAAAGTTGAACCAGGCACTCGCACCGGCGCAGTAGGCGATTCGGATCCGCAAGGCCAGCCCCGCAGCCTGCTCGTCCTCGCTCCCGTGCCAACCCGAGTCGGCGCTGCCGAAGTAGAGGTTCGCGAACTGCGGCGGCGGACGTGACTGCACCCCGTCCTCGCTGACCCAGACCGGAATCGGCCAGCCCAGCGTGCGCCGCACCTGCTGCACTACCTCGGGGACGTGGCCGCGGTAGCCGTTCATGGCCCAGGTATCGAGCAGGTGCGGACCCGCAGCGGCGATTGCATCGATGAGCGGCTGCTGCGAATCGATCCGCCGCTGCGGGTAAGCCCCCGGCCCGATTACCCTAGCGCCGAAGGCGCGGATCAGCGGCGCCACGGTCTGCAGCAGCGCCGGGTAGTAAGGCCAGAAAGCCCCGGCAATTTCGTTACCCACGATCACGTCCTTGATCCGTGGGAAGCGCTCAAGCATTGACCGAAGCCAGCCGGCGAAGAGGTCGCGCCCGGCCTGGGTAGTCGGTAGAGCACCGCCCGAGGGGCGGTAGAGGGCTACGGTCAGAACCGGCCGTGTGTCGGGGGCCAGAATGAGCGAATCGTCAAAAGAGGGTTGACTATTCCAGACGAGCTGATAGCGCTGCATCGTTGAGCCGAGCGCGGTGGACTCCGCTGGGGCGACTGGCGTCGGATTGACGATCCCGAGCTGGAAGCCGCCGGCCTGCGCGTTGCCCGCCAGGGCGGCTGCCGCCAGTAGCGAGAGGACGATAAGGAGACGCATCAGGACGTACCTCCTGTTGCCGGGAGCGCGACTTGCACGCTCGATGTCCCCGCCGCTCTCGTTGCTGAACCCCGACGTGGATAAATCAACGTAGCACCCTCGGGCGAAGTCTCGTCGACGATTGCGTAGACCGAAAGGACCGAGATCCTGAAGTCGGGCCGTGCGAGTTTCGTCGCCGCAGTTAGTGGCAGATTCCAGCCGCGGAACGGTCGGCGATCGACAGGGACCCGCGCCAGTCTCTAGCGGCAAGGCGTTCTCGGCCGCGTTACCGTTCCGGTGATGGAGTCGTCGGGCCAAACGCCGCGCGGTCGGCAGGCGTTAAGGGTCGGAGCCGTCGTAGTGGTCGCTGGCGCTGCGGCAATCGTCGTGTGGTTGGTCGTCCGCAACCACGAAGACCAGAACGCGGGTACGACAGCGACGTCGCCAAGGACCGCTGTGGCGCCGAGTTCTGTCGTTCGCGCGAGCCGGCAGGCGCTGGCGAGGCTCTCCCAGTTGAAACGCCGCCCGATTTACTGGGCCGGACCCAAGCAGAACATGAAGCTCGAGCTGACGCAAACGGCGGGCGGGCGCATCTATCTCCGCTACCTCCCGCTGAACGTCAAGCTCGGCGACCGGCGCGGGCGCTACCTGATCGTGGGCACGTACCCGGTTCGTGACGCCTTTCAGGCAATCCAGAAGGCTGCGGACGAGCCTGGGGGCCATCTCCTCAGGCTGCGTCGCGGCGTCCTCGGCGTCTACAACAACAGTTCGCCGACCAACGTCTACTTCGCAATTCGTGGCTCGAATTTCCAGATCGAGGTCTACGATCCGGACCCGCGTCGCGCCCTCGCGCTGGTGAGGAGCGGCAACATCCGGCCGATCCATCTGAAGTCGACCGGCACATAGCACGCGAAAGCGGCTGCACCGCCGGGCACCATTCAAATGACGTTCCTGGTCGCATGGGTCGCGTTACCAGCGCTACTCGGGCTCATGTCACTCGGGGCGGGGTTCGTCGTCGAACGTCTCGCCATGACGCAGTTGCGCGCGCCGCTCCTCGTGACGACGGGGTTCGCGGCGATCTCCGTCGTCGGCCAGCTCGCGACTCTAAGGTCGAACACGGCGGCATTCGCGACGCCCGCGTCCGTCGCGCTTGCGGTGATTGGCTTCGGACTGTGGCTCCCGAAGCGCCGCGGCGACTGGTGGTCGCTCGTCGCGGCCACCGGAGCCTACGGTGCCTATGCAGCACCGACGGCAGCATCCGGACAGCCGACGTTCGCCGGATACATCAAGCTCGACGACACAGCGACCTACCTGGCGATGATCGATCGCGCGCTGACTCACGGCCGCAGCCTGGCTGGGCTTGCGCCGTCGACCTACGAGGCGACGCTTGCAACAAGCCTTGCCTATGGTTACCCCCTCGGCTCGCTCGTGCCACTTGGGATCGCGCACGAACTCCTTCGTGCAGACGCAGCCTGGCTCTGGCAGCCCTACCTGGCGTTCCTCGGTGCGCTAGTCGCGCTCGGTCTCTATGCCCTGGCACGTCCGGTCGTTGCTTCGCCGCCGCTCACGGCGGTCGTCTCGATCTTCGCTGCGCAGCCGGCGTTGCTGTTCGGGTACTCGCTCTGGGGCGGGATCAAGGAACTTGCAGCGGCGGCTCTCCTTCCGGCTGCTGCGGCCGCAATCCCGGTGGCGCTGCGGGCGCGCGATCGCCGCACGGTGTCATCCCGCTGGCGGTGCTTTGCGGCGCTATTGTCGGGACGCTCAGCCTCGGCGGCGCAATCTGGCTCGTACCACTGCTGCTTGGGGTGCTCATTCTTCTCCTGCGGCGGCGCCGACTCCGCGAAACGGCTCGTCGTGCGGCTGTCTTCACCGTCGCTTTCGGCACTTGCGCATTGCCCTCGATCGTCGCCGCCGTCGAGTGGCTCCCGCGCTCGAAAGGCTTTTCGCGGGCGGACGAGCTCGGAAACTTGCGCGGACCTCTGCGCTGGCTCCAGGTCTCCGGTATTTGGCCAACAGGCGACTTCCGTGCTTCTTCGAACGATCCTGCGGCGACGTACATACTGGTCGGGGCCGTGGCCGCAGCGGCAGCTGCTGCGCTCGCGTGGGCAGCCTGGGCTCGGCGGTGGGAAATCGTGCTGTACGCAGTTGCCGCGGGTCTTGGTGCGGTTGCCATCGCGATCGCAGGTTCCCCGTGGGTGGGCGCAAAGGCATACGCCATTGCGTCGCCCGCGGTGCCGTTTCTCGCACTCACCGCCGCGGCCGCTCTCGCCATCCGCGAGCGAAGCATTGAGGCGTCACTCATCTCCGGCATCGTCGCCGCGGCCATCATCGGAGGTATCGCCTGGTCCAATGTGCTCGCCTACAGAACTGTCTGGCTCGCGCCCGCCAGCCGTCTCAGCGAGCTCGAGTACGTCGGAGAACGGTTTGCCGGAGAAGGACCGGCGTTGATGACCGAGTATGAGCCCTACGGCGCGCGGCACTTCTTACGTCGGCTCGATGCCGAAGGTGCGTCGGAGCTGCGGCGGCACTTCGTCTTCCTCCGGAGCGGACAGCCCCTGGCATCGGAGGCGTACACGGATATCGACAGGATCCGCCTGTCCGACCTACTTCTCTACCGGACGCTCGTCCTGCGACGATCCCCGGTCGAGAGCCGGCCGCCGTCGATTACCAGCTCGTCTGGAGCGGGCAGTGGTATCAGGTGTGGCAGCGGCCGAACCCTGCGCCCGACCGGATCGTCGGCCACCGGCCTCTCGGAACGGAACTCGACCCGGGAGCCGTTCCGAATTGCTCGACCATCCTCCGTCTCGCGTCGCGCCGGGGCTTTAGCCGGCTCGTCGCACCTCTCCGTGCGCCGGTAGTGACGTTGTCGCTTGCAACGCTGCCGCATCCGACGGCTTGGCTGGCCTCCGGCTTCGGGCTGTACGTGCGTGACCACGGCACAGTGCGCATGACGCCGCGTTTCCCGCGCTCCGGGCCATACGGGTTCTGGATCGGCGGAACCTTCTTCGGCCGTGTGCAGCTCAAGGTCGACGGACGGCCCTTGGAGAGTGAACGTCGACAGCTCGAGTGGAGCGGGCAGTACATACCGTTCGGGACGACGCGGCTCGGGGCCGGCCGCCACACCGTTACGATCTCCTACAGCAGTGACGGCATCACGCCAGGCGTCGTCGGAGAGGCACCGCTGCCGCTCGGGCCGCTCGCCGTTGCCGCCGACGTCACGCCACGGCTGCTCAACGTGCCGCGCTCGCGGGCGCAGACGCTATGCGGCCGGCGTCTCGATTGGGTCGAAGCGCTGAGACGTTAGAGCGGACGGGCTAACGCGTCCGCGCTCGCGCGTGCGCTCGCGGCCGTGCCGTGTGGAGCGCGCTCGACGAGGCAGGCCCACTGCAGATTGCGTACGCGGTGATCGTGCCCGAGTTATTGCCCGGGCCCGTACCGACGAAGTTCGCGGTCCACGTCGTTGGCGAGGACGGGAAGGAGTTGTGGAGCGCGACGCGGGCCGATGTCGCCAGGGAAGCTCCACCGCCCAGCAGCAGGCCGGTCGTGCAGGACGCGTTCGCGTTGCCCGAAACAACGCCCTGGCCCACGGTCGCGGTGAGCGGCGCGCCTACCTCAATGTGCGTGGACGCCACGCCAGACGGACCGGTCGGCCCCGTCGGACCCCGGGCGCCGGTCGGACCACGCGCGCCGGTCGGGCCCCGAGCGCCGGTCGGACCAGTCAGACCGGTGGGTCCCGTGGGCCCGCCTGCGGGCCCGGTTGCGCCGGTCGCGCCCGTCGGCCCTGTCGGTCCGGTTGCGCCGGTTGCACCTGTGGGCCCACGGGCGCCAGTCGGCCCGGTCGGGCCTGTGGAGCCGGTCGCGCCGGTGGGTCCGGTTGCGCCGCTCGCACCGGTGGCCCCGGTCGCTCCCGTCGGGCCGCGCGCCCCGGTTGGGCCGGTCGGGCCAGTGG
>JBKPHO010000068.1:0-4870 GCA_046729915.1 Actinomycetota bacterium | reverse complement strand
GAGCTGGCGCCTGCACGTGCTGATGGAAGCCGGGTACCCGCTGCCGCTCGCGGAGAAGATCGCACACAGCTCGGCGGACCTGCACCACGCGGCCGACCTGGTTGCGCAAGGCTGCTCGCCGGAAACGGCCGCCGAGATCCTCATCTAGGTACAACTCCGCCGCTGAGGCGGACGACAACCTCTATCCTGCGCACCGGCCGCTGGGGAACCCTCGAGGCGTGGCATGCCGTTCACGAGCGCTGATGTCGAGCCGTGGGAGCTGCACTCGGAGCTCGTTCTCGTCTCCCCTGAGGTCTGCAGACGCGCGCAGGAGCTATTGCCCGAACGCGATCCGGACGCGTTCCTGGTCAAGTTGCGACAAACGCCCATTGCCGTTTCCGTCTCGATCGACGAGCGCGAGGTCGGGCCCGCACTCCCTGTGGCTCTCGCGAGCTACGGACTCTGGAGAGTCGGCCAGACGGCACGCCCTGCTCTCCTGGCGCTCGGCCTTGTCGTCGCGCTTGCCTCTCTGGCCGAGCTCTTGCATTGAGTTTCGCGGTCTCGCGCCGCGGCGAAACGTCTGAGCGCGGGGCTTGCTACGCTGCCGCGCTTTCGTGAGCCAGGCACGAAGTCAAGGTCGATCCCCCATTGGAGGGTCATCGGGCCTATCCGGCCCGACGATGCCCCTGATGTCCACGACGACGCGGGCGGGCGGCCACGTCTCGGAATACAGAGAGGTGTTTTCGACGTGACCACGAAGGCCCCAACGCCCAGAGCCGAACGCTCCATTCGGCGCCTCGACGAAAGGAAGTCCCAGCGATGAATCGCCGCATTGCCGATGCCGCACCACTCGTCGTGCTGGTCCTTGCCTTTGTCCTCGTCCCGCTCGCCTTCGCGGCCAAGGGCGGAGGCGGCAAGCCCGGCGGTGGCAGCGGATCCTCCAGCTTCAGCCTCGTCCTGATGGACGGCGCGACGCAGGCGGCTCACGACGGCCGGATCACATTCGACGTCTCGACCACGGCAACCGACGTGCCCGAAGTCGGCCTGCGGTGCTACCAGGGCTCGGAGTGGGTCTTCGACGCGTACGTCGGCTACTTCCCCGGCTACTTGTTCGATCCGTGGTTCACACTCGACTCGAACTACTGGGCCGACGGCGTCGAGGCGACCTGCAACGCCCGGCTCTTCTACTACGACCGCCGGGGCCGTGAGGTCGTGTTGCGCACCATGAGTTTCCCGGTCGCTCCGTAGATGGAAGAGGCCCCGGGGTTCGCCGGGGCCTCTTCGGCTAGTTCGCTCCTCTCGGTAGTTCGATCAATCGGTGATCGAGACGGTTGACGTCTCGCACTTGTCGGGTGGATCGGTCAGCGTGGTGTCGTTGTAGTGCACGAGCCACGAATACGCGCCTTGGTTTCCGGTGGCGACCTTGAATGTGTTGCTCGGATCGCTCCCGTTCGTCGTGCTCCGAGTCGCGGGCGAGGCCGCGTTCGTCAGGGTGAAGCTGTAGGACTGCCCGGCAACCGGTGAACCCGAGCTCACACCGCAGTTGTCACCCGTGTAGAGCTGGAACGTCAGCGTTCCGTTCAGGTTCGTGTCTCCGGTGATCGTCGCCGTGTCGTTCGGCAGCCAGTCCTGCGCGGTCGAGGACTGGGCGTTGCCGGTGACGACGACCGCCTCGTTCGCATCTGGACAGGACGTCGGGCCTGCGTCGTTGGTGTTTGGGCTGTCGCCCGAGTACGTCGCGACCCACGTGAAGGTGCCGACCTGCGTCGGCGTGAAGCTGGCCGTGTAGGGAGGCGGTGTATCGCCGCTAACGGTCACCTCAATGGGTGTGAATCCGGTCGGAACCGACGTGCAGTCACCGGGCCCGAACAGGGTGAAGGTGATCGTGCCGTTCGCGGGGGTGTCCATCGTCGCGTTGATCGACGAATAGGTCGCGTTCGGCCCGTCGTCGCCCGGCTGGAAGGCCGTGCCGGTAAGGCTGGCCGAGTCAGTGATCGGGTTTCCGAGGGTGACATCGTCGCCTGCCAACGTGCTGAGCGTCGGTGTCACCGGCAGAACCTCGAAGCACTCCCCCGCCGAGCTGTCCGTCTGGTCATCGACGCCTTCGGTGTCGGAGTCGAAGAACCCTCGCCAGCAGTACCTACCGACCGAGGTGAGGTTCGCTGTGTCCGAGACCACCGGCATTACGGTGTCTTGGTTGACCGCCGTACCAGTTCCGATCTCGAGGCCGCCGGTGTCGCACGTGCCGCTAGCGATCGGCCCACACAGGAAGAAGTGCAGCGTCCCGCTCCAGGTGTTCGCGCCGGTGACCGTGAGATCGGCCGAGTCCGTCACGTCCACGCCCGCCGCACCGGTGCCGATCTGGACGTCCGGAAGGCCGTCGCCGTCGGAGTCTGTGAGGGGCGTGCCGCCGCTGTCCGCCGGGGTCGTCGTCAACGACGCCTCACACGACTCGAAGCTGCCGAGAACGAAGTCCTTCAGCTGAGCTCCGATCTCCGGCGAGGAGCGTGTCTCGACGAGGAAGTTCGCGAAGCACCCTTCGAGGTTCAGCGCAGTAAGGTCGACGCCGCCCTCCATCAGAGCGCCGGCGTACAACGTGTTCGCCGGAGTCCCGGAGATCTTGCTCTGGTAGGGCCACGGCGACTTGATGGTGCTGTTGTTCACCGTGTTGCAGCCGCTGCCGCTGCCGCCCGGGATGCAGTCGCCGAACGAACCGCCGGACTGCAGCACGCCGTTCGTGTCGCCCCCGGAGCCAACCCAGCTGAAGACGCGGATGTTGGTCGCCGCGCCACCATTGGTGAACGTCCCGAGGAGCAGGATGTCGCCAACCGTGTGCAAGCCGTTGAACGTGCCGTCAGGGTTCGTGCTGACAGGGCTCTTGAAGAACCAGAAACCCATGTCCTTCGACCCGTTCACGGCGGTCCGGTCGGCGCCGAAGAAGAGGAACTCATGGCCGCCGACGGCCGGGTCCACGTACTTCGCCGCGAACCCGTCCGTGATGTCGTCGGCATCGGGCACCGAGGAGTTGGTCTGCCTCCAGCTGCTGATGTCGAGGTCGTCCTTCGAGCCGCCCGTGGTGAAGACGCTCTGCCCGTCCGGATCGTGGATCCAGTCGCATGCGGTGACGGCGGAGCCGCCGGTCCAGTTCGCCCCGGAGCAGGGATTCGGGTTGTCAGGGCCGGGCGAGCCATTCGCCAGGACTGCCGCGTAGACCTGGTCCCAGTCGTCCCCCGCAACCGTCGCGTTCACGATGCGAGTGACGAAGCCCGACACGCCCGACGCCCCGTGCGAGGCCGCCGTGGTGCCGTTTGCACCGCGGGTGACAGACGAATACGTCCTCTTGAACGCACCGGTACACCCTCCGCCGCTCGCGCTCGCGATCGCGCCTACCGTCATCTGCTCGGCATCGACCTGGATCGTGATCGGGAGCGGGGACGGGTTGGTCGACGACGCCTGGCAGACCGTGAACGACGTCACCGAAGCGTTGATGTTCCCTCCCAGGGAACCCAGGAATGTCGTGCTCACATTGTTCTGCGCGTTCTTGTCGAGCTCGAAGAAGCCCGATTGCTCGGGCGGAGTGGCCTGCGCGCCGGCGATCATGAAGAACGCGGCAAGGCCGACAATGAGGATGGGTACGGCAAGGAACCGGCGTCTGCGCCGGCTACCTGTCGGCCCCAAGATACGTGTCGCCATCTAGCGAAACCTCCTCCACAGATGGGTTTCGATGTTTTCTGGAACTTCGCGCCGACCTATGCGCCGCGGTCGACGCCTCCTTTCGTCCACTTGGCCTGCCCTCCCCGGTTGACCTTCGGACGTTTTCCTGTGCGCGGTAATCCGCCGCAGGACCCTCGGGGAGGCTAAGCCCGGCCGGTCCCGGGCAACAGTGGGCAATTGCCTGATCTTTGCCCTACCGAATCGACATTAGGGAAACGCCGTCCTAATACGTCCCTTGTAGAACGACGCCTTATCCGTTACAAGGGGCGTGACCCCCGGGGAGGAGACAGGGTGACCCAATCCAACGGCCCGATCCTCGTCGTCGACGACGACGAGGGCTTTCGTTCGTACGTCGCGGAGCTGCTCGAGAGCGTCGGGTATCGAACCAAGCGGCTGGCCAGCGGGGCCGAGGTCCTGCCGACCGCACTGGCCGAACGACCGGTCGCCGTGGTGCTCGATGTCCAGCTGCCCGACCTGAACGGCTATGAGGTCTGCCGCGAGCTGCGCGACCGGTACGGAGATGCGGTTCCGGTCCTCTTCGTTTCGGGCAAGCGCACCGAGGCCCTCGATCGCGTCGCGGGCCTCCTACTCGGGGCTGATGACTACATGGTCAAGCCCATCGATGCGGGTGAGCTGATCGCGCGGGTCAGACGGCTGGCGGACAGGCCGCGTTCGACTGAAGAGGTCAGCAGTTCGAATGGAAAGCTCGCCTCGCTGACGCAACGGGAGCACGAGGTCTTGGATCTCCTCGCAGAGGGCTATCGGCAGGAAGAGATCGCACGCCAGCTGGTCATCAGCCCGAAGACGGTCGCGACGCACATCCAGCGGATTCTCGGCAAGCTCGAGGTTCGGAGCCGCGCACAGGCGGTCGCATTCGCGCTCCGTGACACGGACGTCTCCGGTCACGTGCTGGTCTGACACACACTGCTTTCGGCTCGACCAGGGAGCGCGAGCCGCAGGCGCACGATCGGCAATTTTCGGCGGCGTCGCGAGAGGGCCTCCTCCCGAGATCTCCGTATCCTGGGCCTCGTGAAGATCGAGGCGATCGAGTACGGCGACCGCAAGGTCTACTCCGTGGGCGCCTTCAACCGTGGGGTCTCCTCCTGGCTCTCTCGGCTACCGACGGTGTGGGTCGAGGGCGAGGTCACGGAGCTGCGGCGCCAGGCGCGCTGGGCGA
>JBKPHO010000067.1:0-1467 GCA_046729915.1 Actinomycetota bacterium | reverse complement strand
TCCTTACCATGCGCTCCTTTCGGCAACCGCTCGCAGCCGGTCGCAAAGGTTTTGGCTTGTTTTCGCGGCTTCCGCGCCCATTCGATTTGCAACCGGTTGCCACTGGTTGCGACCACGGGGCTCCATAAAGGCTCCATCTTCTGTTGTCGCAGCTGGCTACGTCGCGGGCAGCGCCGACGCGCGAGCCGGCGACGTCACGTGAGCGCGCGCTCGAGGGCGGCGCGGTCCGTTGGCGCCCCATGCGTCGGGAGCACGATCTCGACCGGCAGCTCGAGCAGCGGGCGCAAGCGCTCGAGAACCTGCGCGCGTGTCTGGCCGTCGGGGATCCAGCGATCGAAGAGCGTCAGGCCGGTGCCGTTGTCGATGAGCGAGTCGCCGATAACGATCGCTCGGCGGCTCTCGACCCAGAGCATGAGGTCGAATGGCGGCTCCGTCCCGGGGTGCGCCTCCACGCCGACCGGCAGCCGATCACCCGCGGCGTATGGTTGCCCCTGCAGCCGGCCGGGGGCGTCCGGCGGCGGCACGAACACCTGCGTGCGGAGCCGCCCGGCGAGGTCGCGGGCGTCACGTTCGTGCCACGCGTTGGTGAGCACGAGCGTGGTCTCGCGGCTCTCCGCGAGCTCCACGAGCTCGGTCGGGAGCGCTAATGGGTCGAACAGAAGCAGCTGCTTACCATCGTCGATCGCGTAGCACGAAACTTCAGGACCCCAGCCGTCGGGGCCACCGGACGACGGCTCCCACTCCGGATGCCGCGCCTCCCAGTGCCATAGCCCCTTCTGGAGCTCGCGCATCGCAGCATGCTAGTCAGCTCACGATCCGTTCGGAAGCGTGAGCGGGTTGGCTTTGGCGATCACCTCGGCGGCGACGGTCGACACGAACGGCTGCGCGTGCGAGCCTGCACTGGATCGACTACGTCCAGGCGCTGGCTGCGTCCGTGCGGACTGATCCTGATCAGGGCACGTCGGCCTACACGACAAGACCTCCACCAGGGCCCGCTTCGCACACGCGTTAGTCTTAAACCGCAGGCTCTCGGCGCCCCTCCCGCGCGCGACCCGCACCTCTCTCTGCGGAGCCCGGAAGATGACCCGCTCTATAGCAAGGGCGAGGTCGCGTCGACATGACCCTTACCATCTTGGTGACAAACGCTGGGAACCGGTGGCAAAGGATCGGGCCGTTTCAAGCGGGCTTCGAGCCCTTCGCGCCTCGATCGTTTGCTAGCGGTTGCGACCGCTCGGCTCCATAAAAGATCCATCCGTCTCGACGGGCCAGCGTGGACTCGTGCCTCGCCGGCTGCTTTTCAGTTCCGGGCCAGTGTGCGGTGGCGCGGCGGGTAGTTGCACCGTGACGCGGAGCCCGCCGGCGGCGCGGGGGGTGAGCGTGAGGGTTCCGTCGTGTGCTTGGGTGATGCTTTTGACGATTGCCAGGCCGAGGCCGACACCTGCGTGGTCGGTGCGTATGCGTTTGGTG
>JBKPHO010000066.1:0-4074 GCA_046729915.1 Actinomycetota bacterium | reverse complement strand
CGCGCCCGGGTCAGGTGCTTCGAGCCGTCGGTCCGCAGGACGTCCAGAGCTCGTTCCTGCATGGGCTTTGGCTCGAAACGTCCGGTAGAGCCTCTCTTCGGCACCCCCGCCCTCCCCTTTAGGCGTCCGAGGTGGGCGGAGTCTAGCGCACCTCTGCGCGAGACGGAAGCTTTTGCGCGAACTATCCGCGGACATCTGGGCACGCCCTGAGAGGTGCCTGAGCGGTAGGTGAAAACGACCCGATTTCAGTCGATTTCCCGCTGCTGGCGCGGATCCGAGCCCTTCTTCCAATGACCCGAAAGCTTTCGTCCAATGGTATTACAATCCAAAATCTTCGGCGCAATGCGACCGGTAGGAAATGTTTACGTTCTGGCGCCAGAAACACACAATTCAAGCTTGAAATGTCGTGCGTCATCGGATAGCGTCATTTGCGCAGATGGCGAGCATGCAGCCGAGTGCGACCGCGGCCTGGAGGCGCTGGCGTTTCCGGGGGATAGTCCTGCTGCTCGTCCTCCCGGTGCTCGCGGCGTACGTGCTCGCGATGGCCGAAAACGCCCGTGCAGACGGGTCTGGCCCCTCTCCCGACCCGTCTGCCGGAGCGCTCGAGGCGGCCCCCGGCCAGGCGGAGCAGGCTTCCACCGACCAGGCCGCGAATGCGGCCGCCGAAGCGGCGCAGGAGGCGCGGAACGTCGTCGTCTCCGTTCGGGTCGACAGCCCCGGTGACGACGGCGCGGTCTCGCAGGAGAACACCACCAGCTCGCAGGCAGGCGCGACGAACGACGCTTCGATGGCGCAGGGGCAGGGCGCGGGCGGCGACGACGGGGGGTCTTCCCTCGAGGCCGCGACGCAGCAGGCCGCGAACGCCGTCGCGGCGGCGGCTCAGCAGGCCCAGAACATCGTCATCTCGATCCGGATCAACAGCCCGGGCGACAACGGCTCGATCGGGCAGTCGAACTCGTCGAGCGCGACCGCCAACGCAGGCAATACGGCAGCCACGAACCAGGGCATGCCCGCCGGGAGCGCGCAGGCGGCCAGCGGAGACGATGTGGGCAGCGACGACGCCGGCAGCGCGGCCGCTCCGGGAGCGGCAACGCAGGCGCCGGCAGCGCCCGCGACGGGATCGGCGCAGCCCGCAGCGCCGGCGGCCTCCGGCTCCAGGACGGTGCTGGCGAGGCTCATCGCGACGCGACCCTCGCACAGCCCGCCGGCCGAACCTCCCGCCATCCGCCCGGCTGCGCACAAGGGCCGCCCGAGCCCGACACCGCGGCCTGACGAGGATTCGACGACCAGCGGAACGGTCTCCGGCAGCGAGCGCGGCTTTGCCCGTGCTCCCAGGGACTTCGCGAGCGCGCCTTCCACGGCGGCGCCGCCCACGACGCGCACAGTGTGGTCGCCCGCCAAGGCCGCCCGCGCGTCCCATTCCGCTCCGGCCGGAGCTCAGGCGCCGAAGCAGAACGGCGGGTTCGGGGGAATCCGCGAGCACGCGGCGTCCTGGCTGAACAACGTCGGCCACGCGGCGACCGGGCAGCAAGACGAGGCGCAGAACGTCACCGATCCCGTGATCCTCACGCTGATTGCTGTGCTCCTTGCGATCCCGCTGCTTCTCCTCTCGACGTTCGCGCCGGACCGCCTGCGCGCTCTCTCTCCCCGCACGTGGATACACCGGTGAGGCGTGTTGGACGAATCCCGGCAGGCAATTGGACGATTCAGTCCAGATTCGCGTTGAACAAGCCGTTTGCGCGAGGCTGCGTCCTCGCGGCAATCGTCTGCGGCGCGCTTGCAAGCCCGGGGCTTGCGCGCGCTGCCGACCCACTCGGCCTCGGCGAAGTGGCCGGCGAAGTAACGGGGGAGATGCAGTCGGCCCTCGCCGAGGCCGATGCAGTGGCGCCGGGAACGGCCGCCGCCGCCCAGCCTGCCGTTTCGCAGGTCACGGCGGCGGTCTCCTCGGCCTCTGCTGCAGCGAGCGTTCCCGCGGCGCCCGCTCCGCCCACGGAGCCGGCCGGCGGGCCGGAGCCGCTGTCGGCGGCACCTCCCACGCCGCTCGGCGCTTCGGCGTCTGAGCCGAGCGCACCCGCCACGCCGGTGGATCCGCTGGCGATCGCCGCGGAAGAGGTGCGAAGCGCGATCGAAATGGCGCTTGCGTCGGTGTTCCCGGCCGAGGCGCAACACACAGTTGTCACATCCCCAGCTCGACCCTCGCTCTCGTCGCATGAGCGCGCGCCGTCCCTCCCGGGCGACCCTCGCAGCCACGACGCGAGCGTTGTCCCGACTGCGAGTGCCCCCGTGGCGGCGGTCGCCTTCGAGGCGCCACGGGCGGCACCCGCTGGGGTGGGGTCGGCCGCGCGGGCATCACCGCGGGGAGGGGGAGGTGACGAGGCTCCGGCGGGGGCGGTCGTGCCGCAGCGGCCGCTCCCGCCGGCACCACCTCCGCAGCGACCAGACCTGAGCTCGCCCGGCCAGGGCGGCGGGCAGGGGCCGCTGATGCCGCTCGTCCTGGGGGCGCTCGCGGCTGCTTTCGCTCTCTTCAGTTTCCAGCGTCATGCTCGCCTGCTTCCGCGATCGGCCTTCCGGAAGCCGAGGCGAGTCGTACTGCCGGTGTGGCACCCAGGCTGACCTTCTTCTCCGGCCTACAGCGCGTCGGTCTGCGCGGCGCGCAGCACTGAGCAAACCCAATCAAGGAGAAGGAGATGAAAGCCAAGCTACTGAGCGTGGCCGTGGCGCTCGTCGCCCTTGCGGCGGCCCCACCGGCGTTCGCCGACTCAGGTGGCTCCGGCGGCGTGGGCGGTGCCCAAGCCGGGGTCCAGAGCGCGAACACCGGGCAGGCAGCCGTAGGCGCAGCGGTGAGCAAGCAGAACGCGGTCAACGCGAATGTGCCTGTCTCGATCGCCGGAGGAAACATCACCGGCGGCTCGAGCAATGCGACCCAGAACGCAAGCTCGGACGCGACGGCGAACGTGTCGAATGCGTCCGATACCGATCAGCACCAGTCGCTCAGCCAGAACCTGGGCAGCTCCGGCTGCCAGGCCGGTTGCGGTGGCGCGGGCGGATTCCAGGC
Source organism: Actinomycetota bacterium (assembly GCA_046729915.1). Lineage (GTDB taxonomy): Bacteria > Actinomycetota > Thermoleophilia > Gaiellales > Gaiellaceae > AC-32. The sequence continues at coordinate 1,019 of JBKPHO010000066.1, read as the reverse complement.
CGGGATCCAGGACGCCCAGACCCAGCAGCAGGCTGTCGGCGTAGCAAAGAGCGACCAGAACGCAGTCAACGCGAACGTGCCCGTGTCGATCGCGGGCGGCAACATCACCGGCGGTTCGAGCAACGCGACGCAGAACGCGTCCTCGACCGCGACCACCGACGTTTCGAACGAGTCCGAGACTGACCAGAGCCAGCGGCTCAGCCAGAATCTCGGCGGCAGCTCCTGTCACGCCGGTTGCGGCGGGGCTGGCGGCTTCCAGGTTGGTGTCCAGAAGTCGGATACCGACCAGGGAGCGCTCGGTGTCGCGAAGAGCGACCAGAACGCGGTGAACGCGAACGTGCCTGTCTCGATCGCGGGCGGCAACATCACCAGCGGCTCGAGCAACGCGACGCAGAACGCGTCCTCGACCGCGACCACCGACGTCTCCAACGAGTCCGAGACCGAGCAGAAGCAGAAGCTCGATCAGGACTTCGGCTGTGGTGGTTGCGATCACAAGGACGGCAAGGACAGCAAGGATGGGAAGAACGGCTGCTACGCCGGTTGCGGCGGGGCGGGCGGCTTCCAGCTCGGGATCCAGAAGGCCGAGACCGAGCAAGGAGCGATCGGCGTCGCCAAGAGCGACCAGAACGCCGTGAATGCGAACGTGCCTGTCTCGATCGCCGGCGGCAACATCACCTCCGGCTCGAGCAACGCGACGCAGGACGCATCCTCGACGGCGACGACCGACGTCTCCAACGAGTCCGAGACCGAGCAGTCCCAGAAGCTCGATCAGGACTTCGGCTGCGGTTGCGAGCACGGCAAGAAGGACGGCAAGTACGGCAAGGACGGGCATGACGGCTCCGTGGGTAGCGGTGGAGCCGGCGGCTTCCAGGTTTGTGTCCAGAAGGCTGAGACCGACCAGTGGGCGCTGGGCATTGCCCTGAGCAAGCAGAACGCCGTCAACGCCAACGCACCGGTCTCGACGGCCGGCGGGGACATCACCTCCGGCGACAGCAACGCAACCCAGAACGCGAGCTCAG
>JBKPHO010000065.1:0-3249 GCA_046729915.1 Actinomycetota bacterium | reverse complement strand
GACGACCACGCGCGGGTGCGCGAAGCGGTGCTGGTGCACCTTCTGGATGAAGTGCCGCAGCATCTGCTCGGTGACGTCGAAGTCGGCGATGACGCCGTCCTTCAGCGGCCGGATGGCCGAGATCGTGCCGGGCGTGCGGCCGAGCATGCGCTTGGCCTCGACGCCGACGGCGTGGACCTCGCCGGTGCGCTGGTCGATCGCGACGACGCTCGGCTCGGAAAGCACGATGCCGCGGCCGCGCACGTAGACGAGCGTGTTCGCGGTGCCGAGATCGACTGCCATGTCACGACCGCCGAAGCCGTTGAAATAGCCCATGAGACCCATCGGCCCGCACGAGTCTAGCTAGGAAAGCCAGATTCCTCCGCTTTCCGCGGCGTGCCGTCTAGGTGCAGAGGCGGCGGTAGGGGCGGCCGGGGAGGAGATCGCTCCACTCTCCGCGGGTGAGGTCCCGACCTGCCGCGCGGCAGGCGAAGCTCACCCAGGCGCGCAGGTCGGTCGGCCAGCGCGCGGTGTCCGTGAGGTTGTCGATCACGAGGTCGCCACCGGGTGCGAAACGTGCGACGGGGATCGACCCCTGCTCGATCGGGAACGGGTCTCCCAGGCGCCTGCGGACCCGCAAATCCCAGAGCGTCGCCGTCAGGTCGGTGGAACTGACCGCGAGCAGACGTCCGTCCGGCGAGAACGAGATGGGATCGACGGCTGCGGTCGCCACGCCGATCGGCGCTCCGACCCGAGAGCCCTTGTCGGCGTCCCACAGGACGACCTTGCCGTCCTCGGTGCCCGCCGCGAGCAGCCGTCCGTCGGGTGAGAACGCGATCGAGGTCGCGTGGCCCTCGACACGCGGGCTGAACAGCAACGTTCCCGAGCGGGCCGCCCACACCTTGATGGTCGATCCGGGATCGCAACAGCCGAGCGCGACGAGCTTGCGCCCGTAGGGGCTGAAGTCCAGACCACCCTTGCCGTTCGGAACCGCGCGCCGGAACAACACGGTTCCCGAGGTCAGGTCTCGCACTTCCACGCGCGAGCTCGAACTCCCATTCACCCGTGTCTGGGTCGCGAGGAGCTTCCCGTCCGGACTTACCGCAACCCGCCAGATGTGGTCGTGAAGCCGCAGCGTGCGCAGGACAGCGCGCTTCCGGACGTCCCAGAGGGTGACGTTGCCGTTCGCGCCCGCAGTCGCCAGGGTCCGGCCGTCCGCGAAGAAGGCCAGCGCGTCGACTGACGGGCCGTTCCTCGGCGGGAGCGCGCCTACCAGGCGCTGTGCACGGAGATCGACGAGCCCGACCCTTCCCCCCGCCATGGACTCAGCCATCAGTGAGCCCCGGCGGTCGATCACGAAGCAGGGCGTAGCGGCACAACCGGCGTTCGGGGCCCTCCAGCGGAACGCGCGCCCGAGGCGTCGAGCGCCGGAGAGATCCCACGCCGCCAGAGTTCCGTCCTGGCTTGCGGAGACGGCCGTGCGGGCGTCGGCGAGCGCAACGCTCAATCCGGAGCTCTGCCCCGAGAAGGTTTGGGTGATCGAGCCCGATGCGACGTCCCACACGCGCACGGCGCCGTCGAACGAGCGTCCGACGATGCTCGAGCCGTCGCGCGTGAACCGCACCGCTGTCACCCACCCTGGGACCGGAAGCGCCTGGAGGGACCGGTGTCTCCCGGTGCGGAGGTCGAGCACCGCCAGCGAGCCCTTCGGAACGGAGGGGTTCGGGTTGTTCTGGGCAAGGGCCACACGGCCGCCGTCGGGCGAGACCGCGAATGGCCCGCCGATGTCGAATCGCCGCTTGATCCGTCCCCTCGCCGCGTCCCACAGGAGCGTCTGCCCCTGCTGCGCGGAGGTGACGAGCACGCCCTCGGGGTTGAACGCAACCGACGTTTCGTTCTGCCCTGGTTGCAATGGGTACGTGCGCTCCCAGATCACGCGGCCGCTGGGAACGGCGAGCAGCAGGAGCCGTTGGCCAAGCGGCACCGGTGACGGGGTCGGGGCTGTGGCCACGGCGACGGCGATGCGCCCGCCGTCGGGCGAGAACGCCAAGTGCGTGAACCGCCGCGGCCCTAGGACCGCGGGGACCGAGTTCCGCGACGCGACCCGCCGCAACGTGCGCGTCACCATGTCGATCAGGTACAGGTTCGACCTGTTTGCTCCCGTCGTCGTGGCGACAGCGAGTGCGCCGCCGTCCGGCGAAAACTCCATCGCGTTTTGCGAAACGGCTCCGTCGATGCGCACCGGGGCGCCACGCGCTCGCCACGTCCTGAGGTCGGTGAAGCGGACGACGCCCGCGGAGTCGCCCGACGCAAGTAGCCCTCGGTTCGGGCTCACGGCCAGCGCCGGGACATCGGTTTGCGAAACACGGATCGTGCGGATCAGCGCGGGCCTCCGCTGCAGGACGGAGAGGAGGTCTCCGCGCGTCTCGGGGAGGTTCCGAAGCGAGACGCCGGCGACCGCGAGCAGGAGAGAGCGATCCAGGCTCGGTTCTGCCAGTGCGAGCGTGCCGAGACGCTCGGCGTCGGACCTGAGCGCTTGTGCTTCCGCCTTCCCCTGGGCATGCCGTGCCCGGCTCCGCTGGGCGAGCGCCAGGATCGCCGCCACGAGGGCAACAACCAGGAACGTCGCCATCCCGATCACAAGGACGCGCAGGCGGCGGTTCGTGCGCCGCTGGCGCTCGGCATCTTGCTGGCTCGCCTGGCGGCTGGCGGTTAGGAAGTCGCGTTCGAGCTGGTTCAGCTCGGGGTCGTGCGTCGTCGCCCAGTCGCCCGTAGTAGCGAGACGAGCACCGCGGAACAGCGCGCCCGGGTCGCACCCGAGTGCCTCCCACTCCTGCGCAGCCTCGGTCAGCCGCCGGTGGATGAGCCTGCCCTCCCGGTCCTCGTCGAGCCACGCGCGCAGCGTCGGCCAATGGCGGATGAGCGCCTCGTGTGACACCTCGGCCGTTCCCTCGCCGAGGGTGACCAGCCGGGCGTCGGCGAGGACCTGCAGGAGCTCGCGAACGTCCGCCTCCCGCTCGGGCCGAGGGACGAGCTCGGCTACCGAGACGCGGCGGCGCGTGTCCTCGGTCCCGTCGCCGAGCTCGGTCAGGCGTAGGAAGACGTTCCTGGCGAGGACCTGCTGATCCCGGGAGAGGCCGCGGTAGACCGACTCGGCCGTCTGCGCGATCGCTCCCTGCACTCCGCCGGACTGCAGGTAGCCGATCAGGGTCAGCATCCGGCCGCTCCTGCGCCTCCAAGTCTCGAGCAGGCTGTGCGAAAGCAGCGGCA
>JBKPHO010000064.1:0-2985 GCA_046729915.1 Actinomycetota bacterium | reverse complement strand
CGTCGGGCGTCCGCGTGCTCGCGGGCGGGGGGCCGCCGCAGGGCGTGGACTTCATCGACCGCTCGTACGCGGTCTTCCCGTGGCTCGTCGTCGCCGTGCTCGTCCTTACCTACCTGCTGCTGATGCGCGCCTTCCGCTCGCTGATCCTGCCGCTGAAGGCGGTGGCGCTGAACTTGCTCTCGGTCGCGGCCGCGTATGGCGCGCTCGTGGTCGTCTTCAAGTGGGGCGTGGGCAGCGACCTCTGGGGCCTCTACAGCTTCCAGCAGATCGAGGCGTGGATCCCGATCTTCCTCTTCGCGATGCTCTTCGGGCTCTCGATGGACTACGAGGTCTTCCTCGTCACGCGCATGCGCGAGGCCTGGGACGAGACGAGGGACAACAGCCGCGCCGTGGTCGAGGGCCTGGAGCGCACGGGTCGGATCGTCACCGCGGCGGCAATCGTGATGGTGGCCGCGTTCTCGGGCTTCATCGCAGGTCGCGTGGTGGGCCTCCAGGAGTTCGGCTTCGGCTTGGCGATCGCGATCTTTGTCGACGCGACGATCGTGCGCGCCCTGCTCGTGCCCTCGTTGATGGCGCTGTTCGGCCGCTGGAACTGGTGGCTCCCGCCCCGCGTCGCCCGCGTCGTCCGAGTGCCGCCTTCGCCGCTCGAAGCGCCTAAGCCTGCGCTGCACTCCCCGGCCCGGTAGTGACCCCAGGGGTGGCAGTCGCGCTGCGTCGGCGGCCAGCGGGCGCTTCCCCGTAGCATCCCGCCGGATGGCGAGCGGCTTGAAGGGCGTGATCCTGGCTGGGGGCACCGGCTCGCGACTGCACCCGCTGACGCAGATCACGAACAAGCACCTGCTGCCGATCTACGACCGCCCGATGATCAGCTGGGGCATCGAGGCGCTGGTGAAGTCCGGCGTCACCGAGCTGATGCTCGTCACCGGCGGCACGCACGCGGGGGAGTTCTTCCGCCTGCTCGGGAACGGGCACGACCACGGCGTCGAGCGCCTCTTCTACGCCTACCAGGACAAGCCTGGCGGGATTGCCGAGGCGCTGGGGCTCGCGGAGCGCTTCGGGCGCGGCGGGCGCATCGTCGTGATGCTCGCCGACAACGTCGTCGAGCGGTCGATCGCGCCTGCGGTCGAAAACTTCGGCGCCCAGGAGCGGGGTGCGCGGATCCTCCTCGCGCGCGTCGAGGAGCCGGAGCACCTACGGCACCTCGGCGTGCCGGAGCTGGAGGACGGCCGCGTGACGAAGATCGTCGAGAAGCCGGCCGAGCCTCCGAGCGAGTACGCGGTCACGGGGATCTACTTCTACGACGAGCAGGTCTGGGACGTGCTGCCCACGCTCGAGCCGTCCGGCCGCGGGGAGCTCGAGATCACCGACGTGAACAACTGGTACGTCTCCCGCGGCGAGATGGAGTACGACGTGCTCGACGGCTTCTGGGGCGACGCGGGCGAGTCGATCGAGGCGTACTACGAGGTGAACGACTTCGTGCGCGCCCACGGGGCGAACAAGAACGAGGCGTGGTCGACGGCGTCCAGGTGATACCGCTGCGCCGGTTCGCCGATGAGCGCGGCTGGTTCTCGGAGCTGATGCGCGCCTCCGCGCTGCCGAAGCCCGTGCGGCAGTCGAACCTCGTCTACTCGCGCAAGGGCGTGATCCGGGGCCTGCACTACCACGAGCGCGGCCAAGATGATTTGTTCGCCTGCGTCCGCGGCATGGTGCGCGTCGTCGTGCTCGACCGCGAGAGCGGGGAGACGTTCAGCGAGGACATCGGGGACGACAACCCGGTCGCGGTCTACGTCCCCGGCCATCACGGGCACGGCTACGAGGCGTTGACGGACTGCCTCTTCCTCTACCACGTGACCGAGGAGTACGACCCCGCCGACCCAGATGAGCACGGGATCTGCTGGGCCGACCCGCGCGTCAAGCACCTCTGGAGCACCGAATCGCCGATCCTCTCGGAGCGCGACCTCGCCGCGTGCTCATAACCGGGGCCGGAGGGCAGCTCGGCGCCGCGTTGTGCGAGGCCTTTCCGGAGGCGGACGCGCGGAGTCGGGCCGAGCTCGACGTGACGCGGCCGATCTCGGTCGAGACCGATCTCGTCCTGCATGCGGCGGCCTGGACCGACGTGGATGGTGCGGAGGCCGATCCGGCGGGGGCCGAGGCCGTGAACGTGGGTGGGACTCGCAACGTCGTCGCCCTGGGCGCGCCGGTTGTCTACTTCTCGAGCGACTACGTCTTCGACGGCTCGAAGCGCTCGCCCTATCTGGAGTCGGATGCGCCGCGCCCGCTGTCGGCCTACGGCAGCTCGAAGCTCCTCGGAGAACGCGAGGTGCGCGAGGGGTGGATCGTGCGCAGCTCGTGGCTTTTCGGCTGGACCGGCAAGAACTTCGTGCGCACGATGCTGGAGCTTGGGAGCTCGCGCGACGAGGTCGGCGTCGTCGCCGACCAGGTCGGCTGCCCGACGTACGTCGGCCATCTGGCAGAGGCGACGCGGGAGCTGCTGTTGCTTCCGGGCGGCGTCTGGCACGTGGCCGCGGCAGGCGAGTGCTCGTGGGCGGAATTCGCGCGGGCGATCTTCGAGGGGGCGGGTCTCGCATGTCGCGTGCGGGAGATCTCGACCGAGGACCTGGACCGCCCGGCGCCGCGACCGGCGTACTCCGTTCTGCGCAGCGAGCGCGAAGGAGCCCCGCGCCTACCGCACTGGCGCGACGGCCTCCGTGCCTGCCTCGCGCGCCTGTAGCTGTTTGCAGGTTCGTTACATACGCGGCATAAGCTCGGCGCATGGTCACGCGGGTGAGCTTGCTCCTCGTGCTCGCCGTGGTCGTTGGCGCGGCCTGGCCGAGCGCCCGTGCGTCGAAGGCGCCGCCCTGTCGAACGGGGGCGCTCGTCTCGCTGCGCACGGGCAAGGTCCTCCAGAGGTACGCCGCGGTCGGCGCGGCGGTTCCCGACGGTCGCGGCGGCTGGTTCGTGGTCAAGGGAGGGATCGAGATCCGG
>JBKPHO010000063.1:0-1203 GCA_046729915.1 Actinomycetota bacterium | reverse complement strand
AATCGAACATCCTCGCCGGAGCGGCGCTGGCCGCCGGGCGCGCGCCGGACCTCGTGATCTTCGACGGCAGCGGCGCGGCGATCCCGCCGCTCGAGACCGGCGCGCGTGTGCTGGTCACGAGCACCGGCCAGCCGCTCGAGGTGACCACGGGGTACCTGAACGCCTACCGGATCCTGATCTCGGACCTGGTCGTCGTCACCGGCGGAGCCGACGAGGCGCTCGTCGGAGCGATCCACGACGTCAAGGAGGTTCCCGTCGTCCCGGTCGAGCTGCGCCCGAGGCCCGTCGAGCCGGTGGCCGGCAGGCGGATCGCGTACTTCTCGACCGCTCCCGCCTACGCGCACGAGGCGATCGAGCGGCACCTGCGCGAGGAGCACGGAGCCGAGGTGACGCTCGTCTCCGGCAACCTGGCCCGTCGCGAGGCCCTGCGCGAGGAGGCCGCTAGCGCCGACGCCGAGGTCTACCTCGTGGAGATCAAGGCCGCCGCGATCGACGTCGTCGCCGAAGCCGCGGTCGCGCGCGGAGTCGAGGTGGTCTTCGCGGACAACGAGCTCGTCCCGACCGGCGTGCTCGACCTCGACACGGAGCTGATCAGGGTCGCCGACGCGGCGATTGCACGTGAGGTGGTCGGCCTATGACCGACCGGCGCCACCGGCAGCCCCTGCCGCTCGGCGGGGAGGACGGCCTTCCGTTCTCGAAGGGCCTGATGACGCGCGCGCTGATGGGTGCCGGGATCCCGACCGACCGCGCGTACGAGCTCGCGGTCGCGGTCGAGGCCGACCTCGCGCAGAGCGGACGCGAATCGATCTCGCTCGAGCGCCTCGGTGAGCTCGCGCACCATGCGTTGGGCGTGGTGGACGGCTCCACCGCGATGCAGCGCCTCCGCCGCTACCAGGACTTCGACGAGCTCGACGTGCCGATCATCCTGCTCGTGGGCGGCGCGACCGGGACCGGCAAGTCGACCCTCGCAACCGAAGTTGCCTACCGCCTCGGGATCACGCGAGTGACTTCGACCGACTTCGTGCGCCAGACGATGCGGGCGTTCTTCTCGCGCGAGTTCATGCCCGCGATCCACCACTCGAGCTTCGAGGCCGGCCGGGCGACCGCAGACGAGGACGCCGACGGGAGCGAGGCAGTGCTCGACGGCTTCCTCGAGCAGACGCGCGACGTGCTTGTCGGCGTCCAGGCCGCGATCGAGCGCGC
>JBKPHO010000062.1:0-18652 GCA_046729915.1 Actinomycetota bacterium | reverse complement strand
CAGTCGAACAAGGACGAGAAGGCGCGCGCCGAGCGGCTCGCGATCTTCGTCGGGCTGTGGCCTCCGACCTTCTTCCTGCTCGGCAAGGTGCTTCAGGACCTGGAAGCGACGCCGGAGGAGCAGGTCGAGCGCGCGCGCGTCAAGGCAGTCGCCTGAGGCGCCCACCGTTGACCCCGAGGCCCGCGCGGAAAGGCGGGCCTCGGGGCTATCCCAGGCTCTAGTTCAGTAGCCGGCGGGCTCCCGCGAACTCGGCGCGCAAGCCCGCGAGCGCCACGTAGCGGACTCGCGCGCCCGTGTGCGGGGCGGAGATCGCGGCCCTCTTCGACGCGACCAGGACGGCATGGCCACCGCCCTCCGTGAAGAGCAGGTCGCCCGGCCTGAGCCGGTTGAAGCGAACGTGCCTGCCCACGCGGCGCTGGTCCCAGGTGGAGCGCGGGATCCTTCTCCCGATCGACCGATAGGCCGCGTAGACGAGGCCGGAGCAGTCATAGGCCGTGCGGCGCGAGCTGCCGCCCCAGTGGTAGAGGACGCCCACCTGGCGGCGGGCGAACGCGACCACGCGGCGGGCGAGCTTCCTCGAGTGCGAGGCGTCCTTCTGGCTCCCCGCCGAGGTCCGGGCGAGCGCGGAGACGCCTGTAGACGCGTACATGGCGGCAATGGTCAGGAGCGCGAGCACGAAGCGAAGCCGTCGGCGCATCCGCCATACATCGGCGCCGCGCGGCTATTCGAAAGGGTGAAATCACCCTCCCCCACAAAGGGGATGCTCCCACCGCCTGCCCGCCGCGAAACGGCTTCGCTGCTACGCTTTGGGCTCCACAGAGCGAGTACCTGGTCGGCAAACGCCTCCCATCTACCGTTCGTGAGTTGGTAGAGGAGGTGTTTTTTCATGGCTACAGGAACAGTGAAGTGGTTCAACGATGCCAAGGGTTACGGGTTCATCACCCCTGACGACGGCAGCGGCAAGGATCTCTTCGTCCACCACACGGCCATCTCCGGCGACGGCTACAAGTCGCTCGCCGAGGGTGCGAAGGTCGAGTTCGAGGCCGCCGAGGGTGCCAAGGGCCCCGAGGCCAAGAACGTCGTGGCGATGGCGGGTTAACCGAGAGCACGCGCGCGCCGCACCTGCGGCGCGCGCAGCCTCCTAGCGAAAGGACTCGCCATGCGAGGGCAGATGCTCTGGTTCAACGAGACCAAGGACCACGGATTCATCATGACCGACGAAGGAGAGCGGCTCGCCGTCGCCGGTGAGGGCTTCGCGGCGGGCGAGAAGCCCGCTGGGCGCTGCGCGCACAGGGTCGTAAGCTTCGAGCTCGACGAGAGCGACGGCCTGCGGCAGGCACGTGATGTCGTGTTCGAGCCCGAGGTCGCGGCGCGGCGGGCACGTCTTCGCGGCGTCCGCGCTGCGCGACGATAGGAGGAGCTGATGGCGAACAAGAAGCGGCAGCAGACGATCAACAAGCGCAACCGCGAGCGAGCGGTCGAGGAGAAGCGGACGCTCAAGCGCCAGCGCAAGCAGGAGAAGCGTGAGGCCGCGCGCAACGGCGAGCCGATGACGCTCGACCCGATCGAGCCGACCGAGCCAGTCGAGCCGCCGGCCGATGTCGGCTAGCCCCGAGCAGAAGAACTACGTTGAGATCGAGCGGCTCGAGCGACTGCTCGGCGAGCTGCGCGAGAATCGCTCGACCGCCCGCGAGACCGAGGCAATCCGCGAGATCGGGCTCGAAATCGCAGTTGCGATCCGCGAGGTCGGTGCGATGCTCGTCAACGTCGGCTGGGAGCAGTCGTTCGCCTCGGGCGCGCGCGAGGGCGAGTCCGCTTAGCATCGGCTTCACATGAGTGCGACCGTCACGACCGCCGGCCGCGTCACGCCCGAGCTCGTCATGGAGCTGCTGCGGCCGAACGAGGTCGCGCTCTCCCCCGACGGCTCGCGCATCGCCTTCGCCGTCTCGGCCTCCTTCCGCGAGCAGGGGAAGCGCATCGAGACTCGGCTCTGGGTGGGCGACGTCGACGGCGAGCTCCGGCCCGGCGAGGCCGGCTCGTTCCCGCGCTTCTCGCCAGATGGCTCACGGCTCGCTTTCGCGTCCGACCGCGGGCACGAGGGCCGGCTCTCGCTCTGGGTCGATGACCACGAGCTCGGTGAGATCCCCGGCTCGGTCGAGGACCTCCACTGGTCGCCCGACGGGTCGCGGCTGCTCGCGCTGGCGGCCGACCTCGGGGCCGACCGCGCCGGCGCCGACTCGGCGACGAAGATCGAGGAGGCGGGCGCAGAGCCAGATGATCCGAAGGTCTTCCGACCGGCCAAGTTTTGGCGGCGGCTCTGGCTCGTCGACGCCGCCACCGGCGAGACGCGAGATGCCACGCCCGACCGCGTCAACGTCTTCGAGGTCGGCTGGGCCGGCGGGAAGGCGGCGGCGGTCTGCACTGACGACCCGTCGGAGAGCGCCTGGTACGGCGCGTGGATCGGCCTGATCGACCTCGACGCCCGCGTGGTCGAGCGCGTCCACACGCCGAAGTGGCAGCTCCAGGCGCCCCGGATCTCGCCCGGCGGGCAAGTTGCGTTCGTCGAGGGCTTCTCGTCCGACCGCGGCACGCTCACCGGCACCGTCCACGTCCTCGACCGAGGGCCGGTCGCGCCGGAACTCCACGCCACCTGGATCGAATTCGCGGACGAGGACACGCTCTGGGTCGCCGGGTACCGGGGCGCGGGAACGTTCGCCGGGCGCCTGAAGCTCGACGGCTCGTACGAGGAGCTCACCGGTGGCGACGCGACGCTCGGGCCGCGCTACTCGCCCGCGCTCGCCGTCAGCGCGGATGGCTCACGCGCCGCCGCGGCCTACGAGAGCGCCGAAGAAGCGTCCGAGGTCGTGCTCTGGGAGGACGGCGAGCGGCGGACGCTGACGAGCCTGAATGCCGAGGTCGCGCCGAGGCTCGCGATCATCGACTGGAGCTCACGCCGGTGGACGTCGTTCGACGGGCTCGAGATCGAGGGCCTGCTCGCGCTCCCTCGCGGCAACGGCAACCGTCCCCTGCCGCTCGTCGTCCTCGTCCACGGCGGCCCGACCGGCTCCTGGCCGTGGACGTTCGCCCCCGCGTACGGCCTGGTGCAATTCCTCGCCGGCGAGGGCTACGCGACCCTTCTCCCCAACGTGCGCGGCAGCGTCGGCTGGGGCCCGGAGTTCGCGGAGGCGAACCTCGGCGACATGGGCGGCGGCGACCTCCGGGACATCCTGACCGGGATCGATGCGCTTGCGCGCGACGGAGTCGTCGACGACAAGCGCGTGGCAATCGCCGGCGGCAGCTACGGCGGCTTCATGGCCTGCTGGGCCGTGACCCAGACCGACCGCTTCGCCGCGGCGATCCCGGAGGCGGTCGTCACCGACTGGGTCAGCTTCCATTCGACGACGAACATCGGGCAGTTCGACCGCCTCTACCTCCAGGCCGACCCGTACGACGCGCAGGGCGAGTACACGCGCCGCTCGCCCGTCTACCACGCGGCCAAGTGCAGGACGCCGACGCTGATCCTCCACGGCGAGGACGACCTCTGTACGCCGCTCTCGCAGGCCGTCGAGTTCTACAGCGCGCTCGTCGCGACGGGGTGCGAGACGGAGCTCGTCGTCTACCCGCGCGAGGGCCACGGCTGGACGGAACGCGGGCACCAGATCGACGCCTGGAACCGCATACGCGACTGGCTCGCGCGGTACGTGTAGCTGCCGGCCTAGAGGCCGACTATGAACGCTGGGAAACTGAAGGGCTCGTCGAACGGCTCGATCGTCTCGGGCGAGAAGCCTCCGCCCGTGACCGTGCACTCTGCGTTCGCAACCTTCTCGATTCCTGGCGCGCCGTTGAGCGGCTCGACGACCACTCCATGACCTCCGACGACACGTAGTGCCGCCGTGCGTGCAAGCGACTGGTTGACGAGAATCACGTCCCCAATCCCCGTGCAGGTCGCGCTGAAGTAGAACGGTTTGCCGGCGAGGTCAGTGTCTGGCTTGTCGGCGCGCGCGACGCCGGCTCCAAGGCCGGACATCACCAGCGCGACCGCCACCAGCAGCAGTCTCATGCGCATCGTTTCTCCCCTTTCGTTCGCCGCAGTGGCCAGGAGTGTCCCACCGGGTGAGCCTAAGGGCAACCGCGCCGCCTGGAGCTACTGGTACCCGAGGAGTTCAACGGCGCTGGGCCCGCCGCTCCGCCTCGCGCTTCAGGTGCTCGAGCCCGTCATCGAGCGCCTCGTCCAGCGTCTTCTGAAGCGTGCCGCGTAAGAGCCGGGCCAGCGTGCCCGAGTACGACTCCTCGGTCTCCACCCGCGTGCCACCGTCTTGCGGCTCCAGGCGCCATTCGTGGATCGCCTTGATCGACATCGTGCGGCCTCGCCACCTAACGAACCGCGGCGGCTCGAGCTCCTCGAGCGTCGAGACGATCGTCCCAGGACCCGCCTTCCAGCGAAACTCGGAGCCCGGCGCCAGCGGCCCGTCGAAGGACATCGACTTCACCTTCGGGTTCCACTCCGGCCATCGACCGAAGTCGGTCAGGACGTCCCAGACGACCTCCGGCGGTGCGTCGATGTCGATCCCGCGCCTGCTCCTGACCGGCGCCTGCGTCGCGTCCACGACGCGATCGTAGACGCACGGGCGGTGAGGACGTGCAGCGGCAACACCGTGAGACAGGCGGCCTCACGCGCCAGAAGCGTCAGCGGGTGCCAACCCGGCGGCGAGGAGCTGGTGACGGTGACGTCCGCGTCATGGAGCGCTGCGCGGACGAGCGTCCGGGCCCGGAACGCGTGCCACGTTGAGGTGATGACCACGACCTCGGTCGCTCCAAGGTCGCGCGCGGCGGCCGCGATCGCGGCCGCATTCTCTCTCGTGTTCCGCGCGTGTGGGTCGAGCAAAAGATCCTCACCTGCCCACGCGCCGCGCATCAGCTCCGCCTCTCCGGTCAGGAGCACGCCGTCGCCGTCTTCCACGAGCGTCCGCGCATGTTGGACGCGTGCGGCGCAGACGTCGTGCAGCCGGTCGCCGCGGCGGGGCGAGTAGCCGAGGATCGCGACGAGGCGCATCAGCGGCGGCGGAGCCGGAGGAAGCCGAGCAGCGTGGCGATCACCGTGAGCACGACCAGCAAGGACTTCTTGCCCTGAAGCTTCGACTCGCCGCTCGCGCGCGGGCGCATGTCGACCGGAACCTCGTCGACCCGCAGACCCTCGTCTTGGAGGCGCAGGAGCGCTTGCACCTCCGGCGCTTCGGTCGTGTAGGGCCGCGCGAGAACCGGCAGCGCCTTCGCGTTCGCGGCGTACATGCCACTCGTGGCGTCGAGGAACGGCCGACGCAGGGCGACCTTCATCGAGCGCCGCAGCAGCGCCGTGCCGAAGCGACGCGCCGCGCTCGGCCTGTAGCGGTACGGAGCGAAGCCGTCGCCACTGGCGAAGCGGGAGCCGACCGCGACGTCGCACGCACCGGAGCGCACCCGCTCCAGCAGACGCGCGAGCTCCTCGACGGGATGCTGGCCGTCCGCGTCGACGCGGCCGCAGAACGCGTAGCCGTGCTCCGCGGCGTAGCCGTACCCGGCGGCGATCCCGGCCGGCAGCCCGAGATTGGTGCCGAAGGAGATCACCTCGGCCCCGTGATCGCGGGCGACCTCGGCCGTGCGATCCGTCGAGCCGTCGTCGACGACGAGCACGTCGGCCTGCGGAAGCCCCTGCCGTAGCTCGTCGAGGACCGCCGGCAGGTTCGCCTCCTCGTTCCAGGCCGGCACGAAGACGAGCGTGTCGTTCGCAGGCACGGAGCCAGCCTAGCCATCACACGTCGCGGCTATTCGTTCGCCAGCTCGAGCAGCGCCTCGACCGTCGCCCAGTTCCGCGCGGTGGCCGTGACGCCAAGGCCCTTGCCCGCGAGCTTCGCCCACAGCTTCGAGCGGGCGACCGTCTTCGGGTGCCACGCGTAGATCTCTCGGCCGATCGCGACGACCTGCTCCGAGTCGTCAGCCACAGCCTCGAGCTCTCGGACGACCTTCGCGCTGGGCTTCGCGGACAGAAAGCTCACCTGGTAGCGCTTCGGCTCCGTCGCGACCTTCTTCAGCGGATTGCTCTTCACGACCCTTGCGAGCTCGGCACGCGAGCGCACCACAACCGCGATCTCGAGTCCGAACCGCTCCTTGATCACCTTCTCGCACTTACGCGCGACGCTCTCGGGCTTCGCAGTGCTCGTGAGCACGACGTTGCCGCTCTGGAGGTGCGTGCGCACGTCCTCGAAGCCGGCCTCCTCCAGCGCCTCGCGCAGCTCACCCATCGCGATCCGGTTGCGCGGGCCGATGTTGATGCCGCGGAGCAGGACGATGTGCCGGGCCATGCGGGCAGCCTATGCCCGACGAGGATGAAGAAGGACGCCGATCAGGAACCCGGCCGCAAGGAGCTGGACCGAGGCCGGAAGGCCGCCGCTTCGGTGCCAGCCGCGCAGGCGGTGGCTCGGGAAGAGCTTGCGGCCGCCCGGGCGCGGGAACCTGAGGACGTGTTCGAGGTCCGGACACGAAGCCGCGAGCGCGCCGGTCACAGCCGGATCGAGCGGCCCGCGCGCACCCGCTAGGAGAAGCACTGCGGCGACCCCCGACCAGATCTCGAAGCGGCGGTCCGGAATGTCCTGGTGCGGCATCCGATCGCCGAGCAGGTGAAGGAGCAGGCCGAACGGCAGTGAGCCGAGCCTCGAGCCGAGAAGCGAGCCGCCGGCAGCGCCCGTCGCTACGTGCAGGGAGACGATCAGGTCGCCACCTTAGCTTTGCATCGTCGCCACCATCGGCGGCGGCTGACTCGGGGAGCGCCCGAAGGCGCGTCCCCGATTCGAGCCAAGGGCGAGTACTAGTCGATGGGTCGGAAGGCGTGCCTGAGGTCGAACTTGGCGACCTTGCGGCCGAGGACGACACCGGCGACGCCCGAGAACCGGTAGTGCAGCCCTGCCCAGAGTCGGGCGTCGATGATCTCGTGGCGTAGGTCGTTCGCCCTCACGAAGTGCCGCACCGCGTTCAGGTTCCCGGCGGGCCCGGCGGCATCGAAGCCGTGCAGATCGAGCTCGATCCGGTTCGTGCCGAGGAGGCCGATGAAGACCTCGGCCATCGCCGAGGTGATCACGCCGTGCGCGGCGGGATATTCGGGGTGATTGGGCGTCGTCAGCAGCGGCCGCCAGCCCGTCTGTTCGACCGTCGCCGGGTTACCGTCGTCGTAGCCCGGTACGGGCCCAAAGCCGTCCGAGATGACGGCTGCGGGGTCGATCGCGGTGACCGGCCGCCAGAACAGGTAGTGATATTTGGCGTACAGCGCGGACCCCAGGGCGTCGGCGCCGACGAGGTTGACCATCGCCGCCAGCCGCGCCGTCTCGAGCAGGCCGAGGCCGCGCGCAGCGGCAAGCTCACGCCCCGCCCGGTTGTACTGACGGATCACGTTCGCCGACCAGAACCTCGCGATCGCGGTCTCTTCGTCGCTGCGCACGCTGCTGTCTGCCGCGCCGTAGGCCTTAATCTGGTTAAAGGCCTCGACCCACTGCTGGCTCTGAAGCGAGGGCGGCGGCTCGGGCAGGAACTGGTCCACGCTCCGCATGACGAATCGACGCACGTTCCCCACCCACGGCACCTGCGGCGGGGCGAACGGGGGCGTCAAGCGCCAGACGCCCGGGCCCGGCGGAAGCGTCGGGAAGGGCGTGCTCACACCGATCGGGGTCATGCGACCGTCACCGGTGCGCAGGTTGATGATGCTCGTCGCGGTCGCCAGGCCGACGTCTTCGCCGTCGCTCTTCGCAATCCCATCGGGGATCAGCGCGAGCGCCTCCTGGTGTAGTGAGTCGAGCGCTGCGGCCTGCGAGGGGAAGTAGTGGACGAGCGTCTGATAGGCCGCTTCAACGACCGCAGCATCGGTCGACGCCCCAGCCGGCGCGGTGATCGCGGGGCCGTACGGCTCGTAACGGCCCTGGATCGCGACCAGCGCGTCGTAGACCGCAGCCGAGGCATAGGCCATGTAGATGAAGCCCTCCGACTGGAAGGCGCCAGAGCCCACGACCGTGTCCTCGGCGATCTTGTTCCACTGTGCGACCGTGTTCCCCGGCGGCAGTGCAGCCGCCGCATTCCGGGTCATGCCTGCCGATGCAGCGACGCCGAGCGCCAGAGCGGCGATCGCCACGACCCGGAGAACGTTTCTCCTTCGCTGCTTCATGGATGCTCACCTCCTGTCGTGGCCCGTGTCGACAACCGGGCGCTGAGCACGCTGGTGTCCAACCGTCAAGGGTCGCACGTTCGGCGACTGGAGTCGATATGACGATCGACGTATCTTTTGGCGTTGTGCCTGCACTCTCGCGTGGCGATGTGGAGCGGCTGCTCCGCTTTGTCGCCGAGGCGGAGAGCTTCGACGGCGACCATCCCTTCTCCGGGGAATTCCTCACAGAACTCGGACGGCTCGTACCGGCCGACTGGGTCGGCTACTACATCGCACGCCCCGATCAAACCGGCTACCACACCGAATGCCCGGATCAAGCCGGCTACGGTCCCATTGCTCACTTCGAGCGCCCAGGTGACGAGGAGGTCTACAGCGGCGTCGACTGGGCAGCGGTCATGCCGGTCGTGGAGGCGGAGTGCCCCGTATTCGCACGGTTCCACCCGGGGGACTTCTCCACGCTCAGGGTCTCGGACATCGTCAGCAGGCGCGAGCTCTACCGCACGCCGACGTACAGCCTCCTCTTGGAGCCCTGCGGCTTCACGGACACGCTTGAACTTCGGCTAAGCATCGGGCCGCCAGGGCGAATCGCAAAGCTCGCCTTCGACCGCGGCGGCCCCGACTTCAGCGAGCGCGACCGTGCCCTTCTCGATCTCTTGAGCCCCCACCTCGTGCGGCTGTACCGCGCCCACGAGAACAGGCGACGCCTCAGCGCGGCGCTCTCCCTGCACGAGTCGATGCAAGCCGCCGTCGTGCTTCTCGAGGCCGACGACCGCGTCGCGTTCGCGAGCACCGCCGCGCGCGAGTTGTTCGAACGCTATTTTGGCAAGTGGGGAATGCGGCTCCCCGATTCGCTCGCTGCGTGGCTGCGCGAGCGTCGGGTAGCAGTCGGCAAGCCGCTACGCATCGATTCCGGCGACCGGTCACTCGTCGTTCACTTCGTGGACGATGCGCTGCTCCTCGAGGAGCGCCGGCGCCTGCCTCGGCTCACCCCGCGCGAGCGGCAGATCCTCGATCTCGTCGCCGAGGGCAAGACGAACGTGCAGATCGCAGAGTGCCTCTGGGTGTCGGCCGGAACCGTGCGGAAGCACCTCGACAACGTCTACGCCAAGCTGGGCGTCCACACCCGCACCGCCGCCGCCGCCTTCGTCCGGGACATCAAAGAGTTTGACCGTGTGAGCGGCTCGGCGTAGGGCGTGGGCTCCGCGCTCGGTTGGGGCGTCGTCGCGGCGTCTTCGCTCGTGCTCGGCGTGGCGCTCGGCCTGGCGCGTTCCTGGCCGAGCCGGCTGATCGGGCTCGTGCTCGCCTTCGGGGCCGGGGCACTCGTGAGCGGTGTCAGCTTCGAGCTGTTCGAAGAGGGCGTGGCCGTTGGTGGAGCGGCGGCGGTCGGGATCGGGCTCGGGCTCGGCGCTCTCGTCTACTTCGTCCTCGCCCGCGCCGTTGAGCGGCTGGGGCCGAGCCGGGGAAGCGAGGCCTCCGGGGGTGGCACGGCATTGGCACTCGGCGCGTTCCTGGACGGGATCCCCGAGCAGACCGTGCTCGGGATCGGGATCGCCGGAGGCGAGGGCGTGAGCATCGGCCTGCTCGTCGCGATCTTCGTCTCGAACCTGCCGGAGGCGATCGGGTCGGCGACGGACATGCGCGAGGCCGGGACGAGCCTGCGGAGGATCCGCCTGCTGTGGTTCGGCGTCGCGGCCCTGTGCGCGCTCGCGACGCCGCTCGGCTATTTCCTGGCCAAGCGCACCGGCGGCCACTTCCAGGCCGGCATCAACGGCTTCGCGGCCGGCGCGCTCCTCGTCATGCTGGTCGATTCGATGATCCCGGAAGCGACCGCGAAGTCCGGCCGCGTGGCGGGCCTGGCGACGACGCTCGGCTTCGCCGTCGCCGCCGGCCTGTCGACGGCCACGGCGTAGAACGGAATCCGGAGCGATATTCCCTTGCCAAGCGACATTGAAGCATGTATTCTCCCGCTCCTAATTCGGGGAAAGGAGGAAAGACATATGCTCGATCTCGCGACGTATCGTCGTAACGTCTTCTCCGCCCCGGTCACCATGGCCGCTTACGCGGAGGGGCGCGGCGGCGCAGTCAACCCTCGGGAAGCCCTCGACTGGAGGCGCTCCGGCTAACGGATAGCGTCATAAGAAGTCCAGGTGAGGGCGGCCCAGGTGGGTCGCTTTCGTCGTTTCTGAGCCAAAACGAGAGGAGCGGCACCGAAGTGTCACTCAGCAACACGGTATAGACCGGGTCGATCCCGACTTGGGAGTATCAGCTCACCGAGCGCCACGCCGTGAGAAATGCTCTATGAAAATAGAGCGTGCGGAAGCCAGCGCATTTTTCCGGTAGCTGCTACGTAGTTCCCTTCTCTTGCCGGCACTCGATCTCGGGCGATTACCGAATCGAGGCCATAGGCGAGAGGAGGTGAGAAGGGTGTACTACTACGACTCCGATTTCTACCGCCAGCGGTACGAAGAAAAGGTAGAGGAGATGCGGCGGGACTACCAGCGTGCCCAGCCGCGACCTCAGCCCGGCGTATCCGTGCGGTGGATGCGGTACGCGCGCTCGGCGTGGTCACGATCGCGTTGGCGTTCGCTTCGTCGCGCACCTGTCTACCGCCCATGAGGTGGCGCCTGCCCGCCAGAGCCGCGCGTCCTGTCGGATCGGAACTCGACCGAAGGCGCGCGGCTCTGGTCGTTCCTACCGAATCAGCTCGCTGCCTCGCGTGGGCCTTGCTGCCACACGCCGAGCACATTCCCCGACGGGTCGCGGAACCGCGCCACCCACAGGTCGCCTTCCGGGTACGGCGCCGTCACGACCTCGCCTCCGGCGGCGATCACCTTGTCGAGCGTCTCGTCGACGCGAGCGACGAAGACGTAGGGCCGCACTCCCGCCTCGCCGGCAGCCGGCAGGTCGCGCACGAAGTGGCCGATCACGTGCCCTGTGCCGTCCTCGAAGCTCGGCTCCTCCCGATCGGCGTCGACGCGCCATCCGAAGACGGCCTCGTAGAACACACCCGACTGCTGCGGGTCTTCGGCAGGGATCTCGAGGTACGAGACCCCTCCGGGCCTCGAGATCCGCGGATCGACGTCGGCGCCCGACGACACGTCGTCATTATCGCGGGCGCCGTCCGGGCTACGCTCGGGGCATCCTCGAGCTCGACACCCCTCACGGACCCGCCCGGGTGCACCTTCGCCCGGTCGACTCGCCTCTGTCTGCGCTGGTGCTCGGGCACGGCGCTGGCGGCGGTGTCGAGTCGCCGGACCTCGTCGGCGCCGCGCAGGCCGCGCGATCCGCAGGGCTGACCGTGGCGCTCGTCGAGCAGCCCTACCGCGTGGCCGGACGGCGCAGCCCGGCGCCTGCTCCGCAGCTCGACGCGGCCTGGACCGCCGTCGTCTCGCAGCTCCGCGAGGACGCCTTCCACGGACTGCCGCTCCTGGTCGGCGGCCGGTCGGCAGGAGCCCGGGTCGCATGCCGAACGGCCGAGGGCCTCGGCGCAGCTGCCGTCCTGTGCCTCGCGTTCCCGGTGCACGCGCCGGGGCGCGGGGACGACCCGTCGAAGAGCCGCCTGCCCGAGCTCGACGCCGTGCGCGTGCCGACGCTCGTGGTCCAGGGCGAGCGGGACCCGTTCGGGATGCCGCCTGACGGCCCGAACCGCACTGTCGTCCGCATCCCAGGCACCCACTCGCTCAGGAGCAGCTCGTCGGTCGCTGCAGCAGTGGCCGACTGGCTCGCGGAGGTCCTGCCGGCCATGACGCGAAGCCCCGCCGGAGCGGGGCTTCGCGCGCAACGTGTGACCGAGAGCTAGAAGCCCTCGCCGGGCTCGGTGCCAGTCCGGCCGCCGTAGTACGTGCTGAGCTCGTCGCGGTAGCTCTGGTCGCGGTAGCGCTCCTCGTCGAACTCAGGCGCGTTCTTGATCTCGTCCTTCGTGCGTGCGACGAAGACGGTCTCCGTGTCCGGATCGATGTCGCGGATCACGCCGGCCGGCAGCATGACCTTCTTGCCGAAGATCCACGGGCCCGTGTCGACGACGATGAAGCTGCCGCCGGCTTCGTAGGTGGACTCGTCGACCTTGCCGATGCTGCCGTCGGTCGCCTCGACCTTGAAACCGGTCAAATCGATGTTCTGCGGTACACCGACCGCGAAGGTCCACATCTCAATGGTCGCCATGACCACACCTCCCAAACGAGGCTTGTGCCTCGCGCACGTTTCCTAACCCTTTCCTCATAACTCGCCTACCCCGGGTTGCCCGATCCAACCGCACCCCTTGAAGCCCTTGGAAACGAGGAGTAGCCTCGGTTTCGAGCTGAGCTGCCGGCGTTTCTGAGGACGGGGAGGGACTCCGATGAGGCGCGATTTCACGTTCAGGATCGGTGGGAACCGGGTCTTGCTCGCAGTGACGCTGCTTGCGCTCTCGGTCGCAGTCGGCCCGGCGGCGGCGCCGAACGGCAACGCGGCGCAACCGGCAGCGCCCACGCGCCTCCTACTGGTGGGAGGACTGCTCGACCTCTCGAGCGGCTGGACGTCGCTCGGCAGGGCAAGCCGCGTGACGCTCGATCTCGCGGCCGCGGACGCGAATGCGAGGTTGGCGCGTGAAGGCTCGCTGGTGCGGGTGCAGGTCAGGACGGTCGACCTCGGCGGCAAGCCGACCGTGGCCGTGCGCCGGCTGCGACGTCTTGCCGCGCAGGGCATTCGCGTGTTCGTGGGGCCGGAATCGAGCGCAGAGGTCCGGGCTGTGCGTGCCGCCGCGAACCGCCTCGGCGTCCTCGTGGTCAGTCAAGGCAGCACTGCGCACTCGCTCGCTCTGGCCGGCGACAACGTCTTCCGCCTGGTGCCGGACGACCGGCGAGAAGCCGAGGCAATGGCCGCGCTGCTGAAGCGCGACCGGATCCGAGCCCTGGCGCCGATCTGGCGCAACGATCCCGGCAACGCCGGGCTCGTCAAGTCGCTGAGAGGCCGCTTCAAAGGCGTCATGTCTGCAGGCGTGCCGTACGCCGTCGACACGACCAACTTCTCCCCGGAGGTGGCTGCGCTCGGTCGGCAGGTGGGCGCGCTCAGGGCGCGGAAGCTCGGCGCCGTGGGCGTGTACCTCGCCGGCTTCGACGAGGTCGTGGACCTCTTCCAGGCTGCCTCCGCCGACCCGGCTCTCGGCGCCGTGCGTTGGTACGGCAGCGATGGCGTCGCGCTCACGACACGGCTGGTCGGGAACGCGACAGCGGCGGCCTTCGCCAACGCGCGCGGCTATCCGAATCCGACCCTCGGCCTCGACGCGAAGGCGACGCGACGCTCGGCTCCGCTGCGGGCGCGCATCCGCGCGAGGCTCGGCAGCCGGCCGGACGCCTTCGCGCTCACGACGTACGATGCGCTCCAGATCGCCGTCCGGGCGGCAGAGCGGACCGGCGGCATCGTCCGGATCCGGCAGTTCAGGCGCGAGTTCGCAAAGGTTGCGCACGGCTACCAGGGCGTGACCGGGACCATCGTCCTAAACGCGGCCGGCGACCGGGCCTACGGCAGCTTCGACTTCTGGTCCGTGTGCCGGAGCCGCAGTGCGTTTGCGTGGCAGCGGACCTTCAGCTACCTCGCGAGCGGCGTCGGCCGTGGCCACATCGTCAGGCGAGCGGCCTGTCGGCGGAGCAGCTAGGAGGTATTGACGGAACGTCGTTCCGCGCGGCACAGCCGTCGTTTCGTCAAGCCCTCCTACTCGGAGCGCCGGCCGAGGAAGATCTCGTTGCCCGTCAGGGTCGAGAACGGAGGCCATCCGCTCGCCCCACTCCGTGTCCTCGGGCTCGCGGGCGACGTCGACTCCCGCCTCGCGCAGCGCTTCGACCTCCGCGTCGACGCCGTCGCAGTAGAGCCACAGCGAGGCGCGGCCCGCGGGCTCGAGCTCGGCGACTTTCGTCAGGCCGAGCGAGAACGGGCCGAGGCCGACGACCGCGAACCCGTCGCCGAGGCGGTAGCGCTCCTCGAACCCCAGCCGCTCCCGGTAGAACGCGACCGCTCGCGGGACGTCGGCGGAATGGAGGATCGTGAATGCGTCGCGGAAGCTCATTTCGCCACCCTATGGAACCCAACGGCCCCGAGACGCGTACCTCTGCAGTGAAGCTCGTGACGGTAATCGCCGCCCTCACGATCGCCGCTTGCGGACTGCTCGCGGTTCCAGGCGCGGTGGCGAAGGACTTCGGTCCAGGTGACCTCCTCGTCTGCGGCCGGAGCCGATGTGTGCCGCTCGTCGACAAGCGCCTCCTGCGGATCCTGAGCGCGTACTACTGGGGGCCGCGCAAGGTCGTGCAGGCTCCCCCGGTTCGCGTCGGCGCCCGCGGATTCGCGCTGCGCTGGAAGAACGGCTACACCTCGGCCGTGGTCGCCGGCGCGAAGCTCGACCGATTTCGCGCTCAGGGCTTCTTCTGCGGCCGCTTCGTGCGCGGGCGGTGGTACCGCTTTCCGGCCGAGGCCGCGACCGTGCTGAAGAAGCTCACCGCCGAGGTTCGCCCGCTGCGGGTCACGGCGCCGCCGCGCTCCTGTTGAGCGCGACCCGGGTCGTAACCCGATCGTCACCCATTTTTCACCCGGCCGGTGTCGATCCCCGGGCACACTCAAAGCGAGATGCGTGCGCGTGTGTCGGCTCTACTGTGCGAGCTCCACGCTCACACGACGTGGAGCGACGGCGAGCTGTCGTTACCTGAGCTGATCG
Source organism: Actinomycetota bacterium (assembly GCA_046729915.1). Classification (GTDB taxonomy): domain Bacteria; phylum Actinomycetota; class Thermoleophilia; order Gaiellales; family Gaiellaceae; genus AC-32. Next base: position 3,785 of record JBKPHO010000062.1, on the reverse strand, counting down.
ATCTCTACGGAGCTGCCGGATTCGACGTCCTGTGCGTGACCGACCACGTCTTGCGCCGGGACGACCCGTGGCCGGCCAGCCACGGACGGCCATGCGTGAATGCCGAGAACTTCGACGCGTACCTCCGTGAAATCGAGCGAGAGCGTGCCCGTGCATTCGCCACGTTCGGAATGCTGCTCCTGCCCGGCCTGGAGCTGACGTACAACGACCCCGATCCCGATCGAGCCTGCCACGCCGTCGCCGTCGGCATCGAGAAGCTCGTCTCGATGGACGACGGCCCGGCTGCCGCAATGGAGGAGGCCCGCAGCTCCGGCGCCGCCATCGTCGTCGCGCACCCACACGAGCTCGGGCTGGTCTCGGCGGCGCGGTCTCCCACGCGCTACTTCGCGAGGCACTGGAGGGAGCTCCGCGGGCTCTTCGACCGGGTGGAGCTCTTCAACGGAAGGCAGCTCTTCAGCTGGGTGGCGGAGAAGGGCCTGCCGCCGGTCGCCTGCGGAGACCTCCACCGGGCGGAGCAGTTTCCGGGCTGGACGACGCTCGTTCCGTGCGAGCACGACCGGGAGGCGCTCGTCGACTACCTCCGCTCTCCGCGTCCGGTCTTCCTGACCTGCCTCGAGCAGGCGACGCGGCGCCTCGCGGCCTAGGCGAGGCGGCAGCTCAGCGGCTCGTCGCCTGGAGCACGGAGTCGAGCAGTCCGGGGAAGCGCCGCTCGAGATCCGCTTGGCGGAGGCGGACGTACTTGCAGGTTCCCTGCTCCTGCTCCGCGGTGATGCCGGCATTGAGCAGGGTCCTGAGGTGGTGGCTCCCGGTCGACTTTGCGACCGGCAGCCGGAGCTGGTTGCACATCAGGCCCTTGCCATCCTCGGCCGCGGCGAGCTGGCGAACGATCTCCAGGCGAACGGGATCCGACAGCGCCTGGAGCACGGTCAGGACGTCGACCCCCTCGAGGTCGGGGCGTTTCTCCTCCGTTGCGGTTGCAGATGCGTCGGGCATTGTTTGACGTGGATCGAACAAGTATGTACGATGCCGATCGAACAATAGCTGATAACCCGACGATCGCAAGCAAAGGAGCCGCCGTGACCGCAACGACCTCCCAAAGCCTCGAAGGCCGCGCAGAGCATCTGAGCAGGCGCGCCTGGGCGACGCTGCTCGTGCTGTGCGGAGCCCTCTTCCTCGATGCACTCGATGTCTCCATGATCGGCGTCGCCCTCCCCTCGATCCGGACCGATCTCGACATGTCGACGAGCTCGCTGCAGTGGGTCGTAAGCGGATACGTCCTCGGCTACGGCGGCTTCCTGCTGCTCGGCGGGCGAGCCGCCGATCTCCTCGGACGCCGCCGCATGTTCCTGATCGCGTTGACCGTCTTCCTCCTCGCCTCGGGCCTCGGCGGCCTCGTCAACGACGGCTCGCTCCTGATCGCGACGCGGTTCATCAAGGGCGTCAGCGCGGCGTTCACGGCGCCCGCCGGGCTCTCGATCATCACGACGACCTTCGCGGAGGGACCGGCGAGGACGAAGGCGCTCGCCGCCTACACGGCCACAGGAGCGACCGGCTTCTCGCTCGGGCTCGTGTTCGGCGGCCTGCTGACCGAGATCGGCTGGCGGTGGGTCTTCTTCCTCCCGGTGCCGATCGCGCTGGTGACGCTGGTGGCGGGAATCCGCCTCGTCCCCCACGACACGCCTCCGCTGCGCGCTGCGCGCTCCTTCGACGCGACCGGAGCCGTGTTGATGACGGCGGCGATGCTGCTGCTCGTCTATACGGTCGTCCAGTCGCCGGAAGTCGGCTGGGCGTCGGCCCGGACGATCGGCTCGTTCGCGCTCGTGGGCGCGCTTCTAGCCGCGTTCGTCTGGCGCGAACGGCGGGCCAGCGTCCCGCTGGTGCGCCTGGGCATCCTTCGCTCCGGGTCTCTCGTGCGCGCCAACCTCGGGGCAATGGCACTGTTCGGCGGCTGGGTCGGCTTCCAGTTCGTCGCCACGCTCTACATGCAGCAGTTGCTGGGCTGGTCTCCGCTGGAGACGGGGCTGGCGATCTTCCCGGGTGGGCTGCTCGTGGCGCTCCTGTCCCCGCGCATCGCTCCGCTGGTGATGCGCTTCGGCGTCGCGAACCTGATCCTCGCCGGGATGGTCGCGGTCACCGCCGGCTATGCATTGTTCCTGCGGATCGGGCTCGACGCGGGCTACGCAACCGTGATGCTCCCGACCTTCATCCTGGCCGGGCTCGGCTTCGCGCTCGCCTTCGCGCCGCTCAACCTCGCCGCAACGTCGGGCGTGGCGCCGCTGGAGCAGGGGCTTGCCGGAGGCCTGCTGAACACGTCGTTCCAGTTCGGTGGCGCCCTCGTGCTCGCCGTGGTCACGGCCGTGAACAACGCCAACCGCGGCTCGGGCGGCTCTGCCGAGGCGCTGCTCAGCGGCTTTCACGCGGCGATCTACGTCTCGGTGATCGTCGGTGCCCTCGGCGTCGTCGCGGTCGCCTCGGGGATGAGGCGACGTCCCGCTGCGACTCCGGAGCACGAGCCCGTCGAGCCGGAGGTCGAGGAGCTCGCCGCCTAACCGTTTCGGCCACTCGGCGTCGCACCGGATAGGTGAGAGCGGCGCTGACCCCGGTTCTGCTCGCCACCTCCCTCGTGCTCGCCGGGTGCGGGGGAGGCGGCGACTCTGCTCCGGCGAAGCCCACCGTCGAGGGCCCGTTCACGAAGGACTCCAAGGGTGTCTGGATCTTTCGGCCCGCCGGCGAGCCGAAGCGCCTTGTGATCTTCTTCCACGGCCAGGGCGGACCGGTCGAGACCACCCCCGCCAACCACCGGAAGTGGATCGACCACCTCGTCAAGCGTGGCGCCGCCGTCGTCTACCCGCGCTACGAGCTCAGCTACAGCGACGGGGTGCTCGACCCGGCCGTGGCCGGCGTCCACAGAGCGAGCAGCAAGCTCGGCCTGAAACAGGTGCCGGTGATCGCGCTCGGCTACTCGCGTGGGGCGGCACTGGCGGTCGAGTACGCGGCCGTCGCGCGCCGCAACGGCGTGCCCGTGCCCGACGCGGTCGAGAGCGTCAACCCGGTGCCGTACGGCGAGCAGGCGCGGATCGTGAACCTGCGGCCGCTGCGGCCCGACACGATCATGGCCGTGCTCGTCAGCGACCAGGACCCGCACGCCTCGGACGGCGCCGGGCTGCTGATCAACCGCCTTCGCCAAGCTGGGTTTCCCGGACAGCAGGTCGAGCTCAACGTCGCGCGCTCGCACGGCACCTTCGTCGCCGACCACCTCGCCCCGCTCGGCTCCTCGCCCGCAGCCCGAGCCGCATACTGGGCGCCGACAGACGAGCTCATCACCGGTTTACGGTAGTAGGTCTTCGTGGAGGTGAAGAACGTCCGCTGGGTCGGGATCAGAACCGACCGCTACGACGAGATGGTGGCCTTCCTGCGCGACGTCCTCGGGCTGCGGACGAACTTCGAGGAGCCGACGACGGTCGAGTTCGAGACCTCCGAGGGCGACGAGATCCAGGTCATGGCTCCCGGAGACCGGTACTACGAGTTCTTCGCGGAACACGCCAACGGGCCCGTCCCGCTCTTCGAGGTCGACGACGTCCACGCGGCCTGCCGCGAGCTCGAGGCCGCCGGGATCGAGATCGTCGGGGCAACGGAGCGCGACAGCAACTGGGAGTGGATCCACGTCCGCGCTCCGGACGGGAACCTCTACGAGCTGGCGAGCCGGCTGCCTTAGCGCAGAGCTGCCCGGTCGCCGTCCACAACCGCGAAATGGTCATCGTCGACCTGGACGAGCGGCTGCGGCT
>JBKPHO010000061.1:0-6527 GCA_046729915.1 Actinomycetota bacterium | reverse complement strand
TCGAAGGGCTAGGACCACGAGGCGTACACTCCGCCCCATGAGGCCCGAGACGCTCACGCGCCGGGTCGGGGCGGGGTTGTCCGCTTCACCCGAGGCGGCCGAGGCGGCCTCCGAGGCCGCCCGCGACGCGCGCGCCATGCTCGGCGGCGCCGGGGTCGACCTCGCCTTCCTGTTTCTCTCGGCCGAGCACTTCGCGGACGCGGACGAGGCGGTCGCCGCGGTCGACCGTGAGCTCGAGCCCGGCCATCTCGTCGGCTGCGTCGCCGAGGGCGTGGTGGGCCTCGACCGCGAGCTCGAGAATGGCCCGGGCGCCGCAGTGTGGGCAGCGGCGCTCCCCGAGGCGGAGATCGAGACGTTTCACAGCGTGGCGCTGAACACCGAGGACGGCGTAGCGGTCACGGGCTTCCCGGAGCTCGACCGTGCCGACCTCGTCGCCCTGCTGGTCGACCCGTTCACGTTCCCGGCGGCCGGCTTCCTCACGCGGCTGAACGAGGAGGAAGACGCCGCGCCGCTGGTCGGCGGTCTTGCGGCCGGTGGCGGCGAGCCGGACACGCAGGCGCTCTTCGTGGACGGCGAGGTCGTGTACGAGGGAGCCGTCGGCGCGCTCGTCCGCGGCGCCCCGGTCCGCACTGTCGTCTCGCAGGGATGCGCGCCGGTCGGCCGGGACGCCGTGATCACGAGCGCCGAGGACAACGTCGTGTTCGAGCTCGCCGGTGAGCCTGCGCTCGAGCGGCTCAAGGGCGACCTCGCGACGATGACGCCCGAGCAGCAGCAGAGCGCGGCGCGCGGCGGAGTGCTCGCGGGGCTCGTGATCGACGAGAACCGTTCCGACTACCGCCGCGGCGACTACCTGATGCGCGGGCTGATCGGCCTCGACGAGGAGACCGGCGCGCTCGCGATCGGCGAGCCCGTTCGGGTCGGGCAGACCCTGCGCTTCCACGTCCGCGACGCGGAGGCGGCCGACGAGGACCTGCGCGAGAACCTTGCCGCGGCGCTCGACCGTGGCCACGCGGCCGGGGCGCTGCTCTTCACCTGCAACGGACGCGGCACGAACATGTTCTCCGCGCCGGACCACGACGCGCGCGCCGTCGGCGAGCTGCTCGGCGACGACGCGCTGGCCGGGTTCTTCTGCGCAGGTGAGATCGGCCCCGTAGGCGGGAAGCCCTTCCTGCACGGTTTTACAGCGACCCTTGCCGTGTTCCTCGCTGAGTGATCGGTCTCGGCGCCTCGCCGGCCCGTTCAGACGGACGCGCCGCCAAAGCCGGCGCGTCCTCTCGACGGCATCGCAAGCGACGCCTTAGCGGCTTCACCGCGACGCTGGCCGTGTTCCTGAATTAAGCGCTCTGCGCCAACGCGGGCGTGCAGCTCGAGCGGCCGCGCTTCTCCAGGTACTGCTGGTGGTAGTCCTCGGCGACGTAGAACGTCTGAGCGGGCTCGATCACGGTCACGATCGGCTTGCGATAGCGGCCGGACGCGTCGAGCTCGGCCTTCGAGCGCTCGGCGTCAGCCCGCTGCTCGTCGTCGTGGAAGAAGATGACGGAGCGGTACTGGTCGCCGATGTCCCAGCCCTGGCGGTTGAGCTGCGTCGGGTCGTGCTTGCCCCAGAAGGTCTCGAGCAGCTGCTCGTAGGAGATCCGCTCCGGGTCGTAGGTGACCTCGACCACCTCCGCATGGCCGGTTGTGTGCGAGCAGACGTCCTCGTAGGTCGGGTTCTCGAGGGTGCCGCCCTCGTAGCCGGCCTCGGTCTTCGTCACGCCCTCCAGCTGCCTGAACGCGGCCTCGACGCCCCAGAAACAGCCGGCGCCGAACGTTGCCTTCTTCGTCACTCGTCCTCCTTCTTCAGTTCCAGCGATGCAGAGTTGATGCAGTAGCGCAGCCCGGTCGGATGCGGACCGTCCGGGAACACGTGCCCGAGGTGGCCGCCGCACGCCGCGCACATGACCTCCGTGCGCGCCATGCCGAAGCTCACGTCCCGCTCCTCCTCGATTGCCTCCTCGGAGGCGGGCGCGTAGAACGCCGGCCAGCCGCAGCCGGAGTCGTACTTCGTCTCCGCTGCGAACAGCTCCGCGCCGCAGCCGGCACAGCGGTAGGTGCCCTGCTCGAACGTGTGGTCGTACTCGCCGCTGAAGGGACGTTCGGTGCCCTTCTCGCGGAGGATCCGGTACTGCTCGGGCGTCAACTCGGCCCGCCACTGCTCTTGGGTCTTCCTGATCTTGTTCACGCTGAACAGTCTTGCAAGAGCCGCGTTCGTTACAGAGGGCTTGGCGGAAGATCGCTCGTCGCCGGGGTGCAGCGCGCAGCCGGCGGCACCGTCGATGTTTCGTCAAGCCGTCTAGGGAAGCCGGACGACCATGCCTTCGCGTGCGAGGGTCGGGCCGAGGCCGTTCGACCCGGCCAGCTCGCGGGCGCGGTCCTCGAGCAGGTCGAGCGACCCGTCGTTGTGCAGCGGCTCGTGATGGAAGAGGAGCAGGCGCTGGGCGTCGACCGCCTTGGCGAACGCGACCGCGTCGGCGACGCTGGAGTGACCCCACCCGATCCGCTGCTGGTACTCCTCCTCCGAGTACTGGGCGTCGTGCAGGAGTAGGTCGACGCCCTCCGCGATGGAGCCGCCGGAAAGCCAGTCCTTCGGCCGGGCCGGGATCGCACCGGCAAGGGCGGGCTCGTGATCCGGGATGTAGGCGAAGGTCGAGCCGTCGGTCTCGATCCGGAAGCCCACCGTCGGGCCGGGATGGACGACGAGGCTCGCCGCGAGAGAGGCGCCCTCGATCGTCCACGGCTTGCGCGGCACGTCGTGGAACGCGACCCGGGCCGGAACGTCCCGGAGGTCGACGGGGAAGAGCGGCGGCGAGAACGAGCGAGCGATGCGCTCCCGAAGGCTCGACACCGGAGACGGCGGCCCCCAGATGTCGATCGTCACCCGTTTGTCCCAAAGCGGGTCGAAGAAGCGGAGGCCCTCGAGGTGGTCGAGGTGGAGGTGGGTGAGCAAGAGGTAGAGCCTGAAGGTGCCGCGCTTCAGCAGCTCCTGGCCGAGGCGCCTGATTCCCGTGCCCGCATCGAGCACGAGCACCGCGCCGTCGTCCAGCGCGACCTCGACGCAGGACGTATTGCCCCCGTAGCGGACCGTCTCCGCCCCCGGCGTCGGCACCGAGCCGCGGCAGCCCCAGATCGTCAGGCGCATCCGAGCCTCACGCCTGCTCCGGCCAGAAGATCGTCACCGTGCCCACCAGTTCGTCCGCATGCGCGAAGAGCGGGAACGCCGTCACCGCGACCTCGCGGTCCACGCCGTCGACGCTCGTGATCCGAAACCGCTCGTGGGAGGCCCTCAGCTCGTAGAGCGCGATCCCTGTCGGCCGCCGCTCGAGCGGCAGGGGCTCTTCGGAGTTGACGGTCCGCGGCGAGAACTGCGGCGTCCACTCCTCGAGCGATATCTCCCCCACCTCCGCGAACGAGCGGCCGATGACGGCCTCCGCGGCCTCGTTGTAGAAGACGAGCCAGCCGCGCTCGTCGGTGATCAGCGTCGGCGTGGCGAGGTTCGAGGCGAACTCCCGGGCGAGGATGAGAACGAGGTGCTTCGGTCGGGCCTCGGTCATCGGCGGAAGCCTACGCCGTCTTGTCGCCGCGGCTCTACCCCGCTCTCGCCTTCTCGCGATCGACACTAGCTGCCCCGTCACCCGCCAACCGGTGATCATGAACTCCGGCCAATACCCCGCAGCAATGGCCGTTGACCGTGATGCCTTGCAGGCGTGGCGATGGGAATGTTGGGTGGGTGCGGCTCGTTAGTTGCGGAGTCAAGTAAAGGAGGAGTCGCCATGACGACGGCGATCATCGGTATCGGCAACATCGGTGGAGGGCTGGCGCGGGATCTGGTCCGCGGCGGCGAGCCCGTCGTCCTCGCCGCGGAGCACGAAGCGAAAGCGACAGCGCTCGCGCAAGAGCTCGGTCGGCTCGCACGCGCAGCCTCGGTCGAAGCGGCCATCACGGCTGCCGACGCCGTCGTCTTCGCCATCTGGCTCGACACGATCAAGGAGCTGACCGCGAAGGACGCGGACCTCCTGGAGGGTAAGGTGGTCGTCGATCCCTCGAACCCGATCGGGGTCGACGAGAACGGCGCGGTAATACGGACGCTGCCCGAGGACCAGTCGGCGGGCTCCCTCGTTGCCGCGATGCTTCCCACCGGCGCGCACTACGTGAAGGCGTTCGGCACGCCCGGCGCCGACTCGCTCGCAAGCGCCGCGAACCGCGAGCCTCGTCGCGCAGTGCTCTTCTACGCCACCGATGACGAAGCTGCGGCGGCGGCGATCGAACGGCTGATCAGCGCCGCCGGCTTCGAGCCGCTCAAAGTGGGCGGCGTGGCCGAGGCGGGACGGATCGAGGTTCCCGGCGGCGACCTTCACCAGAACGGGGGCCTGAACGGTCAGCTCCTCGACATCGACCAGGCACGAGCCGCTGTCACAGCCGGCCCCACTCACGCCCTAGCGTGATCTCCCGGAACGCGGACGAAAGGAGCAGCTCGCGTGCATTCATCGTGGGCCTCGCCGCCGATGCCGGCTTTGCCGGCGTCGGCTCACGGTGGCTCTAGACGAAAGACAACCCGATCGAAATCGTCGTGCTTCGGCGAAGCCGAGGCGGATTTCGATCGGGAGTGGGCGGAACTTGGCGGTGCGCAAACCAAGTCATCGCGGCTCCAGCACTTCGCCTTTGAGGCCTTAGCGCGCCGAAAACGCGTTCTGGGGGCAGCACCAAAGCGGCCGGCCGCCAAGGCGCGGCAGCGGGCGGCGCGTGCCAGAGCGATCTGCACGAACCAGAAGCCATCGATTCTGGTGCTCCTCATCGATGAGCAGCCACCTCCCGTCCGGAGACCACGTGATCCAGTCGAAGTGGTCCGCGCTGGTGGCGTACAGGCGTCTTGGCTTCGCCGTCGCATGGTCGAGTACGAAGAGCTCGTGGGGATCGGGGAAGCCGCTTGTCGTGTACGCAAGACGCTGGCCCCTCGGTGACCACGCGAACATCGAGATCTCGTACGGCGAGCGCAGGAGCCGGATGATCTTGCCGTTGGCCTCGGCAAGGACCACCGCCCGCAGGGGCTTCCGCGCGCCCGCCGGCGTCAGCAGGGCTCGAGCGGCGAAATAGCGCCGGTCAGAGGACCAAACCGGCGATCCGATCTCTGCTTCCCGAACGCGGGCGCGCTCCGCGACGGTCCGGTGCGAGAGCACGAGCTTGCTCTTCCCAGTTGTGAGATTGAGTGCGAGGAAGTCGCCCGCCCGGAACTCGAACACCTGCCCCGTCGAGAAGAGCACTCGGCCGTCGGGTGTCCAGCCGGCAAGGTGGCCACGGGTGACCTGGCGCTGCCGAGAGCCATCCCCACGGGCGACAAAGATGACGCCGCCCGGCTTCTGGCCGTCACCGCAGCAGCGAACGGCGCGCTCGATAGCGACCAGTCTGCGATCAGGCGACAGGGCAAAGTCCCAAGTATTTGGCGCAACGGTGAACGGAACCCGCCCAGCCCGCTCCAAGCGTCCCGCGCGGTAGTTAAAGATGACTTGGCGGCTACAGAAGGGCGCCTGCGCACCCCGCTCCGGGACCACGAGCTTGCCAGGACTAATCCAGACAGCGCGCTCTGAACACCACCCATCGCGACGGATCTCTACCTTCGTGGGCCTGCCGCTGGTAACGCGAGCGACTACTCCGAAGCCGTTCGGCGACGAGTTGCCGTACGGATCGGTCGAGACCCCGATCCCATAGAGGACGGCGTCCCCCGAGGACGGAGTGGGCTCATCAGACGAGAGCGAGCAGCCTCCGACGAGCAGCCCGACAACTGCCAACGCCGGTACGGCTGTCGACCCTCGAACGAACATTCGTATTGCCGCACAGAAAGTTACGTCCGGAGTGCCAGATGGAGTCCCTGCCGCGACGCAGTTCCGCCCCACAGGAGCGAGATCGTGCGGATTCTCCTGTGCCTACGGCGGTCACGGTGTGACCTTCATTTTCGGGAGGAGCGGCGAGGAGCCGCCCCGGAATGCGCACCGCTTCAGCGGCGGACTTCGAGTGACGCAAGAGCCGAACCGACCCATAGGACTGCTGCCCCCGCGCCTGCTACGGCTGGGTTGCGAGCAGCAGGCGGAGGCAGTCGAGTTGCTGGCGGAGCTGCTGCTTGACGCCGCTGGAAAAGAGCTTGCGCGAGCCGCAGCGCCCGACCGCGCGCAAGTAGCCCACATAGACATCTCGACGCACAGAGAGTCCAGTGACCGCGTGCGGCGGGCGGCGTGAGCGAGACAGGGATGATGCCCTTCAGGTCACTGTTCCGCCTGGCGCCGTTCTGGGCGCCGACATGGGCGCCGACATGGGCGCCGACATGGGCTCCGGTCCGGACCGGCGCCCCCAGATCAGCGCCGACCCCGCATCAGCCCGCGCCTCTTGAGCGACCGGCGGATCCCGACAACCCCCTGCAAAACGAGTTCCTGTCGACGTGGGGCGCGGTGTCGGAGCCGCCGCGGCGGGGCGCGGCGGTAACGCCCGCCGACGACGAC
>JBKPHO010000060.1:0-12460 GCA_046729915.1 Actinomycetota bacterium | reverse complement strand
GCCGTGTCCGTTCCGCCCGCCTCGTGCGCCAAGAGCTGCTGGGTGCGCAGCGCGATCCGGGCGGCGTGCTCGGTGGGCAGCGCCAGCGCCTCGTCGAACGAGTTCGTATGGATCGACTGCGCCCCGCCGCACACCGCGGAGAGCGCCTGCACCGCCACGCGCACGACGTTGTTCTCGGGCTGCTGCGCCGTCAGCGTCGAGCCGCCGGTCTGAGCGTGGAAGCGCAACGCCTGGGCCCGCGGGTTCGTCGCGCCGAAGCGGTCGCGCATGATCCCCGCCCACAGGCGCCGCGCCGCCCTGAACTTCGCGACCTCCTGGAAGAAGTGGTTGTGCGCGTTGAAGAAGAACGAGAGCCGCTCGCCGAACTGGTCCGGCGACAGCCCGGCCTCGATCGCCGCCTCGCAGTAGGCGATCCCGTTGGCGAGCGTGAACGCGAGCTCCTGCACCGCCGTCGAGCCGGCCTCCCGGATGTGGTAGCCGGAGATCGAGATCGTGTTCCAGCTCGGCAGCCGCTCGGCGCAGTAGGCGAAGAGGTCGGTCGTCAGGCGCATCGAAGGCCGCGGCGGGAAGATGTAGTTACCGCGCGCGCAGTACTCCTTCAGGATGTCGTTCTGGACCGTCCCGCGGAGCTTCTCGGGCGGGACGCCCTGATCCTCGGCCACGAGCTCGTACAGCAGGAGGAGCAGGGCCGCCGGCGCGTTGATCGTCATCGACGTCGAGACACGGTCGAGCGGGATGCCGTCGAGCAGCAGCTCCATGTCCGCGATCGAGTCGATCGCCACGCCGGTCCGCCCCACCTCGCCCACCGCGCGCTCGTCGTCGGAGTCGTAGCCGAGCTGCGTCGGCAGGTCGAAGGCGACCGAAAGGCCCGTCTGCCCGCGCTCGAGCAGGTAGCGGAAGCGCTCGTTCGTCTCCTCCGCCGAGGCGAACCCGGCGTACTGGCGGATCGTCCACGGCTTGCCGCGGTACATGTCCGGATACGGCCCGCGCGTGAACGGGAACTCGCCGGGCGCCTCCAGCTCCCGCTCGGCGTCGTCGGCCGTGTAGACCGGCTTGATCTCGATGCCCGAGTCGGTCTCCCGCCGGTCCTCGGTCGTCGCCATATCCGCAATCGTACGCGGCGCTAGCCAACCGGCCCTTGCATCACGACGGTGCTGAGCTCGGGCGCGGCGACGAAGCCGAGCTTCTCGTTCAGCAGCTGCATCGGCTCGTTGCGCTCCTCGCTCTCGGTGAGGAGGCGCCGGAAGCCAGCCCGTTTCGCTGCCGCGATCTCCGCGCGCTTCAACGCGGTGGCGACTCCCCGCCGCCGCCAGTCCCGCCTCGTCGCGGTGAGGCCGTGGAAGACGTCGTCGCCGTACACCTGGAGGCCGGCGTAGCCCACGACCTCGTCCCCGGCCAGCGCGAGGAAGCAGAGCTCCGGCCTGCGGACCGGCTTGTCGATCTCGTGCGCGCGCCACTCCTCGAACGTCTGCCCACCCGAGGAGCCGGGAATGTCCTCGTCGGCCTGGACGGCGACGGCGTACATCTCCTCGAGGCGATCGGGCTCCTCCACGCGCGAGACGACCCGCACTCCGGGCGGCGGCTCCACCTCCGGAGCCTCGATTGCGTCGAGCTCGAGCACGAGCGCCTGCTCGCCGCCGACCCGGACGAAGCCTCGGCGCTCCAGGAAGAGCCGCGACTCGACGTCGCTCTCCTTCACCTCGCCCTGGAGGCTGTTCTTGCCCAGGCCGCGCGCCCGTTCCGTGAGCTTCGCGAGCATGGCGGAGCCGATCCCCCGACGGCGGCGGTCGGGGACGACGGCGATGTCGCCCACGGCGTGGAGAGCCCACGGCTCGACGAACCCGCACGCGACCGGCTCCTCGCCGACGCGCGCGACAAGGTAGGTGAGCACGTCCTTTGACTCGAGGTTGAAGCGCAGGATCTCCACGGTCGGGTGCGCCTCGGGCGTCACCAAGCCGCGGACGTGGATCATCGCCTCGAGGTCGTCGTCTGTGGCCGCAGGCGTGATCGCGAGCTGCGAAAGCTCGAACTGCTGCATGGGGTCCTCCTCGCTAGGTGGTGCTACCAGGTGAAGCGGTTGTCGGACATACACACCACCTCCCAGAGCGCCCGCCTGAGCGCCGCGAAGACGCGGGTCATCCTAAGGTGTCCGGCGATGAGGATCCAGGTGAGGCTGTTCGCGGGCCTGCGGGAGCACGCCGGCTGGGGACAAAGAGAGCTCGAGGACGTCGAGCGCGTGGCCGACGTCTGGCCGGCGCTCGGCCTCGGCCCGGAGCCGGATGGGTTGCTCTACGCGGTCAATCGCGAGTACGCCGAGCCTGATCGACAGCTGCGGGACGGCGATGAGATAGCGCTCATCCCTCCGGTCTCCGGCGGCGCCTTCCGGGTCACCGAAGAGGCGCTCTCGCTCGAAGCCGTGGCTACCGAGGTCGCGGACGAGCGCGCCGGCGCCGTCGCGACGTTCACCGGGACCGTGCGGCGACAATCACGCGGTCGCGACGTGACGAAGCTCGAGTACGAGGCGTATGCCGAGATGGCCGAAGACGTGATGGCGCAGATCGCACGCGACCTCGAGGCGCGCTACGACCTCTGCGGGGTTGCCATCCACCACCGCGTCGGCCGGCTCGAGGTCGGCGAGGCAAGCGTCGTGATCGCGGTCTCCGCACCCCATCGCCAGGACGCGCTCGCCGCGTGCAAGGACGCGATCGACCGCCTCAAGGAGACGGTACCGCTCTGGAAGAAGGAGGTCTACGAGGGCGGCGAGGAGTGGATCGGTAGGGGCTCTTAGGCCTCGCCGCGCGGCGGCCGCGGGAGGCCGAGCTTCCGGCAGATCTCCTCACGAGTCGTGCCGAGCTCGTCAAGGGCCTCTTCGATCACGCGCTCGAGTCGCGCCTGGTTCTCGCGCCAGCGGGCACGCTCTTCAGGAGTCCTCTTCCGGTAGCCCTTCGTCGGCACCTAGCTCCTCCTCCAGAAAGCGAAGAATCCGCTCGACGTTTGCGTTGAGATCCGCAATTGCAACGAGCATAGCCACGACCTCTCGCCGATAGGTCAGCTCGCGCGGCCGCACGCAACCCATGGTCGTGACGCGCGCTGCTCCGCGCAAGACGGGCGAACGCGACACGGCTGGAACCGCGGTCTCAGCGCCTTGCCGTGGCGACACGCACAGCCCTGCCAGAAGTCCGCAGCGCGAGCTGCACCGCGGCGGCCGCGTCGAGGCGCCCCCAGCCGAGCTCCGCGTTCCAATTCGTCCCGTCCGCGCTCTGCTTCAGCACCAGCGCGACCTGGGTCGCGGTCAGGCGCGGGTTCGCTGCCCAGACAAGGGCCGCGGCGCCGGCGACCTCGGGTGCCGCGAACGACGTCCCGCTCGCCCAGCCGTAGGAGCCCGGCGAGGCCCACGGGAGATCGGCGTGCGGCCAGTCGCAGTCCGCCGACTCGGCGGCGAACACGTTCTCGCCGGGTGCAGCGACCGAGAGGTAGGAGCCGGTGTTCGAGAAGTCTGCGCGGGTGCCGTCCATCGCGGTCGCGCCCACAGCCAGGCCGATTCCGCCCCGGCCGTACGAGCCCACCGGCTGCAGGAGCGCCGCCGGAAACTCCGGGCGGTTGCCGTCATCGTGCTCGTTGCCCGCGGCCGCGACGATCAGAACCCCTCGCCGCGCCGCCCAGCGAATCGCGCGCTGCTCGACCCGCGACGTCTCCGAGCCGCCGATCGACAGGTTGATGATCTTCGCGCCGTGCTTGACCGCATACACGATCGCGGCCGCCTCCTCGACGTCCGTGATGTAGCCGTCGTCGTCGATCGCCTGGACGACCAGCAGCTTCGCGTCGCCGCCGAAGCCCGAGATCCCCACGCCGTTGCCGACCGAGCCCGCCGCCAGCGACGAGACGAACGTGCCGTGGCCCAGCCGGTCGCGGACGCGGTGTGAGCGGGAGAGGACGCTCCAGGTCGCCGGTGCCTTGTCGGCGACGTCAGGCGCGCCGAGATCCGCGCCGCTGTCGATCACCGCGATCGTGACCCCCGCCGCCGCCCGCAGGACCCAGTCCGGCACCTGGTCCATTCGCGCGGCGTCCCACTGCCACTCCCAGGCGACGCCGGGGAGATAGGTCTGCGCGAGCGCCGGTTCGTCGACTGTCGCCGCGCGGCGGAGCACCGGACGCTGCCCGAGCCGACGAGTCGTCTCGACGACCGCGCTGCGCAGCGCGGGAAGCGTGCGGACAACGCGCGCGCCGGAACGCTCCAGCGCGGCGAGCGCTGCCGGCGAGCGGTAGGAGACGACCTGCCGCGTCGGGGCGCTCGAAGCTGACGTTGCGCTCGGCGCGGCGAGAAGTGCCACAGCGACCGCCGCACAGAGCGCGCGGGCTACCGCGCTCATACGCGCGGCTATCGGCCGGCGTCACTCGAACGGGCACCCTGGAACGAGTGATGAGCCCGCGGGAGGAGCTCACGGCATTTGCGCCCGGCTCACCTCACGGGACGACCGTGAAGAACGCCTCGTCGGTGCGTGTTGCGACCACGTTCGCACCCGAGACGGTCAAGAGGTACGTGATCACCTCGAGCTGGTTCGCCGCGCAGTCGCCGTTCGTCCGCCTGATCTGAGCGGTCGTGTTCGGACCGGCTCCCGAGAAGTCGGTGACGGCGACCGGCAACGTGTCGGCGGTCGTGAGGCCTGCCGCCAGGTTGATGCAGTACGTGCCCGCGCTCGGGTGGCCGACACTCGTCACGTTTTTCGTGTGAGCCGTGTCGAGCGATCCATCGGCGAATACGCGCACATATGCCTTCGCC
Organism: Actinomycetota bacterium; assembly: GCA_046729915.1. Taxonomy (GTDB): domain Bacteria; phylum Actinomycetota; class Thermoleophilia; order Gaiellales; family Gaiellaceae; genus AC-32. The sequence goes on along the minus strand of JBKPHO010000060.1, from coordinate 7,680 downwards.
GTGCCAGGGACTCCCCGGGCACCTGTCGCGCCCGCCCGGCCCCTCGGTCCCCGATTGCCCTTGAGTGCCTTCCGGGCCTTCCTGCTCAGGTCCTTCGTCTGCAGCGAGCCGTTGATGACCTGCTTGGCCCCGACGCTGTTCGGCGCCAGCGCCGTGGCCGCCGCGTAGGTGGTCCCGCTCAACGCGATGAACAGCGCGAGCAGCGCAATCGTGTTGCGGCGCAGAAAGCGCGCGAAGCCTCCCATGGCCCTTCCTTTCGGTCGACGGCGGCGGGAAGATCGATTCTGCTCGGCCCACAGGACGGCCTCGGGTGGCGCGTCGGCGCCCCGCTATCCTGAGCCCGTGAGCCAGCTCACGCCGAGGCCTGAGCTCGAGCCCGAACTTCGCGACTACGAGCCGATCCACCCTGAGCCGGGCTGGAAGAGCCTGCTCAAGAAGCTCTGGGCGCCGCTCGTCGCGGTCATCGGGCTCACGGTCAAGTTCGGAGTCTTCGTCTTCAAGTTTCTCGGGCTCTTCGTCTCGATCGGCGCCTATGCCCTGATCTGGGGCTGGAAGTTCGGCGTCGGCTTCGTCGCGATGATCCTGATCCACGAGCTCGGGCACTTCGTAGAGGCGCGACGACAAGGCCTCGAGGTCTCGATCCCGCGCTTCATCCCCTTCATCGGCGCCTACGTCTTGATCAAGAACGCGCCGCTGAACCCGCTGCGGAACGCGCTTGTCGCGCTCGCGGGCCCTGCCGCCGGAGGCCTCGCGTCGGCGGTCTGCTGGGCGATCGGCTCGCAGACGGACTCGTCGCTACTGCACGCGCTCGCGTACGCGGGCTTCTTCCTCAACCTCGTCAACCTCATCCCGCTCGGGATCCTCGACGGCGGCGCGATCTGGCGCTCGTACCGGCTGGCGAAGGCCGAGCCGACGATGCCGCTGGAGGCCTACGACGGCGCTGCGGTGCTGCTTCCCGGCGCGGGCCGCGGGCGCGCTGCCCTGATCCTCACGATGTACCTCGGCTTGGCGTTGCTGCTCGCGCTCGGCATGTGGGGGACCCACGTGCCGCAACACCGGCTCTGATGGAGGACCGCCGCCTCCTCGAGGGTCGCGACGGCGACCTCCAGGAGCACGCCGCGCGGATCGGGCGCGAGTTCATACAGGGATTCGCCGCGGTCGAGCGGATCGGCCGGCCCGCCGTCTCGGTCTTCGGGTCGGCTCGGATCGGCGAAGAGCATCCGGCCTACGCAGCGGCGCGCGAGGTCGGCCGGCGCCTCGTCGAGGCGGGCTTCGCGGTTGTGACCGGCGGCGGCCCCGGGACGATGGAGGCCGCGAACCGCGGAGCGCAAGAGAGCGGCGGCGTCTCGGTCGGCTTCAACATCGAGCTCCCACACGAGCAGCACAGCAACCCCTACCTAGACATCGACATCACGTTCGATCACTTCTACGTGCGCAAGACGATGTTCGTGAAGGCGGCGGAGGGGTTCGTCATCTTCCCAGGCGGCTTCGGCACGCTCGACGAGCTGTTCGAGTCGCTGACGCTGATCCAAACGGGAAAGGTGCTGCATTTCCCGGTGATCCTGTTCGACGCCGAGTACTGGGCGCCGCTCCTCGACTGGGTTCGCGGGCGCCTGCTCACCGAGGGGATGATCTCCCCCGAAGACCTCAAGCTGCTCTCGGTCACCGACGACCCGGCTGAGGCAGTCGCGACGATCTCGGAGTGGTACCAGCTGCGGTGCGCCGACCTCGTCGCGGAGCCCGAGAAAGCCGACGCCTAGTAGCCCCCCCTAGCTCGAGAACGGCGACACCGTAATCGGGCCGCTCTCGACCGTGAACCCGTGCGAGTCGGTCGCGCGGATTCGCTGCGTGCCGGGCGTGCGCAGGACGATGCCCGTGAAGGCGTGCTGTGAGGCGTCGGTCGGCCCGTACACGTAGGGCGCCGGCAGCGTCGCGGCGGAGTCGGTGCTCGTGAACGTCATCGTGCCGGTGTAGTCGGCCGCGTTGTTGCCGAACGGGTCGACCGCGCGGACGGTGGCCGCGAAGGGCACCCCGGCCGTGGCGATGCTCGTCACGGTCATGAAGAGCCCGCTCGCGGCCGCGCCGCGCACGCGCACGACCGGCTGCTTCCTCGGCCCCAGAGGCTTGAACGGCGTCTTCTTGCGCGCCGCGGACGGTCGCGTCTGCGTAAGGAAGATGTAGCCGTCGGCGGCGAGGAGCGGCGCTTCGGAGCGGTGGTAGAGCAGCCGGAAGAGGTGCCGCCGCGGGCATTTCGTCGTGATCACGATCCGTCGCGCGGCGATTCCTGCGATCCGCGTGCCCGCGCAGCCCGAGGGCTGAAGCTCGACGTAGCCGGGCCCGGACGGGCTCGTCTGCTGGGGCTTCGACCACCCGCGCGGCACGTCGACGAGCGTCGTTCCCTTCAGCGCAGCGGAGTCGGCGAGGAAGGTGAGGCTGAAGTCGGTCGTGCTGCCGGCCGAGACACGGGTCGGGCTGACCGTCATCTTCCCGACGCCCACGCGACTCGACGCGCCGCCCGCTGAGGCGACCACTAGCACGCCGATGCCCGCGCAGAGCACCGCCCGCCTGACCCGCCTCACTGTTCGGACAGCCATCGACCGCGCACGAGTCTACTCCGGGCGCCTGCCGCCTAGACTTGCCCTGGATGAAACTGCGCGATCTTCCGTCGGTCGACGAGCTCGCGCGGGATGCGCGGCTCGCCGGGGAGCCTCCGAAGCTCGCGGTCGAGGCCGCCCGGACGGCTCTCGCGAGCGCGCGCGAGGAGATCAAGGCAGGCCACGACCCCGGCGACCTCTTGGCACAGGCGTTGGCCGAGCTGGCGGCGGCGCGTTCGCCGGCGCTGCGCCGCACGCTGAATGCGACGGGCGTGATCGTCCACACGAACCTCGGGCGGGCGCCGCTGGCCGAGGCGGCGCTGCAGCGGGCGCTCGAGGTCGGCCGCGGCTACTCGAACCTGGAGTACGACCTGCGCGCGGGCGGGCGCGGCTCGCGGCAGGACCACATCGCGGGAATCCTCCGCCGGCTGACCGGGGCGGAGGCGGCCCTGGTGGTGAACAACAACGCCGCGGCGGTGCTGCTCGCGCTGGCGGCGCTCGCGGAGGGCCGGGAGGTGCTCGTCTCCCGCGGCGAGCTGATCGAGATCGGCGACGGCTTCCGGATCCCGGACGTGCTCGCGCGGTCCGGGGCGCAGCTGGTCGAGGTCGGCACCACGAACCGCACGCGTGCCGGCGACTACGAGCGCGCGATCGGGCCCGAGACCGCGTTGCTCCTGCGCGTTCACCAGTCGAACTTCCGCGTCGTCGGGTTCACCGAGCTGCCGTCGCTGGAGGAGGTGGCCGCGGTCGCGCGGCGGAACGGGCTGCCGCTCGTCGACGACCTCGGCTCGGGCGTGCTGGTTCAGCTCGAAGGCGAGCCGTCGGCCAAGGAGGGCCTCGCCGCGGGCGCGGATCTCGTCTGCTTCTCGGGCGACAAGCTGCTCGGCGGGCCTCAGGCCGGGATCGTGGTCGGCCGCGCGGAGCTGGTCGAGCGGCTGCGGCGGCATCCGCTGCAGCGTGCGCTGCGAGCCGACAAGCTGTCGCTCGCGGCGCTGGAGGGGACGCTCGGGCTCTACCTCGATCCGGCGCGCGCGCTGCGCGAGGTGCCCGTCCTGCGGATGCTCAACGAGCCGCTCGAGCCGGTGCTCATGCGAGCGGAGCGGCTGGCGGCGGCGGTCGGCGGGGGAGTCGAGGAGACGGTCGCGCGAGTCGGCGGCGGGGCGCTTCCGCTCGCCGAGCTGCCGAGCTACGCCTCCGCCGTCGAGGAGGAGCTGGCACCGGCGCTGCGGGGCGGCGAGCCCCCGGTGGTCGGCGTGCTGCGAGACGGCCGCCTGCTGCTCGACTGCCGCACCTTGACGGACGCCGAGGCCGAAGAGGCGGCCGCGGCGGTCCGAGCCGCGCGCGGCGGATAGCCGTGTACGAGCCCGCGCCGGAAGAGATCGTCTGGAACCTCTTGCGTGGAGCGCTCGGGACGCAGGCGCTCGCGATCGCCTGCCGGCTAGGCGTGCCCGACGCGCTTGCGGACGGCCCTCGGCCGGTCGCCGAGCTGGCGCAGGAGAGCGACGTCGACATCGAAACGCTGCACCGGCTGCTCCGCGCCCTCGCGAGCGACGCCGTCTTCGAGGAGAAGCCTGCGGGTGTCTTCCACAACACCCCCGCCTCGGAGCTTCTCCGACGCGGCAGCGGCTGGCACGACTTCGCCCACCTCTTCGGCGGCGTCTGGTACCGAGCCGTCGGCGAGCTCGACACGACGGGCGAGCCGACGTTTCCTCGCACCTTCGGCACCGACTTCTGGTCCTGGCTCGCCGCCCACCCCGACGAGCGGGCTGCGTTCGACAGGGCGATGGAGGAGGGCAAGGTGCGCCGGGCCGACCGCCTGGCGCCGCTCGACTGGCGCAGCGACGAGGTCGTCGTCGACGTCGGCGGCGGCAACGGCTCCTTGCTGGTCGAGCTGCTGCGCGAACACCCTGGGCTGCGCGGGATCGTCTACGACCTGCCCGAGACGGTCCGCGACGAGGCCGGGCTCGGCGACCGGATCGAGTTCGTGGAGGGCGACTTCTTCGAACGCGTGCCCGAGGCTGACGTCTACGTGCTCTCGGGGATCCTCCACGACTGGGACGACGAGCGCGCGGCCGCCATCCTGCGCACCGTCCGGGCCGCGGCCGGGGACGAGGCGCGGCTCTTGATCCTCGATGCCGTGCTCCCTGAGGGCAACCAGCCGGACGGCTCGAAGTGGCTCGATCTGCTGCTGCTCGCGCTGCTCGGCGGCAAGGAGCGAGACGAGGCGCAGTGGCGGGCGCTGCTCGCAGCCGGAGGCTTCGAGCCGATCAGCTTCCACGAGGCGCTGATCGAAGCGCGACCCGCCTGATGGCGCCACCCGACGTCCTCCTCGTCGAGGACGCCGGCGAACGGTCCGACCTCTGTCGGAGCGTGCTCGAGGCGCTGCCGGAGTGGTTCGGGATCGAGGAGTCGGTGGCGGAGTACGTCCGTGAAGTCGCCGAGCTGCCGACCCTCGCGGCGGGCTGCGACGGGCTCCTCTCACTGAAAGTGCACAACGAGGCCGCGGCCGAGATCTACGTCATGGGCGTGCGGCCCGAGCGGCAGGGCCAGGGCCTCGGCACCGCGCTCGTCGAGGCCGCCGAATCCTTCCTGCGGACGCTCGGCGTCGAGTACCTGCAGGTCAAGACGCTCGGACCGTCGCACCCGAGCGCGCACTACGCCAGGACGCGGCGCTTCTACGAGTCGCGAGGCTTTCGGCCCCTGGAGGAGCTCAGGGGTTTCTGGAACGAGGAGAACCCGTGCCTGATCATGGTCAAGCACCTCGGCGGCGCGGCTACCGTGGTGCCGTGGCGCTGACCGTCGGAACCGCCGGCCACATCGACCACGGGAAGACCTGGCTCGTACGCGCGCTCACCGGCAAGGACACCGACCGCCTTCCCGAGGAACAGGAGCGCGGGATCTCGATCGCGCTCGGCTACGCCCCGCTCGAGCTGGACGACGGAACGCGGCTGTCGCTGATCGATGTCCCGGGGCACGAGCGGTTCGTGCGGACGATGGTCGCGGGCGCGACCGGGATCGACCTGTTCCTGCTCGTCATCGACGCAGGGGAAGGAGCGCGGCCGCAGACGCACGAGCACCTGGCGATCCTGCGCCTGCTGGGGATCGAGCGCGGCGTCGTGGCGGTGACGAAGACCGACGCCGTCGACGCGGAGGCTCTCGAGCTCGCGCTCGCCGAGGCGCGGGAGCTCGTCCCGGGCGCTGAGGTCGTCGCGGTCAGCGCCAAGACGGGAGAGGGCCTGGGGGAGCTGCGGGCGGCCCTCGCGCGAGCGGCCGCCGAGGCTCCCGCGCGCAGGCGCGAAGCCCCAACGCGGCTTTACGTCGACCGCGCATTCACGATCGCCGGCTCGGGCACCGTCGTCACGGGCACGCTCTGGTCCGGCTCGATCTCCCCCGGCGACGAGCTGCGGGTCGAGCCGTCCGGCCTCCGCACGCGCGCGCGGGGCGTGCAGGTCCACGACCTGCCGGTGACGCGCGCAGAAGCCGGCCGGCGGGTGGCCGTCAACCTGCCCGGGATCGCGCGCTCGCAGCTGAGGCGCGGCGACGCGCTCGTCGCACCGGGCTCGTACCCCGTGAGCTGGCGGCTCGACGTGGCGCTCGAGGAGCTCGAGCCGGTGCCGGCGGCAGTGACCGTCCACGTCGGGACGAGCGACGTCGCCGCGCGCGTCGTACGTGAGGGCCGCTACGCGCAGCTACGGCTGCGAGAGCCCGTGGTGGCCGCACGCGGCGACCGGATCGTGCTGCGCACCGAGACGACCGTCGGCGGAGGCGTCGTGCTTGATCCGGCTCCCGCGCGCCACTTCGACCCGAGGAAGCTCGAAGTGCTCGAGCAAGGCGACCCCGAGGCGATCCTACGGACGATCGTCCACGAGCCCGTCATGGGGGCCGAGCTGCAGGCGCGCGGCCTGCTCCCGCCCGGCGAGCTGGCGCAGGGCCTCGCGGCGCTCGCGCAGGCTGGCGACTGGTACTTCGCGGCCGAGTGGCTCGAGCAGCAGCGCGCCGCCGTGCGCGACCGCCTCGTCGAACGCGCCCGCTCGTCGCCTCTCGACCCCGGAATACCGCTCGGTGAGCTCCTGCCGCCGGAGCCGTGGGCGCCGTCCGTGCTGCAGCTCCTGCGCGTCGAGCGCCGTGACGGGAAGGCGTACGCCCCGGGCGCAAAACCGCAGCTCGGTGAGCACGAAGCGGCTGCGGAAGAGCTGGAGGCGCGACTCGAAGGCGAGGACCTGGTGCGGGTCGAGGACCGCCGCCTCGCCACCTTTCTCGAGCAGCGCGGGACGCTGAAGCGCGTCGGGGATGGCTTCGCCGTCTCCTCGGCACTCTACGACCGTGGCGTCGAAGCGCTGAACGAGCTGGCGCCGATCACGATCGCGAGCTTCCGCGACGCGCTCGGCATCTCGCGCCGCACCGCGCAGCTGCTGCTGGAGCGCTTCGACGCCGACGGCATCACCCGCCGCGTCGGCGACGAACGAAGGCTCAGGGCCGCAGGGCGCCGCTGAGTTAGGCTCGCGGCGGAGCGGCATGGGCCCGGTGGCCCAGCTGGTCTTCAAAACCAGTGCGGTCGTGCAGCCCACGGCTCGGTCGGTTCGACTCCGGCGCCGCTCCGTCGAGCCCAAGCCCCGCTCCCCAACGGCCACTCGACACATGGAACTGGACGAAATGCACATCGTGTCAGTCGCGCTAATCGCGCCGAACACGGCACCGAGATCGTGATGAAGAGGGGGTGAAGCCGTGCTCCGCTGGAGTTGGTTCGACGGCCACTAAACAGGGGAAAGAATTGATTTGGGCCGGGCCTCGTTGCGGCGGGGTCCCGGCCCTCCTTCCCCATCCGCTACGCCACGCAGTGTCTAGGCTCGGCTCGTGCTCCTCTACGACAGCCCGGTCTCGGGCAACTGCTACAAGGTTCGGCTGCTGCTCGCCCACCTCGGCCTCCCGTACGAGCGCCGGACGATGGACGTGGTCGACCGCTCGAACCGCCCGGAGGTCCTAGGCGGGCTCAACCCGTCGCTCCGCGTGCCGACGCTCGTGCTCGACGACGGGCGCTCCCTCGGGGAGTCCGGCGCCATCCTCTGGTACTTCGGCGAGGGAACTC
>JBKPHO010000059.1:0-1326 GCA_046729915.1 Actinomycetota bacterium | reverse complement strand
CCCAGCTCCGCCCGGCTCTCGGGCACGATCGGCAGCGTGAGAGCGAAGACGAGCGCGCCGACCGGGACGTTGACGTAGAAGATCCACTCCCAGCCGAGGTATTTGGTCAGGATCCCGCCGAACAGCACTCCGGCCGCGGCGCCGGAGCCGCCGAGCGCGCCCCAGATCCCGAGCGCCTTGTTCCGCTCGGCGCCTTCCGCGAAGGTCGTCGTAACGATGGAGAGCGCGGCCGGCGAGATGATGGCCGCCCCGATGCCCTGCACCGCGCGCGCACCGATCAGGACGCTGATGTCGTTGGCGAGCCCGCAGACGAGGGAGGCGACCGTGAAGAGAATGAGCCCGACGATGAAGATCCGCTTGCGCCCGAGCAGGTCGGCCATCCGTCCCCCGAGCAACAGGAAACCGCCGAATGTGATCGAGTAGGCGATCAGCACCCACTGCACCGTCGTCTCGGTGACGTTCAGGTCCGTCTCGATCGAGGGGAGCGCGACGTTGACGATCGCGACGTCGAGCACGGTCATGAAGAACGCGGCGCCCACGATCGCGAGCGTCAGCCAGCGGCGGTCGGCGGCAGGGCTCATGTTCCTCCCTTGGGTCGTTTCGGTGCTGGAACGCCCGTCGACGGCGGCCTATTCCATGCGGCCGTCCAGGGCTAGGGCCTGCTTCGAAGCAGGGTATAGGTCGGCTCCCTTTCGGCACAAAGCCGTCACCATGCGTGCGCCTTGCCCCGCTACGCTGTCCTCGGGGGAGAGGACGCGGGGGTACCCCCGGGGGCAAGGGTTCTGCGGCTGTGGCAGCGGCCTTCGCGCGCGGTTCTCGCGAGGTTTTTGCGCAGTTTGCGAGAAGATCACTCCGTGCCTAGCCACGGATCGCGGCCGGGGGGCAGCGCGGTGCGTCCGTGACGCGCCCGTCCGCGGCTTCGCCGTGGGCCCGGCTCGGTCTCGCTGCGGTCGTCGTCATGCTCGCGGGATCGGCAAGCGCGGTGGCGGGCAAAGGCCGCGCCGTGTCCGCCTGCCACGGACCGAAGACCGACGCCGCGTACAAGAACGCCGTACTCGGCGCACTCGCGGCGAGGCAGGATGTGTGGGGCGACGCGCTCCTACGCTCGCCCGAAGGGCCGACCTACGAGGGCGTCCGCCGACTCCTGCACCCGCTGATGCTCGTCGGGCGCCCTGCCGGGCTCCGGCCCACACAGCTGACCGCCTCGGGCGTCTATTACCTCGCGTTCGGACAGCCTCGTGGGCCCGGTGGCACGAGCGCGGTGCAGCTGCACGTCGCCGACGGCAGCCAGATCGTCTCCCGGATGGCAAACGGGCCGCGCCTCAC
>JBKPHO010000058.1:0-2164 GCA_046729915.1 Actinomycetota bacterium | reverse complement strand
TCCAACGCACCGTCTGGGACGCAAGAAGATGGTGCCTGCCTACGGCAAAGGCCTCTAAGACCAGCCGCTCGTTCAGCCGGCCAAGGCGACTGCTTCGATCTCGACCTTGGCGCCCGAGGGCAGCGCCGCGACCTCGACCGTCGCGCGCGCAGGCGGCCGGTCGCCGACGTGGCGGGCGTAGACCTCGTTCATGCCCGCGAAGTCGCCGAGGTCGGCCAGGTACACCGTCGTCTTCACGAGCCGGTCGAGCCCACTCCCGGCCTCCTCGAGGATCGCGCGCAGGTTCGCGAATACCTGCTCGGTCTGCTCCTCGATCGTCTCGCTGACGATCTCCGCGTGGTCGGGCTGCAGCGCCAGCTGGCCGGAGACGAAGACGAGGTCCCCGGCGCGGATCGCCTGCGAGTACGGGGCGCCCTGGAACGGCGCCGGCGCCTCTTCGGTTCGGACGACCTCCTTCTCCGACATCAGTCCACCCTCCGCCGCTTGCGGCATGCCTGCGCGAGAGCCACGCCCAGCGCCTTGAAGATCGCCTCGAGCACGTGCTCGGGGTCCGAGCCCTCGATCAGGCGGACGTGCAGCGTGAGCCCGGCACCCTCGGCCAGCTCGCGCAGGAACGTCGCGACGATGTCGCGTGCAAGCCCCGCGACGCGCGCGTCGCTGAGGTCGACGTTCGAGACCACGAGCGGCCGCCCCGAAGCCTCGACCACCACATGCGCGAGCGCCTCGTCCGCCGGCACGACCGCCGAACCATGCCGCCGGCTGCCTTCGGCCTGGAGCGCGTCAGAGAGCGCCTGCCCCAGCGCCCGCCCGGCGGCGGCCACCTCGGCGTCGGCGTCGCCCGGAGCAATCTCGAGCGCGAGGTCGAACGAGCCGTACTGCGCGAGCAGCCCCAGCAGGTGGTCGAGCACCGGCACGCCGGTCGCGACGCTCGCTTCCCCCTGGCCGCCGACGTCGATCCGCGCGTGGAGCCTGCCCGCCTCGTCGGCCTGACCGAGCCGCCGGGCCACTACAGCTCGATGCGCTCGATGCGCGCGCCCAGGGAGCGGAGCCGCTCGTCGATCCGCTCGTAACCGCGGTCGATCTCGCTGATGTTCCCGATCGTCGAGGTCCCCTCGGCGCACAAGGCGGCCAGCAGCATCGCCATCCCGGCGCGGATGTCAGGGCTCGACATCTGCTGGGCGTAGAGCTTTGCCGGCCCGGTCACGACCACGCGGTGCGGGTCGCAGAGGATGATGCGCGCCCCCATCGACACGAGCTTGTCGACGAAGAAGAGGCGGCTCTCGAACATCTTCTCGAAGATCAGCACCTCACCATTGGCCTGCGTCGCGACCATCACCGCGATCGAGGTCAGGTCGGCGGGAAACGCGGGCCACGGCCCGTCCTCGATCTTCGGAATCTGCCCTCCGAGGTCGTCGCGGATGAGGAGATCCTGGTTCGGCGGCACACGCAGGCTCGTGCCCGTGAGCTCGACGTGGATGCCGAGTCGCTCGAAGGTCGGCAGGATCGAGGCGAGGTCCTTCCTCTCGACCTCGTCGATCGTGATGTCGCTGCCCGTTACCGCCGCAAGGCCGATGAAGCTGCCCACCTCGATGTGCTCGGGCCCGATGCGCCACTCGCCCCCGCCGAGGCGGTCGACGCCGCGGATGCTGAGCACGTTCGACTCGATTCCCTGGATGTCCGCGCCGAGCGAGACGAGGAAGCGGCACAGATCCTGGATGTGCGGCTCGCAGGCTGCGTTGCCGATCACGGTCTGGCCCGGGGAGAGCGAGGCGGCCATGACCGCGTTCTCGGTCGCCATGACGCTTGCCTCGTCAAGAAAGATGTGCTTGCCGCGAAGGCCGTCTGTGCGCAGCTCGAAGCGCGCGCCGATGTCGATCTCAGCGCCGAGCTCGGCGAACGCGTGGATGTGCGGGTCGAGCCGGCGGCGCCCGATCACATCGCCTCCGGGCGGGGGGACGCTGGCGCGACCGCGGCGGGCGAGCAGCGGCCCGGCGAGCAGGAAGGACGCACGGATCCGGCTCGACAGCTCGGCGTCCAGCTCGTGCGAGGAGACGTCCGCAGCGTGCACGCGCACCTCGTTCTCGCCGATCCATTCGGCGTCGGCCCCGAGCGCGGAGATGAGCGCGATCATCGTCTCGACATCGCGGATCCGCGGCACGTTGTG
>JBKPHO010000057.1:0-12733 GCA_046729915.1 Actinomycetota bacterium | reverse complement strand
TAGAACCGCAGTCGCGCCCACTCGGATCGGCGAATGGCGCGTTCCGCGACTTTACGACGGCCCGCGGCATTGTGGGATCACTCGAACGAGGGACATTCGAAGAAACCTCGGAAAGAGCGCAAAGTTCACGGCCATCGGCCGACACTCGGTGCCCGAGCACAAGATCCAGGCCCGTAGGCGTCGTATGTATCGGTGAAGCCTGCTGGGCCGGTTCTCCCGCCGCGGCTAGGCGCCGAGCTCCGCGAGCAGCGGGCCCGTGTCGAGCGGGTCGAAGCCGATGCGGCCTGCGATCTCTTCGCTCGAGGGCTTCGTGCCCTCGCGGAAGAGCTCGCGCAGACGCTCGCCGGTCTCGTCGCTCGCCCACCACTCTTCGCAGACCTCGCGCTCGAAGAACGCGCGCAGCTGTGCGGCGCGGATCCAGGCACGCAGGTAGTCGGCCGAGTAGAAGCCCGCGTCCATGTCGGCGAGGTAGCCCTCGCGCCGGTACTGCATCCCGGTTGCCTCGGTGAGCCGCTCGGCGTAACCATCCGGGGTGCCCCCGTCCTCGCCGAAGCGGCCCCAGAAGTCCAGCTCGAACTGCAGCTTCGCGACGTAGCGGCGGAAGAGCAGGGCCTCCATGAAGATCGTCGCATCCGCGTTCTGGGCGGCCACTTCGTCCGACAGCTCGAAGTAGCGGGCGTGCCAGCCCGGCTGCCGCGAGATCGCCTCGACGATGTACGAGTAGATCTCCGTCAGCGCGTGGTCGCGGGAGATGTTGCGGAAGGTGTACGGAAGCGAGGGGTCGCAGCCGGCGTAGTGCAGCGCGTGGCCGGCCTCGTGCAGGAATGCCTGGTAGTCGTGGAGGCCGCCCTGCGCTCGTGTGATCAGGTGCACGACCGTGGGCGGGTCGGCCGGGATCACACAGGCGCGAGGCGACTTCTGCGGCCGGTCGTCGAGGTCGAGCTTGATGTTCGGCTCGTTCTCGAGGTCGAAGCCGAGCCGCGCCAGCGTGTCCATGCAGACGGGAACCGCGCGCTCCTTCGTGTAGATGGCCTCGAGCGGTGAGAGGCGGCGCAGGTAGGCGATGTGCGAAGAGCTGGGCACGGGCTCGCGCTCCGGCCCCAGCAGGCGCTCCAGCCAGCGCTCCTTCAGCCGGCCGTAGACACCGGTTGCGGCCTCGCTCGCGGCAGCCAGTGCGCGCTCCAGCTTGCGCAGCGAGATGCCCTTCTCGTCCTCGGTCCGGACGATCGGGTCGCCCGTGCCGCTGATCTCGGACTCGAGCTCCTCGCCCGCGCGGAGCACGGCGAGCCGCTCGTCGTTGAAGGTCGCGGAGAGGTCGTTCGCAAGCCGGCCGAGCTCGTCGCGCTCGCCGTAGTCGGGGAGCACGGCGAGCTTTGCCTGCGCAGTCCGCAGCGGCATCTGCTCGCCCTTGAACTCGACTCGAGCCGCGAGGATCGCGTTCTCGAGCTCGTCCTCGCGCTCGGCGAGCTCGGCGGAGATCAGTCCGGCCTCGCACGTCTTGCGGAGCCGGTAGAGCCGCTCGCGGTCGATCCCGTCCTCGGAGTCGTCCTCGGCCGCGCGCAGCGCCGCGAGCTGCTCGCGCGTGAAGAGCTCTGCGTAGCGGGCGACGATCTCGGCGCGCTCGGAGACCTCTTTCTCGCCCACACGCACGGCGCGTCCCTCCTCGGCCCGCTCGAAGAGATAGCGCTGGAGACGCGATTCGTAGTCGGCCGGGCGCAGGACGGCGGCGACGCTCATCGGGCGGGAATCTACCTACGGCACGGTCAGCCGATGCACGACCTCGAGCAGGTCCTCGAGCCGGAACGGCTTGGGCACGACGCCGTCGGCCTCGGCCTGTGTCTGGGAGTCGAGCTGCGCGGTGCCGGTGAAGAGCACGACCGGGGCCGCGTGCCCGCGCCGGCGCAGCGAGCGCATCAGCGCGACCCCGTCGTCCGGGCCGACTTGGACGTCGAGCAGGACGAGGTCGACCTCGTCCCCCGAGAGCGCGCTCTCCGCCTGCGCCACGCTTCGGGCCTCGAGCACGCGATACCCCTCGAGCTCCAGGTTGACGCGGCAGAGGAGCCTCAGCGATGCGTCGTCCTCGACGATCAGAACCTTCGGCGCGACTACGCGGTGGGTCACTTTGGACACCACCCCCCGTATCGGATTACCTGGCCAACACGTTTTATCACTCGGAAATGGTAAAGGCGGCCGACAGGCTCCCCCTGCCGACGCCGATCTTCCGGCGGCGGTGCTGGCTTGCGTTTCAGCGGGCGCTCGATCCGCTCGCCCCGCCGCGGCCGCTGCCGCCGAGTCGCGCGAGAGACTCCTCCTTGCCGAGGACCTCGAGGCTCTCGAAGAGGCCCGGCGAGATCTTCGATCCGGTCAGGGCCAGGCGTATCGGCTGAAACGCCTCGCGCGGCTTCAGCCCGAGCCGCTCAGCGAGACCGCGCAGGGCCGACTCGATTGCCTCCGCCTCGAACGGCTCGACGGAGGCGAGCGCCTCGGCCGCCGCTGGCAGCACCGCGCCGTCAACGGCCTCCTCGGGCTCGACCCGCGTGAAGAAGAAGCCGGCGAAGGCCGGAAATTCCCCAAGGGTCGCGATCTTCTCCTGAACCAGTGGCGCCACACGCCGCACGAGCTCCTCGTCCCACTCGTAGCCCTGTTCTCGGAGGTAGGTGACGAGCACGTCCGCGTACTCGTCCGGCGAGAGCGCCCGGAGGTAGACGCCGTTCAGCCAGTCGAGCTTCTGGTAGTCGAAGACGGCGGGGCTCGAGACCACCCGCTCGAGCGAGAAGCGCTCGATCAGCTCGTCCCGCGACATGACGGTCGTCTTGTCGTCGTAGCTCCAGCCGAGGAGCGCCAGGAAGTTCACCAGCGCCGGCGCGTAGTAGCCCTTCGCCCGGAACTCGTCGACGGTCACAGAGCCGTGGCGCTTCGAGAGAGGGCGCCCGTCCGCCCCGAGCACGTGCGAGACGTGAGCGTAGACCGGAGGCTCGGCCCCGATCGCGCGGATGAGATTGATCTGCTTGGGCGTGTTCGAGATGTGGTCCTCGCCGCGGATGACGTGGGTGATCTCGTCCCACACGTCTTCCATCGGCGACGCGAAGTTGTACGTCGGCCGTCCGTCCGAGCGGACGAGCACGAGGTCCTCGAGCTTCTCGTTCGGGAACTCGACCCGCCCTCGCACGGCGTCCTCCCAGGCCGTCATGCCTTCGTCCGGCATGCGGAAGCGGATCGCGCCCTCGTCCTCGTAGGCCTTGTCCTCCTCGACCAGCCGCTGCGCGACCGCCAGGCAGTCCGGCTGCCGGTCGAGCTGGAAGGTCACCTCGCCGTCCCAGTCGAGGCCGAGCCAGCGGAGCGATTCCTGGATCTGCTCCGTCGCCTCGGCGACCTCGCGGCTCACGTCAGTGTTCTCGATCCGCAGCCTGAACTCCCCGCCCTCGTGGCGCGCGAAGAGCCAGTTGAAGAGCGCTGTCCGGACGTTGCCGATGTGGAGCAGCCCGGTCGGGCTCGGCGCCATGCGGACTCGAACGGTCATGCGGCGTGCCTCTTCCAGTGATGCCGCCATGGCTCTCGGTCGCTAGCACCAAGCCACGGGCCGCACTCGACCGCGGCGTAGGCTGGACGCCTGCGCAAGGGCGAGGGTGGTTCGTGGCGCAGCGTGATAGCGGGCGAGAGACAGGCGCTCATTGCTGGTAGAGGCACTAGCGTACTCGTGTGGCCGAGCGGGTCCTCACGCCGCGCGAGCTGAACCGCACGACGCTGCTGCGGCAGCTGCTGCTCCGGCGGGAGCGGCTCTCGCCGGTTCGGGCGGTCGAGCGGCTCGCGGGCCTCCAGGCCCAGCTGCCCTCGTCGCCGTACCTCGCGCTGTGGGCGCGTCTGGAGGGGTTCGAGCGCAGCTCGCTCGAGCGCGTCCTCCTCCGGCGCAGCGTCGTCAAGGCCTTGCTCATGCGCGCGACGATGCACCTCGTCTCGGTGCGCGACTACCCGTACCTCGATGCGGCCGTCCGCGACGCACGGACGCTCACGCGGGTGCGCGGGAGGGAGCGGCCCCCGAACGAGCTGGTGGAGCGCGTGGTGGCGCTCACGCGTGTGCGGCCGCGGACGCGGCCTGAGATCATGGAGGCGCTGGGCTTCGACTCCCGCTCGCTCGAAGCTGACGACATTCGGACCTACTCCTGGGTGATGGCGCTCGGCCGCCTGGAGCAGACGCCGGAGTGCGCCTTCTACGGCTTTCGCGGCTCGCCCACCTACGAGCCGGCAGACCATGAGCACCCTCCGCGGGCCGAGGCCATCGCGTTTGCGATCAGGCGCTACCTCGCGGCCTTCGGGCCGGCGACTCGCGCGGACGTGTCGCAGTGGAGCGGGGTGCCGATCCGCGATCTCGCGCCCGGCTTCGACGCGTTGCGCTTGCGCAGCTTCCGCGACGACCGCGGCCGCGAGCTGATCGACCTGCCGCGCGCGCCGCTCGCTCCGGCCGAGGCGCCCGCCCCGCCGAGGCTGCTGCCGCGCTGGGACGAGCTCCTGCTCGCCCACAAGGACCGGGCCCGCGTGCTGTCGGACGAGCACCGCCGGACGGTGATCCACAAGAACGGCGACGTGCAGCCGACGATTCTCGTCGACGGCTTCGTCGCGGGGCTGTGGCGGCAGGACGGGGACCGGATCGTGCTCGAGCCGTTCGCGCCACTACCACGCTCCGCCAGGCGCGAGCTCGAGGACGAGGCCGCACGGCTCTCTGCGTGGCTCGGGTAGGTTCAGCTGCGTGCTTCTCGGAGGCCATTGCTCCGGTGGGATCAAAAAGGCGCTCGACAACGCGGCCAGCTTCGGGATGGATGCCGTCCAGCTCTTCGCCCAGAGCCCGCGCGCCTGGAGGTACCCGCAGCACAACCCCGCGGACCTCGAGGCATTTCGCACGCGGCGGGAGGAGCTCGGGATTGGCGCGGCCTCGATTCACGCGCTCTATCTCCTGAATCTCGCGAGCCCGAAGAAGGACTTCTACGAGAAGAGCGTCGCGACCCTCTGCTCGACGGTGGACACGGCGTCCGCGATCGGGGCCGAGTCGGTCGTCTTCCACGTCGGCTCGCACCAGGGCGCCGGCTTCGAGGCCGGGCTCGAGCGAGTCGTGCCAGCGCTCGCGCAGGCGCTCGATCGCTGCAACGACACGACGTGGCTTTGCATGGAGAACTCGGCCGGCGCGGGCGACACGATCGGCCGCTCGCTCGAGGAGCTCGCCGCGCTCTACCAGGCCCTCGACCGGCACCCGCGCCTCGGCGTCTGCCTCGACTCGTGCCACCTCTTCGTCTCGGGCTACGACGTCGCCGACCCGGCCGAGCTCGACCGCGTCGTGAAGCAGGTCGACGAGCTGATCGGGCTGGATCGCCTGCGCTGCCTGCACGTGAACGACTCGAAAGCCCCGCTCGGGTCGAACCGCGACCGGCACGACAACATCGGCGACGGCCTGCTCGGCGAGAAGCTGGGCGTCTTCCTCGCCCACCCGAGGTTCCAGGACCTGCCGGCGCTGCTCGAGGTTCCCGGCCGCGACGGGCACGGCCCTGATCTCGAGCAGATGACGAAGCTGAGAGAGCTTTACGCGAGAGCTACGAAGAAGCGATCCGGAAAGGGCCGGTCGAAACGGTCGAAGTAAAGCGAGGGCCGTCTACGACGCGCGGATCTGGGCGAAGACGCGTCCGTCCGAGATCACCGGTCGAAACGGTTAAGGTGATCGAGGCGGTCTTACGACGCGCGGATCTGGGCGAATACGCGAAAAGAAGGCTCGCCGACCGGCAGTTCGTGGAATTCGGGGTTGACGCAGCCGAGCTCGTCCGCCCGGCTCTCGTAGCACTCCTCGACCTCGACGCGGCACATCGGGAGCCCGGGCGCAGTCGCGCGCACGGCGCCGAAGCCACCGCTGCGCTTCTCGGCCTCGCGCAGGAGGTCGAAGTCGATCTCCACGTCGAAGACCTTCATCACGCAGCCCATGTAGGTGTGGCCGAACTCCTCGTAGGAGTAGACGAACGGACAGCCGCGCTCGACGCACGCACCGGGGTACACGACCTTGTCGCAGTGGACGCCGCAGCGGCGGCATTCGACCTCGTCCTGGGGGCGGAGCGGAAGCTCGGTCGGCTGGGCGGCCGCCTGCTCGCGTGTCTCCATGGCTGGATTGTGGTTGCAACGCCCCGCTCTCCGCAAGACTTGACAACTCGGGGGTTAGGGGCTAGGCGAGGCGGCGGGCGACGTTCAGGACGTCGAGCTGGGTGAAGGCCTGGTAGTCGGGCTCGCCGCCGTCGGGATGCTCGTCCGCGCGGAACCAGAGCGCCTGCACGGTCGTCATCCCGACCTCGGCCGCCCCGCGCACGTCCTCGTAGAGCCGGTCGCCGACGAAAACCGAACGCTCCGGCTCGACCCCGAGCGCGTCGAGCGCGCGCTCGAAGATCGCCGGGTGCGGCTTCCGCGTTCCGACCTCCGACGAGAAGACGCTGAAGTCGAGCCGCTCCTCGATGCCCATCTGCTCGAGGTCGCGGTGGAGGAGCCAGCCGGGGTCAAAGGCGTTCGAGGCGAGCCCGAGCTTGAGGCCGCGCGCGCGGAGCGCCTCGAGCAGCGGGTGCGTATGTGCCGCGAGGATCCGCGCCGGGTCCCAGGCGACGTGCTCGGCCTCGAGGAAGCGCCCGAGCTCCTCGTCGTCGATCTCGAAGCCGAAGTCGCCGAGCAGCCGGCGCACGAGGCTCGGGTACTCGATCTCCTCGATCGTCCCCGGGGCCCAGAAGAGCGGCTCGTAGTGCTCGCGGAAGTGCTCGGTCAGCTGGTCGACGTCGGGCAGCCCGTCGCGGCCGACCGCCGCAAGACCCGCGCGGTGGCCCGCGCTCACCAGCTCCGGCGAGTAGGCGAACTGCATTAGGGTGTCGCCCCAGTCGAAGAGGACTGCCTCGAGCATGGGCGAGCTAGGCTAGCGCCCCTCCCAGCAATGGACGCCCGTCTCTCGCCCGCTATCACACGGCGCCAGAGTCCTCCCTCGCCCTTGCGCAGGCTGCCAGCCTGCGCCGCGGTCGAGTGGGGACTCTGGCTTGGTCTTAGCGACCGAGAACCTGGGCACCATTACTGGAAAGGGCGCTAACGGCGTGGGCCGCAAGCTCCTCTGGGCGTCGCTCGTGCTGGCCCCGATCACACTCCTGCTGCGGTACGTGTTCCACTCCGGGGACACGACGCTGTTCGTCGCCGCCGCCGCCGCGCTCGTCCCGCTCGCCTGGCTGATCGGCGAGGCAACCGAGCACGCGGGCGAGCACACCGGTCCGGGAATCGGCGGGTTCCTGAACGCGAGCTTCGGCAACGCGCCGGAGCTGATCATCGCGCTGTTCGCGGTAAACGAGTCGCTCCCAAACGTCGTGCGGGGCTCGCTGGCCGGGAGCGTCGTCTCGAACATCCTGCTCGTCCTGGGCTTCGCGCTCGTCTTCGGCGGTGAAGGAGGTCGTGGCAGGCCGCTCGACCGCTTCTCGATCCAGCTCCAGCTCGGGCTCGTGCTCGCGGCTGTGCTGCTGTTCCTCGTGCCGTCGGTGCCGGGGTGGTCGGGCGATCCCGAGCGGCACTCGCTCGCGGTGGCGACGATCCCGGTCTCGGTCGTCCTGCTCCTGCTCTACCTGACCGCCACTGTCGGCTCGCTGCGGCGGCACAAGCGGCTGCACGAGGAGAGTGGTGCCGTCGCCGGAGGCGGCTGGACGCTGCCGGCCGCGCTGGCCGCCCTCGCGGCTGCGACCGTCGTGACGGCGCTGATCAGCGAGACGCTCGTCCACTCGCTGCACGCGTTCGCCGAGTCGGCGGGCCTGTCGGAGTTCTTCATCGCGGCGGTGATCGTCGCGATCGTCGGCAATGCGGCCGAGCACGGCGGGGCGATCGTGATCGCAACGCGCGGCAAGCTCCCGCTCGCAACCGAGATCGCGGTGTCCTCGAGCGCACAGGTCGCCTTGCTCGTGACGCCGGTGGTGGCGCTGCTCTCGTGGCTGGTGCGGCCTGCGCTGCCGCTGACGTTCCGGCCGATCGAGCTCGCCGCGATGGGCGGAGCGGCGGCGCTAGTCGCGCTCCTGCTCGCCGACGGCCGAGGGCGGCGCTGGGAAGGCTGGACGCTGGTCGCGGTGTACGCCGGGGTCGCGCTCGCGTTCTACGCCGCCGGCGACCGCTGAACCGGCCGGCGGGCGGACGCAAGCGTCCCGGCCGCCCGCAGCGACCGAAGAAGTCACACATCCGTCACTCCCACGTCACGGACACGCGCGAACTTCCTCGATACGCTCGCCTCGGGGAGGAGGCCGGGCGAACCGTACTAAGGGAAGGCTGGAGGGCTCGGCTGGTCGGCGTCCTGGCCGATCGTGCGGCGAGACCTACCCGCTTGGAGCCCCGAAGATCTCCGGCGTTCGCGTGAACGGGTAGGTCGCCCAGTACAACCGCTCGACCTCGCCGCGGCCGTTGCGGACAACGCGGAGCACCTCTCCGCGCTCTCGACCCGAGACTGTCCGGAAGCGATCCTCTCCCTCGGGCTCGAACACGGACGGCTCCCGCTCCGGCGGTGCCGAGGCGATCTGCGCCTCGAGCTTCCCGCCCCGCCAGCTGAAGACCGTCTCCTCCCCTTCGGACCACCAGCGGCCGAGCACCGGCACCATCTCCTCCGGCGGCGCTTCCTCGGGCGTCCAAGGCTCACGCTCGGGCGCCAGCTCCTCGAGCGCCGCCTCCAGCAGGTCGAGCCCCGTCGCGCTCAGCTTGGCCCCGCTGCTCGAGTTCGTGAGCAGCACCGCGCCGATCCGCTCGTGCCGGGCGAAGACCAGGATCGAGAGAAAGCCGGGAAACCCGCCCGTGTGCCCGCCGAAGATCCGCTCCCCACGCCGCCACAACTCGAGCCCCAGGCCCCAGCCCAGCGTCCAGTCGGGCTCCGCCATCACCTGCACGTCGTGCATCTCGGACACGCTCGACGCGGAGAGCACCGACTCGTCCGGCTCGGCGAGGAACGCGCCCCAGCGCGCGAGGTCGCCGACGGTGCTGTAGAGACCGGACTCGCCGCCCTTGCCTCCGAGCTCGAGCACGGGCTCGCGGCGCACCGAGTCGGAGTAGGGCTCCACGAAGTACGGAAGCGCCGCGGGCGGTGTGGCGCCCCACGTCGTCCGCTCGAGCCCGAGCGGCCGCAGCAGGCACCTTTCGACGTACTCGCGAAACGGCGCACCGGAGACGCGTGAGACGACGTGGCCCAGGAGCGCGTAGGCGAGGTTCGAGTAGTGCCAGGCCGCCGCGGGCGGAAGCACCTGCTCGGCCTCCTCGAGCCTGCCCAGCAGCTCCTCCTCCCCGGGGAATTCGAGCGTCTCCCAGATCTCGCCCGGCGGCTCGCGCTGGAGGCCCGAGGCGTGCGCGAGCATGCGCCGGATCGTCGGCGTCCCGTGAGCCGCCTCGGGTAGGTGCCGGGAGAGCGGGTCGTCGAGCTCGAGCTTGCCTTCGTCGCGGAGCTGCAGCACAGCCGCGGCGGTGAACGTCTTCGTGATCGACGCGACCGCGTACTGCGTGTCGACGGTCGCGTCGACTCGGCCTTCGACGTCGCCGAGGCCAATCGCGTCCCTCCAGACGAGCTCGCCGCCCTGGAAGACCCCGGCGGTCAGGCTCGGCAGCCTTCCCGCCGACTGGGCCTCCAGCACGAGGCGCCGGAAGCGCTCAGGCGCGTGCAAGGGCCCCGAGGGCGCGCGGGATCAGCTCGACTGCCCGCTCGATGTCGTCGTCGTCGATGTCGAGGTGCGTCACCGCGCGCAGTCGCGTCGGGTGGACGGTCATCGAGAGCCCGACGCCCTGCTGCGCGAGCCGCTCGAGCGCCTCTGCGGTGCCCAGGCCGAGCGGCGCGACGTCGACCTGGACGAAGTTCGTCTCGACCTGCTCCAGATCGACCGGCACGCCGGCTTCGGAGAGCCCCTCGGCCAGCCGCCTCGCGCGCGCGTGATCGTCCGCGAGGCGCTCGATGTTGTGCTCCAGCGCGTAGACCCCTGCGGCCGCCACGATCCCGGCCTGCCGCATCGCGCCGCCGAAGCGGTGCTTGAGCCGCCGCGCGTTGGCCATCAGCTCCCTCGACCCCGCGACGAGCGCGCCGAGCGGACAGCCGAGCCCCTTGGAGAGGCAGAGCGTGACCGTGTCGAAGCGACGGCCGATCTCCGCCGCCGGCACCCCCAGCGCAACGGCGGCGTTCAGCACACGCGCGCCGTCGAGGTGTAGGCGCAGCTCGAGCTCGCGCGCCGTGCTCACGACCGCTTCGAGCTCGTCGAGCTGCCAGACCCGCCCGCCGGACGCGTTGTGCGTGTTCTCGACGGACACGATCTTCGTCCCCGGGACGTGGGAGTAGTCGGTGCGGCGGACCGTCTGGTGCAGCTGCTCGGGCGTGAAGCGGCCGGCCGGGCAGCGCAGCGGCCTCGTCATCAGGCCCGCGTGCACAGCCGGGCCGCCGAGCTCCGCCACGAAGATGTGCGAGTTCTCCTCCGCCACCACCTCGTCACCGGGCTCGCCCAGACAGCCGAGTGCGATCTCGTTCGCCATCGTCGCCGTCGGGACGTAGACCGCTTCGCCCTGGCCGAGGAGCTCGGCCGCTCGGCGCTCGAGCTCGTTGACCGTCGGGTCCTCGCGCCGCTGCTCGTCGCCCACCTCGGCGGAAGCGATCGCCGCCCGCATCTCAGGCGTCGGCCTCGTCTTCGTGTCCGAGCGGAGGTCGATCATTCAGACGCCCTTCGGAGCCTCCACGACCGCAGCGGCCGGCTCGTCTCCGAGGTCGGGGTGCTCCTCGAAGCCGTAGCGCACGACTAGCCGCTTCACGGCCTGGACCTCGTCGAGGCGACCGACGGCACGCCCGTGCGGCGCCGTCTTCAGGAGCTCCGGTTCGGCGCCCGCCTCCTCCGCGATCGCGAGCATCGCGTCCGCGAAGGCGTCGAGCGTCTCCTTCGCCTCTGTCTCCGTCGGCTCGATCATCAGCGCCTCGGGCACGACGAGTGGGAAGTAGATCGTGGGCGGGTGGAACCCGTAGTCCATCAACCGCTTGGCGACGTCGAGCGCGGTGACCCCGTGCTCGCGCTTGAGCCGCCGCGCCGAGAGGACGAACTCGTGCATGCACAGCCGGTCGTACGGGAGCTCGTACGCCTCGCGCAGGCGCGCCACCAGGTAGTTCGCGTTCAGGACCGCGACCTCCGACATCTCGCGCAACTGCGGGCCGTACGAGCGGATGAACGCGTACGAGCGGACGAAGACGCCGAAGGGCCCGAAGAACCCGCGCACCTTCCCGATCGTCCGCGGCCGGTCGTGGTCGAAGCGGTAGCGCTCGCCGTCGCGCACGATCGCGGGCACGGGCAGGAACGGCTCCAGGCGCTCCCCGACCGCAATCGGGCCACCGCCGGGCCCGCCGCCGCCGTGCGGCTGCGAGAACGTCTTGTGCAGGTTGATGTGGACGATGTCGAAGCCCATGTCGCCCGGGCGCGAGATGCCGCAAACGGCGTTCAGGTTTGCGCCGTCGTAGTACATGAGCGCTCCCGCCCCGTGGAAGATCCGGGCGATCTCCTCGATGTTCTCGTCGAAGAGGCCGAGCGTTGACGGGTTCGTGAGCATCAGGCCCGCGGTGCCCTCGTCGACCTTGCCGCGGAGGTCATCGACGTCGATGTTGCCCCGCGGATCGGTCCTGACCGGTGTGAGCTCGTAGCCGGCCATCGTGACGCTGGCGGGGTTCGTGCCGTGCGCCGTGTCGGGGATCACGACCTTCCGGCGCCGGTCCGACTCGCCCCGCTCGGCGAAGTAGGCGCGCATCAGCAACAGACCGGTCAGCTCGCCCTGCGAGCCGGCCGCGGGCTGTAGCGACACAGCGTGCAGGCCGGTGATCTCGGCGAGCGCCTCCTGCAGCTCCCAACAGAGTCGGAGGGCTCCCTGCATGCCGTCCTCGTCCTGGTGCGGATGGAGATCACGGAAGCCTGGGAGCGCGGCGAGTCGTTCGTTGACCCGCGGGTTGTGCTTCATCGTGCAGGAGCCGAGCGGATAGAAGCCGGTGTCGATGCCGAAGTTCTGCGTCGAGAGCTCGGTGAAGTGGCGCAGGAGGTCCGGCTCGGCGAGCTCGGGGAGGCGGGGCGGCCCGGCGCGGCGAAGCTCGGGCGGCAGCTCGGGCACCGGCAGGTCCGGGCGCGGCGGCCGCCCGGCGCGGCGGCCCGGGTGCGACCGCTCGTAGATCAGCTTCACGACGCGCCCACCTCGGCGAGCACGTCGGCCAGGCGGTCGATGTCTCCGAGGGTCCGCTTCTCGGTGACTGCCACGAGCAGCGCGTCGTCCATTCCCGTGTAGTCCCGGCCGAGGACGTAGCCCGGGTGCACGCCGAGGGCGCGGGCCTCGCGAACGACTTCGGCGGCAGGCCGTCCGACCCGTACGGCAAACTCCTTGAACGTTGTCTGGCCTGAGAACACAAACGGAAGCCCGAGTCGCTCCTTCGCGTGCTCGGCGAGGGCCATGCAGGTCTCCCCCACCTCCTTGAGACCCTCCGGGCCGAGCCACGAGAGGTAGACGAGACCGCCCAGCGCCAGGAGCGTCTGGTTCGTGGTGATGTTCGACGTCGCTTTCTCGCGCCGGATGTGCTGCTCGCGCGTCTGGAGGGTGAGGACATAGCCGCGCTTACCCGCGGCGTCAGTGGTCTCGCCGACGATTCGGCCCGGCATGCGCCGGATGAAGTCCGAGCGTGCCGCGAGGAACCCGTAGTGCGGCCCGCCGCCGGAGAGGA
>JBKPHO010000056.1:0-9392 GCA_046729915.1 Actinomycetota bacterium | reverse complement strand
TGGACGGCGAGGCGATCTGGATGGCCGACGACGGCCCGGCCGCGTTCCAGGACACGGTTGCGCAGATCGACGCCGACGCGCCGCCGGAAGGAATCAGCACGTTCCTCTTCGACCTGCTGCACGTCGACGGTGAGGACCTGCTCGACACGCCGCTCGAGCAGCGTGCGGCGAGGCTCGAGGCGATCGCGTCGCACCTTCGGGTGCCGTCGCTCGTCACCTCTGAGCCCAGCGAGGGAGAGCGCGTCCTCGACGAGTCGCTCGCGGCGGGGCACGAGGGCGTCGTCGTGAAGGACGCCGGCTCGCTCTACGCGGCCGGCCGACGCGGCAAGGCGTGGCGGAAGGTGAAGCCGGTCCGAACCTATGACCTCGTCGTGCTCGGCGCGGAGTGGGGCCACGGCCGCCGGCAGGGCTGGCTCTCGAACCTCCACCTCGCTGCCCGCGACCCACGCACAGGCGACTTCGTGATGGTCGGGAAGTGCTTCAAGGGGCTGACCGACGAGCTCCTCGAGTGGCAGACGGAAGCGCTCCTGAAGCGCGAGACGGGCCGGCACGGAATCGCCGTGCTGGTGCGGCCGGAGCTCGTGGTCGAGATCGCCCTGGACGGCGCTCAGTCCTCGACGCGGTACCCCGGCGGAGTCGCTCTTCGCTTCGCACGGGTGAAGCGCTACCGGGCGGACAAGCGTCCCGAGGAAGCGGACACGATCGACGACCTGCGCTCGCTGCTTCCGGTGCAGCGGTAACCCGACGCTACCGGCGCGGCCGCGCCCGCCACGAGCCGCGGTCGCGCTTCGCAGTGAGGCGCGAATCAACACCGTAGAAATAGGAGAGCGGCCCGACGAGGACCAGGAACGCAATGACCAAAGCGGCGCCCAACATCGCACTCACCTCCTCGCTTGCACTCTCCCAACGACGGACAAACGCCCGCCATTCTGTCGTCGCACCGGGATACAGCTGCGAGGCCTAGGATGGCTCCGTGACCAGTTACTTACACACCATGTACCGGATCACCGACCCGGAGAAGAGCCGTGCGTTCTATGAGGCGCTCGGCTTCTCGTTCGCGCGTGACCTGGACATCGTCCGCGATGGCCAGCTGGAGGCGACGAACTACTTCTTCTCGCTCGGTGACCAGAACTCCGTGCTCGAGCTGACGTACAACCACGACGGCCGAACGTACGACCTCGGCTCCGGCTACGGCCACATCGCGATCGGCGTCGACGACCTCGACAGCACGCTCTCGCGACTGAAAGAGCAGGGGATCGAGCCCGAGCGCCCGCCCTACTCCGTGCGCGAGGGCGGCTCTGCTTCGTCCAGGATCCGGACGATTAGTTTCTAACATCGATTCCTAGCACTCCAGGCGTCGACCGCCAGTCCTCATTCCGAGCCCTAGCGCTCGAGCGCTCGAGTGACAAGAACGCTCGCCCACGCGGCTGGCCTCGTCGCGCGAGAGAATCTCCCGTGCGCTCAATTGTCCGGGCATCGTTCGACGAAGCGGAACAAACGCCGCACGGCGTGGGTCG
The DNA here is from genome assembly GCA_046729915.1 of Actinomycetota bacterium. Taxonomy (GTDB): domain Bacteria; phylum Actinomycetota; class Thermoleophilia; order Gaiellales; family Gaiellaceae; genus AC-32. The sequence continues at coordinate 7,875 of JBKPHO010000056.1, read as the reverse complement.
GATTCGATCAACTTCTGGCCGCCGTCGTGAGTGATCCCGAAGAGTCTCGCGCACGGGAGGCACTACGCGCCTGCGGCCTGGATGAGTCCACCGTCGCCGAGTACGTCCCGCACGTCGAGCACTACGTGCCTCCGATCCAGCCGCTTGTTGAAGGGGAGAAACCCTCTCCGAACCCCCACTGGTATCGACTGATGGGGCGCGCAGAGGGATTCGCCTTCGCCGCCAACTCGGAGCGGGTGTTGCCAGAGCACGTTCTGCTCGCGCTGATCTGGGACGACAACCAGCCAAACCTCCTGACACAGCTGCTCCAGTCGGTCGGTCAGAGTCCACTCAACCTTCAAGCAGCACTCGCCCGGCTTGGCGTGCAAGTACCTGGCGCTACGCCGCCAGTCGAGTGACATTCCCGCACACTGGCCCAGCGGAGGCCCTCCTGCCTTGGCGGGCTAGTGGGCGATTTCCCAGATGTGACCGGCGGGATCGCGGAAGCTGGCAGTGCGGACTCCCCAAGGTCGATCCATCGGTCCGTTGAGCAACTCGACACCTCGCTCCTCCAGCTCAGCGCACATGGCATCGACGTCCTCAACACCGAGCGTGAACTGAAAACGGACACCCGTCTCGGGCGGCGCGACCGTCGCCGGTTCGATCAGGCTCGGCGCCTGGCCAGCCGTGAGCAGGTTGACAAGCGTGTCACCAAACTTGAACACCGTCGAGTGCTCGTCTTCGTAGTGCACAGGCAACCGGAAGACGTCCTCATAGAAGCGTCTTGCCGCCCGAAAGTCCTCGACGAACAGCGTTATCGCCGCGATCCCGCCAGGCCACGTTCCGCTCTCGCTCTGCGTTCGCTCGCCCATGATGCTCCTTTCCGAACGGTCGTCCGCCGCCTTGCGGCGACATTGCCAAAGAACCATCATCCGCGTGTCACGTAGACAGACCTGCCGCAGCCACCGAACCCATCGCCGCTATCCAACTCGGGTGACATTCCTGAACGCTGGCGCACCCCACGAACGAGTACCCTCGATGGCCGACGATGCCGAAGAACGTGAGAGCACCCGGTGACCGAAGCAGCGCCGGTGATGACTGATCCTGTCTCGTGGTTGCAGATCGGGCAAGGGTGGAACGTGATCACCTCGGATGGCGTCATCGTTGGCACGGTCGCGCAGGTTGAAGGCGATAAGCAGAGCGACATCTTTGACGGCCTGGCTGTCGAGTCCAAGCAACCCACACAGATTCGTTACGTGCCGGGCGAGCAGGTCGCGGCGATCTATCCGGGCGAGGTGACCTTGAAGATCGCGTCCGCGGGCATTGGTGCGCTCGAGCCGTTTCAAGCGCCGCCTCCCGAGACGAAGTGGCTTCCGGGGAAGGTGCCTCTCACGACTCGGATGTCGAACTGGCTACGGGGAAGACGCTAGGGCACCTTCGGCGCGTCGCGTCAGCCCTCTGGTGACATTCCCGCACACTGGCCCAGGCCTGAACTGTTACGCCCCAATAGTCTCGCGACCATTATTCGTGTCCGCGTCGACTGCGCACGCTCGCAGCGATGAGTTCACTGCATCGTCTAAGCCATGGAAGGACACCACGAACCAGAGGAGAGGCGCGATGAAGTACATGCTCTTTACGTACCGCGACCCAAGTGTCCAGCTCGACCCTGAGCAGAGGGCGGCGGTCCCGGCCGCGGTGGCGGCCTGGTGTGAGGAGATGGACGCCCGTGGTGTGCGCCTCGATGGGCACGTACTCGGTCCGCTCACGGAGGCGCGGACGATTCGGATTCGAGCTGGCGAGCTGATGGTCGGCGACGGACCGGTCGCCGAGCAGACCGTTCAGATCGCCGGGTTCAACATCCTCGAATGTGCCGACCTCGATGAGGCTCTCGAAGTTGCTTGCAAGAACCCGGGGGCGAACTTCGGCATCTTGGAGTTGAGACCCATTGAATCGTGAGCGCTTAGACCACGAGACGTTTCTCGTCAGGCGTCATTCGCGAACACTCGCCCAGCCGAGGTGTACGTAGCCCAGCGCCGTTCGGCGCGAAGGCTGAACGGTCCGTGACCGATGGGCGGGAGAGAAGCTCGAGGTACCAGTTCACGGCAGAGATGTCAGGCAGCGATGAATCCAGGTTCGACGCATCGTCTAATCCGCACGGGGCAGGCCCAGTCCTACCAACCCCGGAGGTTCAGGAGATGGCTCAATCGCTGAAGTCCGTCAACGCAATCACGCTGTTTGTGGAGGACCAGCAGCGTTCGAAGGAGTTCTACGAGCGCGTTTTCGAGGTCGCCGCGGCCGACGACGAAGAGGGCACCGTTATCTTCAAATTCGACAACCTCTTCTTGCGCCTTCTGACGCGCGGCGCGGCCGAGAACGAGATGCTCGGGCAGGTACCCCTAGCCGACTCCGATTCGGGGGCGAGCTTTCAGTTGGCGATCTTTGTGGACGACGCGGACGCTCTCTGCGCCGAACTCGCCGAGCGTGGAGTCTCGATCATCTACGGTCCGATCGACCGTCCCTGGGGCGTGCGCAACGCGGCGTTCCGCGACCCAGACGGCCATGTCTGGGTGTTCAGCGCCGACATCCCCGGGGACTGAGCCGCCACCGCCAGGCCCAGGCGCCATGCCCGCACGCTGGCGCAGCGGGGCGTTCTAGTGCCCGAAGCCGGGTGGCCGCGTCCATCCTGTTCGGGTGACAGTCCCGCACGCTGGCCCACGCGGGGGTCACGTGGTGGCATCAGTGACGCGGCGTCTTCGCAAACGGCTCGACCAGTGATCGGTCAGGCGCTGCAGTTATCCACAGTGCTTCTCCCTTGGTTCGCCAAGACGGGCTCCTCCCCCTCGAGCCCCACGGAGCAATCACCGCAGAGACTGACCGCTACCTTCCCGAGGTAGAGCAGGCGCGCGAACACGTTCAGCGGGAGATTGGCGGAGCCGAGGTCCAGCATCAGCTTTCCGGTCACCGCGTTTTGATTCGGCGCCCCGTGCTGGGAGAACGTCTGCATCGGCGCCTGGATGCGCCGCAGACGCCGGATGTCGGCGAGCGCCCGGGCAACGGCGCGATGCTGGACTCTGTCGAGCTTGCACGGCGCCGAGCTTCTTGGCGCGCTGGCCGTCGCGATCGCGGCAGGATGCCCGCCGCCCTTGCTGCAGCCAGCCGCCACCAACCCGAGTACAGCGACCGCGAGCGCGAGAGCCGCCGTGGCCGGCGACGAGTCACCGGCAGCCGGTAAGGGGAACCCCGACAACCTGACTGAGCTTAGCGGGAGCCCCCTGCCTGAACGCCCTTTGATGCGCGAGGTCGAGTTAGGGCGGATGAGCGCATCTCGGCACCCAAGGAGCGCGGATCCCGGACCCCGCACTCTTTCCCTTGCAAAACAGCCGCTTCTAAGAACCGCGGGAGGGGGCCATCATCGTCTTGGTGGATCCCGAGGGCAGGCGTGAACCAGGGCGAAGGCCATGCCCCCGATGTGGCAGTACTTCTTGCGACTGCAATTGGAGAGGCAGACGAGTCGATCGCTGCCCCCAAAGGGCGTGACTTATGGACCCTGTAGCCTTTTCCCCTGCAAAACGGCCATTTTCGAGGGAGCCGCGAAGGGGCCATCATGCTGTTCTGGTACGGGGTGCGTAGTACGTGTGAGGTTTGACGCGCGCGCGACTACCAGAAGTTGGGGCGGGGCGCAAGTTTCGGTGTTGCTCGGAGCGGGGACGCGACTGGACGCTGGCGCTGATTAGCCTCGGCCTCCGTGGTCCAGGCGGAGGTCATGCATGGTCTGGTCCACGCTGGAGACTCTGCAAGTCGATCCGAGATGAAAAGCCCTCGCAAAGTGCGACCAAGGTGTTCGAGTCCTTGGCTGAAGTGGGGGCGGGAGGTTCGAACCTCCGTTTAAGAATGCGCGTGGAGGGCTGGGAGGAGGCGGACTACGCGAGCTACTCGAGCGCTGAGGCGCCTTCTTGAGGAACTCGAATTAGCAGTTCCTTTGGGGGCACCAAAGTGGATGGGCAGGAGCACTCCAAGTGGCCATCCGCGCTGACCTGGGGGTCGACCTGATCCGCCTCTCACCACTCCAGCGCCTGCGGCCGGGGGCGCCGCGATCGGCGCGATGGAGCCCTAACGGTGCCCGCTGTGGTGCCCGGAGAAGGGCGCCCATTAGCGGCGAAAAGCTATGAGAAGCACCTCGAGCGCGTTCCTTTTGGCCACCGTCCACCTCCCGCCCTGCCTGAGACCGTGCCCAATGCGACCGCTCGAGCAGCGGGAGGGCTTCGAGAGGGCGTTCCCGCGCTCGACCAGCCGCGTCCTGACGGGTATCGGGCACTTCGTCGCTGCCGAGGCGCCACAGGCCGCGGCCGGGGCGATCGCGGAGCTCCTCTAGGCTCGGATGAGCGAGCGGCAGGGCCACGGCCGTCTGCTGCCTTCGCGCGTTTTCTGCGCGCCGGCCCTCGCGGGTGAGAGCGTCGAGCTGCAAAATCTCGCTTGATAGACGATCGCAACTTGGGAGCAGCAGAAGCGACGCCAAACCCGGAGCTGAGGTACGGCCGTGACGACGATGCGATCGTGACGCCTCCGCCGCAGGGTCGATCTCAGGGGCGGGTCTCACGAGGGTTGGCCGGAGAGATCCGCGTGATTGCCGCCGCCGTCGTCCGCAACCGCGAGCGAATCCTCGTGTGGGAGGACCACAACCCCGCCACCGGCGAAGTTGTCGCCGTACCACTCGCCGGGGGCATCGAGTTCGGGGAAACCGGAGAGCAGGCGATTGCCCGCGAGCTCCTTGAAGAGATCGGAGCGACAGCGAACCGCATCCACTACCTCGGACTATTGGAGGACATCTTCGACTGGGGCGACCAGAAGCGTCACGAGGTGTTCCTCATCTACGACGTCCAGCTCAAGGAACGGGACTTTTACGAAGCCGACGAGGTCCCCGTCGTCGAGCCAGACGGCACCACCTACACGGCGCGCTGGAGATCGCTCGCCGAGTTCAGCACCTCGGCGAAACTTGTGCCGGATGGGCTGGTCGATCTGATCCAGAACTCACCCGAGCGGCCGAGTCCTTAATCACCACTCCGCCATGGTGGGCGAGCGTCTCTGGGACAGTCGACGCGCGAAGTCTTCGCACGGGCGGCTGATACGACCGCAAGCGAGCAAGCTGCCGCATGCGCTGTCCGCGCAACCCCGCCCCAGTCGAAAAGCGGGGATCTCTTCAGAACCATCCGTTCCCGGCTGCTCGTTCAAGATCGCGCAACGGCCGCCGGCCGCCAAAACGCGAAGGCTGCACCCGCACCCCGAAGCCAAGGAGGAAGCGATGACCGAACCAAGCAACGGTTCGACCGCCCCGCACACCATCACGGTTCACCTTGTCGTCCGCGGCGCTGACCGCGCGGCAAACTGGTACGTGCAGGCGCTCGGCGCCGAGGAACGAGGGCGCGTTTCCGTCCCGGACGGCAGGTTCATGCAGATCGAGCTTCGCTTCGGCGACTCCACCGTGATGATCGCCGACGAGTTCCCGGAGATGGGCGTCGTGTCGCCGCTCACCGTCGGCGGCGTCTATAGCACGCTCAGCATCCACACCGACGACGTCGAGGCGCTCTGGGAGCGGGCCGTGCAGGCAGGCGCCGAGGTCGTCCAACCGCTCCAGGACATGTTCTGGGGCGACCGCCATGGCGAGATCATCGATCCCTTCGGCCACAAGTGGGCGCTCGCGCAACACGTCCGAGACGTTCCCGCTGAGGAGATCAGAGCCGCCGCGGCAGCGCTGTTTGGAGGTGAGTCATCTTGATTCGTTGTACGGAACGACCGGCGCACGATGCGAAATCAGCGTTAGAAAGTGACTAATCCCGATGTCCGATGGGCCACGGCACGTGCTGCGCCCCGCAGATCTGTCGCCGGCCGAGCTGGAGGGCGTGCTCGAGCTCGTGGCCCAGGCGAAAGCCGACCCACGCACTCTCGCCGCCGAACGGAGCGATCAGACGCTGGTTGCGATCATCGAGCTTCCATCGACGAGGACGCGGCTGGCCTTTGCGGCGGCTGCGCAGCGGCTGGGAATGACCGTGACGGCCGTCGCCGCGGCGGAAACTCAGCTCGCGCGCGGTGAGGCGCTGGTCGACACCGCGCGGACGCTCTCGGCGCTCTCGGCCGCCATCGTCGTCCGGACGGGGTCCCACGAGCTGCTCGAGGAACTCGCTTCCACGGTGACCGTGCCGGTCATCAACGCGCTCTCGCCGCGGCATCACCCGTGCGAGGCTCTGGTCAGCCTCTTCACCCTGCGCGAGCGCTTCGGCGGGCTCGCAGGCCTGAGACTGTCCTTCGTCGTTGCCAACGCGACCGGCGCCTCGGTCAGCGTCCTCGACGACCCACGCGAGGCTGTCTCCGGCGCCGACGTCGTGTATACCGACGTGTGGACCTCGATGGATGGCGAGAGCGCGGTCGACACCCAGGCGCTCGCCGCGTTCGTGTCGACGGGCAACTGATGGCTCTCGCCGCCGGCCACGCCGTCTTCCTGCACTGTCTTCCGGCCCGGCGCGGGGTCGAGGTCACCGCCGACGTGCTGGACGGGCCGAGTTCGCTGGTGTGGCAGCACGTCGCCAACCAGATTCCGGTGACGCAGGCTCTCGTCCACTCCGTGCTCTCCGTCGGCGAGACTTGACCCTGTCGGCGCGGAGGTGGACATGGAACCTAGACCCCTGCAAACGTCCCTCACGCTCGTGCTCGAGCACGTCGATCCCGAGCTTGCGCTCGCACACCGCGAGCTGTATCCGGAGCGGATTCCGGAGCACATTCCGTTCTCGCTCACCCTTCACTACCCCTGGTTGCCCGCGGCGGAAGTGACGGAGGAGGACCTCGAGCGGCTGCGGGTGTTCTTTGGCCAGCGGCCACCGCTCGAGTTCGAGCTCACCCGCGTAACCGAGTTTCCGGGCGTTGTCGCCTACGCGGTGCCCGAGCCGGACGATGAGCTTCGCGCGACGATGCGGGCGCTCTGGGCGATGTACCCAGAGTGTCCGCCCTACGGTCAGCCGGGCTCCGACCCGCCGCCTCACGCGACCCTGACAAGGTATGCGAACCCCGACAACGCGACGTTCGAGCAGGCGAAGGAGCGCGTCGAGCCCCTGCTGCCGGTTCACTGCGTCGTCACGGAGGCGACTCTTCAGGAAGAGTACGAGCTGGACAGAATGCGCGTTCGCGAGACGTTTCCCTTCGGCGGATAGGCATCGGTTTGGCGCGCAGCTGGCGCGCACATGGGACTCCGCGGGGCCTTCCGGGTCGCCCCTCGGATCAGGCTCAGCCCAGGAGTAGCACTATCGGCGCGATGGAGCCTCTTCGCAGCCCCTAACGGTGCCTCGAAATCGCCTGATTACCAGGGAGAACTGATCAAGGCACCATTAGGCCAGCCTTTTCTTGGCACCAAGAGCAGGAGTTCTGGCTGACAGCAGTGGTAGCCGCCCGAATTGAGAGGCAAGGGGCTCGCTAGAGACGCTCGAATGAGCCCTCGCTGGCTTCTCCTCCGCGCCACTTCTCAGCGACGCCTCTGTAATCGACGAACGCGCGCAATGAGAGCGCAGCGCAGCGACCCTCGTCGCCTCGCAGGAAACCGGTAAGCGCCAGAGTCATCTCGAGGCGTGGCCTCGAAGCGCTTAGGCGCGTTCTTGAGGAGCTTGAAGCGTGAGACGATCATCCCTGCCAACGAGGCGAGCTGGGCACGCGCGTCCCGCAACTCCAGGCCGACGATCTAAGAGCGATCCCGCACTTGCTGGCTTAGCCGCCTACGATCCCGGCGGGGCCAGCCGCCCAAAGGTCGACTATCTGTCTCTTATACACATCTGACGCTGCCGACGACGTGTACCAGGTGTAGATCTCGGTGGTCGCCGTATCATTAAACAGGGGGGGGGGGGGGGGGGGGGGGGG